>JASLEM010000202.1 GCA_030151165.1 Burkholderiaceae bacterium
ACATCGCCGAAGGCGCCGACATGGTGATGGTCAAGCCCGGCATGCCGTACCTCGACATCGTGCGCCGCGTGAAGGACGAGTTCCGCATGCCGACCTACGTCTACCAGGTCAGCGGCGAGTACGCGATGCTCAAGGGCGCCGGCCTGAACGGCTGGGTCGACGGCGAGGCCGTGATGATGGAATCGCTGCTCGCGTTCCGCCGCGCGGGCGCGGACGGCGTGCTGAGCTACTTCGCGCTCGAGGCCGCGCGCGTGCTGGCCCGCGGTCGCTGAAGCGCGTCGCGACGCGCCCGCGGCGCACCGCCGCTAACCTCCGCAGCCCTCGGGCTCCTGCAGTGCGTCGGCGTCGCCGGCGGTGATCGCGGCGACGCGGCCGGCGTACACCGTGAAGCTCACCCCGTAGCCACGCCCCGTTTCCCACAGCGTCGCCTCGCTGTAGCCATCGCGGACCTCCTTCGAGACGTCGAGTTCGCGACCGAACAGTGCCTGCACACGCGCGAACGGGGTGCCGACGGCGATGCCCGAACGCGTCGAGATGCCGGGCCCTCGCACTCCGATCGAGCGCAGCTTGCCGTGTTCGAGAAAGAAGTCGACCGGCAGGGACGTGTCATCGCCGCTGCGCAAGCTGCCGCAGTCAAGTTCCGGCGGCCCGTCCAGCGTCGCGAGCGGCCCGTGCCAGGCCGCACGCACCTGCGCCGTGGACATTCCCAGGCGCACCGGCCCCAGGCCGCGCGAGGTCAGTACCAGCGCATCCGCCGCCGCGGCGCTCGCTGCGGGCGCCGACGCGGGCGGCGTGGCCGCAGCGACCGTGGCCGTCGTCGTGAAAGCGAGCGCCAGTGCGCCGAGCATGCGCAGTCGCGAGGTCATCATTTGTGACCGCCGTAGGGATCGTCGAAGCCGAGGCCCGCGAGGATCTCGGTCTCGCGCGCCTCCATGCACGCGGCCTCGGGGCCGTCGTCCTCGTGGTCGTAGCCCTGCGCGTGCAGCGTGCCGTGCACCAGGAGGTGCGCGTAGTGCGCGACGACGTCGATGCGCTGGGCCGCGGCCTCGCGCTCGACGACCGGCGCGCACAGCACGAGGTCGGCCTCGATCTCGGGCTCCTGCACGTAGTCGAAGGTCAGCACGTTGGTCGCGTAGTCCTTCTGCCGGTAGTCGCGGTTCAACGCGCGGCCTTCCTCCTCGCCGACGATGCGCACCGTGATCTGCGCGGGCAGCTCGAGCCCGGCGCGGATCCAGCGCGCGACCTTGTGGCGCGGCAGCAGCGCGCGGTGCGCCGGGTCGGCGAACTGGAGACTGAGTTGCAACTCGGGCAAGGGCGGGCGGGCCATCACGAACGTCCTCCACGGCCGTTGACGCTCTTGCGCCGGCCTTCCTGGAAACTCGCCGGCGCCGGTTCGACGCGCTCGGCGCGATCCGCGCGCTCGCCCTTCGCGACCTCGACATCGCGCTGGTCGCGCGCATCGTAGGCCTCGACGATGCGTGCGACGAGCGGATGGCGCACGACGTCGCTCGCGCCGAACTTCGTCACCGCGATGCCCGCGACGTCGCGCAGCACGTCCGACGCGTCGGCCAGCCCGCTGCGCGCGCCGCGCGGCAGGTCGACCTGCGTCAGGTCGCCGGTGACGACGGCCTTGGTGCCGAAGCCGATGCGCGTGAGGAACATCTTCATCTGCTCGGGCGTGGTGTTCTGCGCCTCGTCGAGGATCACGAACGCGTGGTTCAGCGTGCGCCCGCGCATGAACGCGAGCGGCGCGATCTCGATGGCGCCGCGCTCGAACGCCTTCATCACGCGCTCCGCGCCCATCAGGTCGTACAGCGCGTCGTACAGCGGACGCAAGTACGGATCGACCTTCTGCGACAGATCGCCCGGCAGGAAGCCGAGCCGCTCGCCGGCCTCGACGGCCGGCCGCGTCAGCACGATGCGCTGGACGCTGCTGCGCTCGAGCGCGTCGACCGCGCACGCCACCGCGAGGAACGTCTTGCCGGTGCCCGCGGGGCCGACGCCGATCGTGATGTCGTGCGACAGGATCTGGCGCAGGTACTGCACCTGGTTGGGCGTGCGGCCGATCAGGTTCGAGCGCCGCGTGTGCAGCACGATCTCGCCGCCAGCCTCGGCCGCGGCCGGCGCGACCGGCTTCGCGTGGCCCTGGATCACGTCGCGCTGCGCGTCGTGGAGCATCAGCTGCAGCTGCTCCTCGTCGATGGCGCGGCCGCTGCGGTCGTACAGCGCCTCGATCAGCGCGAGCGCGCGCGGCGCCTGCAGCTTGCCGCCCTCGACACGGAAGTTCTCGTGGCGCCGCGTGATGACGACGTTGAGCCCCTGCTCGATCGCGCGCAGGTTCTCGTCGAGCGCGCCGCACAGGTGGGCGAGGCGCTCGTTGTCGGGCGGGGAAAAGCTGCGGCGGACGATCACGTGCGGGGTTCGCTGTTTCAGTCGGTGAAGTGCGATTGTCCGTCGAACCGATAATGTCCTCATGATCGGTCGTCTCACGGGCATCGTCGCGGAAAAATCGCCCCCGCAGGTCCTGCTCGACGTCCAGGGCGTCGGCTACGAGGTCGACGTGCCCATGAGCACGTTCTGCAACCTGCCCGGGCTCGGCGAACGCGTGACGCTGCTGACGCATTTCGTGGTGCGCGAGGACGCGCAGCAACTGTTCGCGTTCCTCACCGGCGAGGAGCGCGCCACGTTCCGCCTGCTGATCAAGATCTCGGGCGTCGGCCCGCGCACGGCGCTCGGCATCCTGTCGGGGCTGTCGGTGAACGACCTCGCCGGCGCGGTCGCGCGCCAGGAAGGCGGCCGGCTGCAGAAGGTGCCCGGCATCGGCAAGAAGACCGCCGAACGCCTGCTGCTCGAGCTCAAGGGCAAGCTCGGCCCGGAGCTCGCGGCCGGTACCGCGGCCATCGCGAACGACGCGCAAGGCGACATCGTCCAGGCGCTGATCGCCCTCGGCTACAACGAGAAGGAAGCGGCGATGGCGATGAAGGGCCTGCCGAAGGACGTCGGCGTGAGCGACGGCATCAAGCAGGCCATGAAGGCGCTGTCCTAGCCTGCGCGCTCAGAGCACCAGCTTCGCGGTCGCCTGGACGTCGACCGTCTCGCGCTTGCCGTTCTTGTCCTCGACGACCAGCTGGATCGGCACCACGTCGCCGAACTTCACCGGCTTCTTCAGCCCCATCAGCATCATGTGATACGCGCCGGCCTTGAGCTCGACCGGCTTGCCTGCGGGCAGCGGCAGCGCGTCGACGGGGCGCATCTTCATCATGTCGCCGTCCATCTTCATCTCGTGCACCTCGACCGACGCCGCGATCGGCGAGCTCGCCGACACCAGCTTGCCGCCCTGCGCGGACGTGATCGTCATGAACGCCCCGGTGGTCGTCTGCTGCGCGACGGTCGTGCGCACCCAGGGCTTGTCGACGGTGACCTGGGCGTGGGCGGCGGCGCAGGCGAGCAACGCGATGGCGGCGACGAGACGGAACGGCTTCTTCATGAACGGCTTTCTGAGAACAGGCGAGCGATGGTACGCGAGCCAATTTGGATGCGCCTCGACGCCGAACGTTCCCGGCGCCGCCGCTCGCACGTTCACTCGGAAAATCAAGGGAGCGGCGGAGCTGGCTTTGCCAGTCCGCTCGCGGCCAGCCCCTCGGGGGCAGGGAGCGCCAGCGACCGTGGGGCCGTTATGATCACTGCATGTCCATACAGACCGACGATTTCAGCGCCGCAGGGCCGGGCTCCGCGGGTTCGAGCCGCCCGGCGCGGGTCGTCGCCGCCGGCCCCGCCTCGCCCAACGAAGAGGCCATGGAACGCGCGCTGCGCCCCAAGCGCCTCGACGACTACGTCGGCCAGACGAAGGCGCGCGAGCAGCTGGACATCTTCATCGGCGCCGCGAAGAAGCGCACCGAGTCGCTCGACCACGTGCTGCTGTTCGGTCCACCGGGGCTCGGCAAGACGACGCTGAGCCACATCATCGCGGCCGAGCTCGGCGTGAACCTGCGCCAGACCTCGGGGCCGGTGCTCGAGAAGCCGAAGGATCTCGCCGCGATCCTCACCGGCCTGGAGCGCAACGACGTCCTCTTCATCGACGAGATCCACCGCCTGTCGCCGGTCGTCGAGGAAATCCTCTATCCCGCGCTGGAGGACTTCCAGATCGACATCATGATCGGCGACGGCCCCGCCGCGCGCTCGATCAAGCTCGACCTGCAGCCGTTCACGCTCGTCGGCGCCACCACGCGCGCGGGCATGCTCACGAACCCGTTGCGCGACCGCTTCGGCATCGTCGCGCGGCTCGAGTTCTACACGGCCGAGGAACTCGCGCGCATCGTCGTGCGCTCGGCCGGCCTGCTCAACGTGCCGATCGACCCGGAAGGCGCGCTCGAGGTCGCCCGCCGCTCGCGCGGCACGCCCCGCATCGCCAACCGCCTGCTGCGCCGCGTCCGTGACTACGCCGACGTCAAGGCGCAGGGCCGCATCACCGTGCCCGTCGCCGACAAGGCGCTCGCGATGCTGGACGTCGACCCGCAGGGCTTCGACGTGATGGACCGCAAGCTGCTCGAGGCCATCGTGCACCGCTTCGACGGCGGCCCCGTCGGGCTCGACAACGTCGCCGCGGCGATCGGCGAGGAGCCCGGCACGATCGAGGACGTCATCGAGCCGTACCTGATCCAGCAGGGCTACCTGCAGCGCACGCCACGCGGCCGCATCGCGACGATCGCGGCCTACCGGCACCTCGGCCTCGCGCCGCCGGCGCGGCAGGGGATCGACCTGTTCGGCGGTTCCGAGGGCGCCTGAACGCCTAGCGCGGCTGCGGCGCCGCGGCGCGCGTCGAGGCCGCATCCTCTCGCGCCTGCCGCTCGCAGATCCACCCCACCGACCACAACCCGGCCAGCACCGCACCCGCCGCGCCCGCGAGCTGCAGCGGCGCGAGCCGGTGCGCGTTCCACAGCACGACGGTCGTGATGCCGATGGCCAGCGCGAACATCGCGCCGGCCGCCCACTGGTGCGCGGGTGTCATCGCGGGCGCGTAGCGCGGGATCGCGTGCAGGACGAACGGCGGCTTCGGGAACCGCTCGTGCAGGTCGGCCGGACGCCAGCCGGGCGGCTTGAGCCAGACGCGCAGCTTGTCGCCCCAACGGCGAGCGTTGCGGCTGTCGTGCGCGAGCGCCGCGTACACCTCGAGGTTCGCCCACACCGGGTTCCAGCTCCGCAGCGGGCTGCGCGTGCCGTAGACGCACGGCTCCTCGTCGAGCTCCGGCTGGAACGTGCCGAACAGCCGATCCCAGACCACGAGGATGCCGCCGAAGTTGCGATCGAGGTAGACGTCGTTGACGGCGTGGTGCACGCGGTGGTTCGACGGCGCGCAGAACCAGCGGTCGAATCCGCCGAGCCGGCCGACCAGGCGCGTGTGCACCCAGAACTGGTACAGCAGGTCGATCAGCGCGACGACCGCGAACACGAGCGGCGGCACGCCCACGATCGCCATCGGCAGGTAGAACAGCCAGCCGGCGACCCATCCCGAGCCCGTCTGGCGCAGCGCGGTCGACAGGTTGTATTCCTCGCTCTGGTGGTGCACGACGTGCGCCGCCCAGAACAGCGCCACCTGGTGGCCGGCGCGGTGCAGCCAGTAGTAGAGGAAGTCGTAGGCCAGCAGCGCGCCGATCCACGTCCACGGCGAGCGCGGGCTCAGCTCGAACAGCGCGGCGTGCGCGTAGACCCACGCGTAGATGCCCAGCGTGAACAGCTTCGTGAAGATGCCGACGACCTGGCTCATCATGCCCAGGCCGATACTGTTGAGGGTATCCGCCCACGCATACGTGGACTGCCCCCGCCGCCAGCCGACCACGGCCTCGACAGCGATGAGCAGGAAGAACACTGGCGTTGCCAGCACGATGACCTGAGCGTCTTGCATGCGACCCTTCGTTGGGACTTCGCGTGCCGCGCTCCCGGCCTCAGCCGATCTCGTCCAGCGCCGGATCGACGAGGTGGCTCGTGTCGTTCCAGCCGACCAGCGTCAGCCCGGAGTCGGTGTGCAGCAGGCGATTGATGGCTGCATTGTCGAGCGACCAGATGCGTTGCGCATCGAGGGGAATCCGCGATGCGGCGCGGTACAGGCAGTCCATCACGCCGCCGTGCGCGACGACCACCACCGTGCGGCCGGCGTGCGCCTCGGCGATGCGCAGCGTGGCCTCGACACAGCGCGCGTAGAAGACGCGCAGCGATTCGCCGTCGCCGGGCGAGAAGTCGGGGTCGCGGCTCTTCCAGCGCGCCGAGTCCTCGGGCCAGCGCTCGGCGACCTCGAGGTGCGTGAAGCCCTGGAAGCTGCCGAAGCTGCGCTCGCGCAGGCCCGGGTCGAGCAGCAGCGGGCACCGGTTGAACGACGCGATCGCCTGCGCGGTCGCCTGCGCGCGCGCGAGATCGCTGCTGACGACGACGTCCGGCTGGCTGTCGGCGAGCGCGCGCGCCGCGCGCCGCGCCTGCTCGTGGCCGCGGTCGTTCAACGGGATGTCGAGCTGGCCCTGCAGGCGCGACTGCACGTTCCAGGCCGTCTCGCCGTGGCGCACGGCGATGAGTCGGGTCGCCTCGTTCATGCGCGGCGCGAGGCGGCGACGTCGATGCGGATCGGGGCCGGCGCGAGGCTCATACGCCCCAGACGATCGGCTGCTTCTCGGCCAGCGCGAGCTTCATCATCTCGACCATCGGCCAGACGCGCTGGCGCAGCGACACCGTGTCGCCCTTGCCGTGCCCGCCGTCGTCCTGGTTCGCCGGCTTCGGCGACTCCGCCGCCACGGCCGCCTCCAGCGCCGCGATCGCGGCCTGCAGCTGGTCGACGTCGATGATGCCCTGCGCCGACGGCTCCTTGCCGATCAGCGACAGCACGCGGTCGCCCACCGGCTGCGTCATGATGAGGTCGCCGGCGGCCGGGCTCTTGAACTTGTAGATCATGGTGTGCTTTCGCGAGGCGCAAATGAATGCGGCCAAGGATGTCCTTGGCCGCGATTGTCGGCGATCCGGCGCGCCGTTCCACCGAACGGCCCGCGATCGTGGGGTGCGCGTTCAGCGGTTGCGGCGCACACGCACGAGTTCGACCAGCGCGATGACGGTCGCACCGACGGCGGCCGCGATCAGCAGCGACTTGACCGGCTCGTCACGCACGTAGCCGCGCGTCGAGTCGACCGCACGCTCGCCGCGTTCGCGCAGCGCCGCGGCCTGCTGGCGAGCCGCGTCGTAGCCGTCGCTGACGTAGCCGCGGGCCTGCTTGCCGACGCGCGAGAGCAGCGGCTTGGTCTCGCTGTACGCGGTGGCCAGGCCGTCGACGGCGCTGTCGATCGCGGCATGCGCATCGCGCTCGGCGGCCTTCAGGGCAGCGGCGGCGCGGTTGAAGTGTTCGGAGGACGTGGCGGTGGACAGCGAGGTTTCGGACATGGGGGACTCCTTTGGAAGACTTTTGCAGAAGGGGATTCAAAAGTCCGGCCCGAGGGGTGCGGGAGACGGACTCCGAAGAGACGAATCCAGTGTCTGCGACGGTCGAGTGGCCGACGGTAGGGGCGCGGCGCGCCTGCTTGTCGGGGAGCCACGGGCCACGCCGTAGGACTGGGACTACTGGGTCGTTGACTTGCGGCGGAAAGGGGCAATCAGCGTGCGCGCACCCACGCCGATCGACAAGTGTCCGACGCTTCGAGCCGTGCGGATTTGGGCGCGCGCCGGCGCCGCGCCCGGGCGTCAGTGCGCCGCGGCGCCAGGCTCGCGGCGGGCGAGCGCGATGCAGAACGCGATGAGCAGGTCGATCTCGTGCGACTTGTCGAACACGCGGTCGGCGCCGGCGGCCAGGCAACGCGCGCGCATCTCGTCGGTGGCGTAGTTGCTCAGGACGACCAGCGCGGCGTCCGGCCGGCGGCGGCGTGCCGCGGCGATCACGCCGAGGCCGGAGCCGCTGCGCAGGAAGATGTCGACGATCACCAGGTCGCACGGCGCGCCGTCCTGGCGCAGCCAGTCGATCGCGACGCCTTCGTCGGCGGCGGTGCCGACGACGTGCACCGGCGCGAGCTCCTCGAGCGCGGCGATCAGGCTTTCGAGCACGTGGACGTTGTCTTCGACGAGGTAGACGTCGAGCGCGCGATCGCGCCCCGGGACGACCTCGGACGTCGCGGCGCCGGCCCCGCTCGCGCTGACGCCGCGCGTGATCACGGCGCCCTCGATCGCGGCGGGTGCGCCGCGGCGGCGGCGGCGATCATGTCGTCGTCCGCCGGATCGCCGGCCTCGTCGTCCGGCCACGCGTTGTTCTGCGCCAGCCATTCGGCGCGCTGGATCAGCGCCTTGCCTTCAATCTCGTCCAGGCACTCGTCGTGGCCGCGGCCGCTGCGCGCCATGCACGCATGCACTTCGGCCTGCAGCACGCCGAAGCCGGCCGGATGGCTCGTCGCCGGCGGCGGCACGACGACCACGTGGGCGACCGCGGTGACGAGGAAGAACACGCCCGCGACGGCCGCGACCGCGGCCGGCCATGCGGGGAAGGTGCTCCTGGTCTTGAGAGAGGTCATGGGAAACGGTCCTGCGATTCGGGAGTGGCCACCGTCAATGCGGTGGCCCGTCGATTGGGTTCAAGAATGCGCTCGAACAGGGCGCGAGGATGCCGGCCGGCGGCGCGACGACGTGTAGTGCATGTCCTACGACGCCGGTGCCGGCAGGGTCAACGCGCGATGGCTGGCATCGCGGGCGACGCCGTGTCAGCATCCACCCCGGGGACAGAGCCCCGCCAACCGCAAAAGGTTCCCGATGAGCAAGAAACTCGCCCCGGCCAAGGATTCCCGTTCCGCTTCGCGTCAGGTCAGGGACAGCCGCCCCGAGGCCACGCCGCTGACGCCCGACCATGTCGGCGAGGCGATCGGCAAGGAGGCTGACGAGGAGCAGGACGTCGCACCCAACCTTGGCGGCGAAGAACAAATGCAAGACGCCTGATCTCGTGAGCGCGGTCGCGCGGACCGTCTGCGGAGTTCCAGGCTAGGCGGAGGCGACGCGCGGGCTGGATGCCCGCAAGGAGCGTCCAACGACGCATGGGACTTCGCAGGCGGCTTGCGCGGCCGCGCTCAGCCGACGCGGCGTTTTGGCGCCGGCAGGGCGAGCCAGGAATCGAGCGCGCGTTCTTCCATCCACGTGCCGAGCCGGCGGCCCTGGAGGCCGTCGCAGCCGGCGGCGCGCAGGGCGTCGCACTGGGTCTCGGTGTCGGCGCCGTCGGCGTGCACCTCCAGCTTCATCGCGTGCGCCAGTGCCACCAGGGCGGGCACCCAGCGCGATTCGGCGCCGTCGCCGGCGCAGGCCTGCGCGAGCTTGGCGTCGAGCTTGACGCCGGTGAGCGGCAGGCGCTGCAGCCAGGAGATCGAGCTGTCGCCGGCGCCGAACGCGTCCAGCATCACGCGCACGCCGTGACGCGCGAGCGCGCGCACGGCGGCCACCGCGGCGTCGGGGTCGGCCTGCAGCACCGATTCGTGGATGTCGATCTCGAGCTCGCCCGGCGGGCAGCGCGCGGCCTCGAGCGCCGCGGCGACGCGACGCGCATACCCCGGCTGCGTCAGTTGCCAGTCCGACACGTTGACGTTCAGCCGCAACGCGTGGCCGGCCTGGCGCCAGCGCTTCTGCTGCAGCAGGCCGTGCTCGAGGACCCAGTCGTCCAGCGCGCCGATCAGGCCGCGCTCCTCGGCGACCGGAAGGAACTGCATCGGCGCGACCTCGCCCAGCTCGCGGTCGCGCCAGCGCAGGTTCACCTCCAGCGCGACGGCCAGGCCGCTCGCGGCGTCGAAGCGCGGTTGCAGCGCGAGGCGGAAGCGGCCTTCCTCGGCGGCGCGCAGCAGGCCCTGCTCGACGCGGTCGCGCCGGCGCTGCCACGACTCGAAGCCGAACTTGTGCACCGCGAACGACGAGCGGGTCGCCTGCTGCGCGCGGTGCATCGCGATCTCGACATGGCGCAGGATCTCGTCCGCCGACAGCCCTGCGCCCGGCCACGTGCCGATGCCGATCGCCACCGGCACGCCGCCGGCGCGCTCCTGCGAGTCGATCAGGCGGCGGGCGATCGCCTCGGCGGCGGCCTCGCTGGCGTAGTCGACCAGCACGCCGAAGCGGCTGCCGCCCAGGCGCGCGCAGTGGTGCGGCTGGCGCACCGCGCCGCGCACCTGGCCGGCGAGCTCGGACAGGCGGCGCGAGCCGGAGGCGCTGTCGCCGCCCTCGCCGAACAACGCGTCGCGGTCGAACTCGACGCACAGCACCGCGAAGCCGGCGCCGGCGTCCGGCCCGCGGCCGGGGCGCAGCGCGTCGGTGATGGTCTGCAGGAAGCCGGTGCGGTTCGGCAGGTGGGTGAGCTGGTCGATGCCGTCGTGGCCCGGCTCGCGCGGCGCGCCCATGCGGTGGGCGTTGCGCTCGCGGTAAGAGAACACGCGGCCGATCGGGCGGCCCTGGCTCCATTGCGGCTGCCCGTGGCGCTCGATGACGGCGCCGTTGACGTGCGCGATCTCGTCGTGCGTCTCGGCCAGCGTGTGGGCGTAGACGTCCTCGAGCCGGCGGTCGTAGCCGTCGACGTCCATCACGTTCATGCGCAGCCATTCGTGCACGGTGCGGTCGTCGTTCGCGTGCAATACGGCATCCGGTATCGCCCACAGCGCGGCGAAACGCCGGTTGAAGGCGCGGATGCGGCCGTCCAGGTCGGTGACGAGGATGGCGTCGGCGGTGGCCTCGAGCGTGGCCCGCAACTCGGCGAGCGCGGTCTCGCGTTCGACCTCGATGCGGTGCTCGCGGCTGCGGTCGCGCACCTGCACGAGGAACAGCGCGCTGCCGTCCGCGAGCCACAGCGGCGAGACGCGGCGGGCGACGGCGCACGTCGTGCCGTCGGGGCGGTGCAGCTCGGTGTCGCTGTCCAGCGTGCCGACGACGCCGCAGCGCACGCCGTCCCAGTACGCGAGATCCTCGAGGTTCGGGATGACGTCCTCGGCGTCGAGCCCTTCGAGCTCGCCGCGCGCGATCAGCTCTTCCGCCTCGAGGTTGGCGGCGAGCACGTGCCCCCGCGCCGCGTCGACGATCCACGCCGCATGGCCGAGCGCCGCCAGCGCCGCGAGGATGCCGCCGAACGACTCTCGCGCCGCGACATGCGTCAACAGCTGCGGCGCGGGTGTCATGCCGGCACCTCTTCGCGCTCGTCTTCCCTGGCCGTGCTCTCGACGTCGAAGAAGTACGCGATGCGCTGGCGCGGCTTCAGGTACTCGACCGCGCGCGTCGGCAGCTGCGCCGGCTTGAGGCTGCGGCGGATGCCCAGCATCGGCTGCTTCTCCAGGTCGAGGTGCAGCGCGTCCTCGGTCGGCACGTTGGCGTCGTAGACCAGCACGCGCGGCTTGAGCGGATGCGCGGCGTTGACGGTCATCACCATCGCGTAGCGGTCGTCGTTGAGCTGCACGACCGAGCCGGGCGGGTAGATGCCCATCATCTTGATGAAGCCGGAGAGCAGCGTCTCGTCGAACTTCGAGCGGCACTGCGCGAACAGCCGCGACAGCGCCTCGTGCGGCGTGATCGACTGCGCCGGCGTCGCCGCGTTGCACCAGTTGTCGTAGCGGTTGACGAGCGCCACGATGCGCGCGGGCAGCGACATTCGCGGCAGCATCAACGCGCTCGGGAAGCCGCTGCCGTCCGCGAGCTCGTGGTGCTGCGCGATCACGAGCTGCGCGTCGGCCGACAGGCCCATGCGGCGGCCCAGGATCAGCCCTTGCGCGACGTGGTCGCGGTACAGCGCGGCCTCGCCGGCGTTGAAATCCTCGCGCGCGAGCCGCACGCGGTCGGGCAACGAGATCTTGCCGACGTCGTGCATCAGGGCGCCGACTCCGAGTTCCATCAATACGGGGGCGGGTACCGACATCTGGCGCGCCAGCATCATCGAGATCACCGTCACATTCAGCGAATGCGCCGCGTGGCGGTCGCCGTTCATCTCGCCGAGCACGCGCAGGCACGGCTCGCCCTCGACGAGCATCTTGTCGAGCAGCGCACGGGCGAGCTGCTGCGCGTCGGCGTTCGCCTGGGCGGGGTCGGTCAGCACCTTGTCGTTGGTGCGGCGCAGGTCGCGGCAGGCTTCGGCGAACTGGCGTTCGCAGCGCTGGGCGATGTCGCGCTGCGCGTTCAGGGCCAGCTTCGCGAGCTGGCGCGCGTCCATCGGCGCGGCGGGCGCCTCCGCGACGGCGGCTTCGACCGCGCCTTCTCCGCCGCCGGCGAGCGCGGGCTGGGCGGCGGGCTCCTCCACGTCGCTGCGCTCCGGGCTCCAGGTCAGGCGCGACAGCCCGAGCGAGCGGATCGTCTCGATCTGCTCGTTGGAGGTCAGCTTGAAGCTGGACAACGGGAACGGATGCGACATCCAGCCGACGTTCAGATGAACGAACATGCCGATGCGCAAAGCGTTCGCGTGGATTGGAGTCGTCATTGGTCTTCCCTTGCCGCAGCCTGTGCCCGTGCTTGTGCCTGTTGCGGCGTTTTGCAGTCTCTCGGTGGAATCGGCCGATCCCACCCTCGACTTGAGCGGACGCATCCCCTCAAAAGACAGGTGTGCACTGAAAACGCGCAAAATCCTCACTCGCAGGCGGCGCTGACGAATAAATGTTCTTCCTGCGAACAGTTTTGATACGCCTGGATACGCCCAGAAACGTTCAAACACTACCCCTGAACCGAGACCGAGACAAGACGACATGACCGACGCCTTCATCTGCGACGCCCTGCGCACTCCCTTCGGCCGTTACGGCGGCTCCTTGTCGGCCGTCCGCGCGGACGATTTGGGAGCGGTTCCAATCCGCGCGCTGCTGGCACGTCATCCGGAGCTCGATCCCGCCGCGATCGACGACTTGCTTTATGGCTGCGCGAACCAGGCCGGCGAGGACAACCGCAACGTCGCCCGCATGAGCGCGCTGCTCGCGGGCCTGCCGGTCGACGTCCCCGGCGTCACCCTGAACCGCCTGTGCGGCTCCGGCATGAACGCGGTGGGCAGCGCGGCGCAGGCGATCCGCGCGGGCGAGGCCGGCGTGCTGGTCGCGGGCGGCGTCGAGAGCATGAGCCGCGCGCCGTTCGTGATGCCCAAGGCGACGTCCGCGTTCGCGCGCGAGAACGCGATCTTCGACACCACGATCGGCTGGCGCTTCATCAACCCCGCGATGAAGGCGCAGTACGGCGTCGACTCGATGCCCGAGACGGCGGAGAACGTCGCCGACGACTTCGGCGTGAACCGTGCCGACCAGGACGCGATGGCGCTGCGCTCGCAGCTCCTGGCGGTCGCCGCGCAGCAACGCGGCTTCTTCGACGCGGAGATCACGCCGGTGACGGTGCCGCAGAAGAAGGGCGACGCGATCGTCGTCTCGAAGGACGAACATCCGCGCGAGACCTCGCTCGAGGCACTCGGCAAGCTCAAGCCGATCGTGCGCCCGAACGGCACGATCACCGCGGGCAACGCGTCGGGCGTCAACGACGGCGCCTGCGCGCTGCTGCTCGCCAGCGCCGACGCCGCGAAGACGCACGGGCTCACGCCGCGCGCCCGCGTGCTGGGCATGGCCGTGGCCGGCGTCGCGCCGCGCATCATGGGCATCGGGCCGGCGCCGGCGTCGAAGAAGCTGCTCGCGCGCCTGGGCCTGACCATCGCGCAGATGGACGTCATCGAGCTCAACGAAGCCTTCGCCGCGCAAGGCCTCGCCGTGCTGCGCCAGCTGGGCGTGCGCGACGACGATCCGCGCGTGAATCCCAACGGCGGCGCGATCGCCCTCGGCCACCCGCTCGGCGCGAGCGGCGCCCGCCTCGTCACCACCGCCGTCAACCAGCTGCATGCGACCGGCGGCAAGTACGCGCTGTGCACGATGTGCATCGGCGTCGGCCAGGGCATCGCGATGGTCGTCGAACGAGTGTGAGGCGCGAAGCGCCTCGCGGCTCCGGCGCTGCCGCTCGCAGGCCTCGAGCGCGGTTCAAGGGAGCGGCGGAGCTGGCTCTGCCAGTCCGCTCGCGGCACCCGAGACTACCGCGAGCGGTCGTCCGCCCGCGAGGCGACAGTCCGTCCGCCGGACGGCCTATCGTCCACACGGGCCCCTCGGGGGCAGCGAGCGTGGGGCTCACGCTCCAGGTGGTTGCCAGAGTTCGACGCGATTGCCCTCCGGGTCGGTGACCCAGCCGAACTTGCCGTACTCGGAGACGTCCGTCTTCTCGTCGACGTCGCAGCCTTCCTCGCGCAGCACGGCGAGCAGCGCGTCGAGGTCGGCGACGCGGTAGTTGATCATGAACGAGGCGCGCGGCTCGGCGCCGAAGTAGTCGCTGTCGTCCGGGAAGATGCACCACGTGGTGTGCGAGGCGAGCGGCGCCGCGCTGTCGGCGGGCTGCGCCGGCGGCGGGGCGATCGCGATGCCGCCCCACTCCTGGATGTCGAGGCCGAGGTGGCGTCGATACCAGGCGCGGAGCTCGTCCGCGTCGCGGGCCTTGAAGAAGATCCCGCCGATGCCCGTGACCCGTTCCATCGCGTCGCTCCCGTGCTGGAGAACCGAAGTCGGTGACCGGGCCCGCGCGCCGCTAGCGCCGGCCCCGGATCACCACCGTGCCGGCGATCTTGTCATGCCAGCCTTGCTTGCGGGCGTCGTAGCCGATCTCGATGAAGCCGATCCCGAGCAGCAGCGGCAGGGTCGTGAAATACGCGACGTAGCGGCGCACCAGCTGGCCCAGCGTCGGCTCGCCGAAGGTGCCGGCGTCGACGATCATCGCCCGCACGACCATCTTGCCCGGCGTGGCGCCGCGCAAGGTCCAGAACACCACCGCGACGACGCCCGGCAGCACCCAGTTGACAACGAAGGCGGTGACGCCCTCGGTCGCCGTCCACGCGTCGCCGAAGTACCAGACCAGCATCGGCAGCGCGAGGAACAGCAGGCCGAACAGGTCGATCAGCGCCGCGCCCAGGCGCAGCCAGAAGCCGACGTATTCGACGGCCGGCGCGAGCGGCGCGGCCGATGCGCCCGAGGCCGCGTCGAACGGCGTCGCGCTCATGCGGCCGGCGTCGCGCCGAGTGCGCGGCGCTCGCGAACAGCCTTCGCGAGGCCGGTGAGCAGCGGTTCGGTGTCGGCCCAGCTGATGCAGGCGTCGGTGATCGACACGCCCCACGTCGGCGTGACGCCCGGCTTGAGATCCTGCCGGCCGTCGGCCAGGTGGCTCTCGATCATCACGCCGGTGATGCGCCGGTCGCCGCCGGCGATCTGCGCGCCGACGTCCGCGCCGACGTCGATCTGGCGGCTGTGCTTCTTCTCGGAGTTGGCGTGCGAGAAGTCGATCATGACCTGCTGGCGCAGCGAGCGCTCGGCGAGCGCGCCGCAGGCGGCGGCGACGTCGGCAGCCTTGTAGTTCGGCTGCTTGCCGCCGCGCAGGATGACGTGGCAGTCCTGGTTGCCGCGCGTCTCGAAGATCGCTGCCTGGCCCATCTTCGTCATGCCCATGAAGGCATGCGGCGAGTTGGCCGCGAGGATCGCGTCGGCCGCGACCTTGATGCCGCCGTCCGTCCCGTTCTTGAAGCCGACGGGGCACGACAGGCCCGACGCCAGCTGTCGATGGCTCTGACTCTCCGTCGTGCGCGCGCCGATCGCGCCCCAGGACACGAGGTCGGCGATGTACTGCGGGCTCAGCAGGTCGAGGAACTCGGTGCCGGCGGGCAGGCCGATGGCGGCGATGTCCAGCAGCAGCTCGCGCGCCTTGCGCAGCCCCTCGTTGATGCGGAAGCTGCCGTCCAGGCGCGGGTCGTTGATGTAGCCCTTCCAGCCGACCGTCGTGCGCGGCTTCTCGAAGTAGACGCGCATCACGATCAGCAGGTCGTCGCGCAACGCGTCGGCCACGACCTTGAGGTGGCGCGCGTACTCGAGCGCCTGGTCGTGGTCGTGGATCGAGCACGGCCCGACGACGACGATCAGCCGGTCGTCCTCGCCGCCCAGCACCTTGGCCAGCTCGGCACGCGAGCGCTCGACCAGCGAGACGGCGCTGTCGGGCGCGGGCATGTCGTCGAGCAGCAGCGCCGGCGAGATCAGCGGGCGGACCGCGCCGATGCGGACGTCGTCGACGCGCGTCGTGTCCAGCGTCGTTTGGACGCCGATCTCGCGGTCGTGCCGCCAGTCGTCAGGGAGAGTCATCGCCGGGCTTTCTTGAATGCGGTGCGCCGTCGGGACGGCATCGCCCCCGATTATCCGGCAGCGCGGCCGGGCGTGCCGGCCCGGGGCTGCTCGGCCGCGGGCAACGCAGGCTAGCGGGCGACGCCCTCGACCTGCACGACGAGGTGGACGTCGTCGGCGACGAACGGCACGCCGAAGGTGGCGCCGAAGTCGCCGCGCTTCAGGTCGCCCGTGAAATCGCCGCCGCAGACCTCGCGCTTGAGCGCCTCGTCCTGCCGGCAGGCGAAGCGCTGCGCGAACAGCGACAACGGCTCGCTCACGCCGCGCAGGATGAATTCGCCGCGCACTTCCTGCACGCCGCCCGCGGCGTCGAAGCGGAAATGCGTCGCGAGGAAATACGCCTCGGGGTACTCGGTCGTGGCGAGCAGGTCGGGCTTCTTCAGGCGCGCGTCGAGGAGCGGCACGCCGGTGTTCAGCGTCGACATCGGGATGCGCAGGCGGACGTCGCCCGTGCGCGCGGCGCGGTCGATCGTCACCTGGCCCTCGATCGGGCCGAGCATGCCGCGCAGCGTCGACGTCCCGAAGTGCCGTACCTCGAACATCGCGCCGGTGTGCGCCGGGTCGAGCTGGTAGGTCACCGGCCCGGCCGGCGGCGCCGGCGAGGTCGGTGCGGACGCCGCAAGCGACTGCGCCCGCGCGGGCGTGACGCTCGCGCAGGCGCAAAAAGAGGCGAGCGCCGCCCCGCGGGCGGCGCGGCGCCAGGGCTTACTGCTTGACGGCTTCAACCTGGAGCACCAGGCGCATGCTGTCGGGGAAGCCGTAGTTCAGGCCATACGTCACGCCGTATTGGCTGCGCACGATCGTGGTCTCGAAGTCGCCGCCGCAGACTTCGCGCTTGATCATCGGGCTGTTGTAGCAGTTGAAGTTGTCGGCCTTCAGCACGACCGGGTTCGTCTTGCCCAGCAGCGTCAGGTTGCCGTCGATCTCGGTGATCTTGTCGCCGCTGAAGACGAACTTGTCGGCGACGAGGTGCGCCGTCGGGAACGCGGCGACGTTGAGGATCTCGGCGCTCGACAGGTGCTTCGTGAACGCGTCGGTCAGCGTCTGCAGCGAGGTGGTGTCGACGGTGACGTCCAGCGAGCCGGTCTTGGCGGCCTTGTCGAGGTTGACCGTGCCGGTCGTCTTCGTGAAGCGGCCGCGGTTGGTCGAGGTGCCGAAGTGGCCGATCTCGAACATCGCGGACGTGTGGGTCGGCTCGATCGCGTAGGTCGCGGGTTCGGCCTGGGCGAGGACGGCGAAGCCGAGGGTGGCGACGGCGGCCAGCATGGAAAGCTTGTTCATTGCGAGGTACTCCAGCGGGTCAGGAAAAGAAGAAAGAAAGCGTCCCGGCGCTGACCGCACCACCGGCTGCCGCCCCGCGAGGGGCACATTGGAAATCGATTGGAGCGCGCGCAATCCGCGCGGCGCTCAGAGCGGGCCGACGCCGGTCAGCGCGATCTTGAACTTGACCAGCACCTCGTCGGCGACCTGCGACGTGTCGGCCCATTCGCCTTCGCCGATCTTGAAGTCGTTGCGCTTGATCGTGAACTGGCCGGTGGCCGTCGTGGTGCCGCCCGCCTGCGCGAGCGCGATCGGCACGACGACCGGCTTGGTCGTGCCCTTGACGGTCAGGTTGCCCGACACGTCGAACTTGCCCGCGCCCTTGGCCTTGATGGCGGTCGACGTGAACGTGGCCGTCGGGAACTTGGCGACGCTGAACCATTCGGGCTTCGGCACCTCCGCGTCGGTCTCGGGCGAGCCGAAGGACGCCGACGCCGTCTGGATCGTGAAGCCGACCTTGCCGGCCTCCGGCGCCTTCGGGTCGAACGCGATGGTGGCCGTCCACTTGCCGAAGTGGCCTTCGACGGGCACGCCCATCTCCTTGGCCGCGAACGTGATCTGGCTCTGCGCCGGCACCACGGTGGCCTGGGCGAAGGAAACGCCGGACGCGAAGACGCTCGCGGCGAGTACGAAAGCAGTGCGGAAATTCGTCATGGCGGGGTTCTCGAAGGTTGAACGTCTTGAGTCTGAGATACGGTGATGGGTATCAGCCGCGGCCGGGCATCATGCGACGGATCAGGCCGTCCCTGTCGATGACCATGTGCTTGCCCACGGCCGCGATGTGGAGCACGACCAGCGCCGCCAGCACGTAGGCGAGGTCGGCGTGCCACATCTTCAGCGTCTCGGCGAGCGCGCGGTCGGGGGCGACGAAGTCGGGCAACGGCAGCACGCCGAACACGACCAGCGGGAAGCCGGCGGCGGAGCTGTACGCCCAGCCCACCAGCGGCACCGCGAAGAACAGCGCGTACAGCGCCCAGTGCGTGACGTGGGCCGCCAGGTGCTGCCACTTCGGCGCGGGAACGTCGGCCGGCGGCCGGTGCGTCATCCGCCAGATCAGGCGCAGCGCGGCCAGCGCGAGGATCGTCGCGCCCGTCCACTTGTGATAATTGAACAGGTGCAGGCGCGTCATCGAGAACTTCAGGTCGGCCATGTAGAGGCCGAGGAAGAAGTTGCAGACGATGGCCACGCTCATCAGCCAGTGCAGGAGGATGGCGGGGCCGCTGTAGCGACCGGTCGATGTGCTGGAGTGGTGGTTCATGTTGATCTCGATGCGGGCTGCCGAAGAGGGACTGCAGGCGGCGCTGCATCAGGAAGGCCAGTGTCGGGGCGATCCCGGATGCTCGGGTTGAGCGCGATTGACGCCGCACTTCAGTCGGTTTGAATGGTAGGGTAGCCCGGAAAGTCCCCGCAAGGGCTCACCAGGCCGCGATCTTCAAGCGCTCGAACGCCCGCAGCAGGCCCTCGCATGCGCCTGCCGCGGTCGATTCCGCGCTGGCGGCGTTCGGTTCAAGCCCGCACACCGCGAAGCCTCGCCGCACGGCGAAATCGAGGGTGACGAGCGCCGCGTCGGTCGTCAACTCGCCGGCGGCGGACCGCGCGATCGCCTCGCCGACCGTCATCAGCCGGTGCTCCGCGACCTCGCCGTCGACGTTGCGCGGCACGAATCCCGCGGGCAGTTCCAGGTCGAAGACGAACAGCCGCTCGTGCTGCCGGCCTTCGGCGACATCTCAATCGAGTTCGATCACGCTGCCCTCGACGAGCCCCGCCATCTGCGCCGCCTCCAACCCGGATTCCTCCCAGCCCTCGCGCACGACCGCCTCGCGCGCCGACTGTCCGCGCGGCACGCCGCCGCCGATCAGGTTGTCGAGCCGGCCGGGGTCGGTGGGCTTGGTGTCCGCGCGGCGCGCGATCCAGAGATGCGTCGGACGCCCGGCCGCGTCGGCCACGTAGCCGTTGCAATGCGCGCCCCAGGTCAGCGTGCCCCAGAAGCGGCTCGAGGCGCGCTCGATCGTCCCGTGCTCGCCTCCGCGGGCGTCGCGCAGCGGATACGGCTCGCCGCGCCAGCCGCGGATCCGGCCCTGTGCGTGGAGACGTTCGTGGATCGCGGCGAGGCGCGCATCGCGCATGTCCGGGGCGAGCAGCAGGCGCACGGCCGAGGCGCCGCCGGTCGACGCATCGACATCGATCGCGAACGCGTCCGGCCATTCGCGCAGCGCGTCGAGGTCGGGCACGGCCACGGAACCGAGCACGAGCGCGCTGTCGCCCAGGAGGAACGGCACGCGCGGCGGCCCGTTGCATTCACGCGCCAGGGCCAGCGCCGGCCAGGGAAGTTGCTGCATCCGCGCAGTCTAGACCCGCGTTCCCGACCGCCCGCCGACGCCGCCGCGCCCCGATCGGCTAAGATCGCGGCTTCGCGCCCGTAGCTCAGCTGGATAGAGTACTGCCCTCCGAAGGCAGGGGTCACTGGTTCGAACCCAGTCGGGCGCACCAAGAATCAGCGTTCAAGATCAAGGACTTGGCACAAGCGGCCGAGTCCTTTTTTCATTTCGGCGCCTTCGTCGGACTGACGACAATGCCGCCATCCGGACGAACGATCCGGCATGGAGACAGGCTCGATGCACCCGATCCCCCGAATCCTGGCGATGGCGCTGATGATGTCGTGCGCGCCAGCCACCTTCGCCGCCGCCCCGCGCCCCGATGCGATCGACCTGGCGGCGCGCGCCTGCCCCGCGGCGGACGATCTCCCGCGTGATGCGACGTGCCTGCGCGCGACGGTGCCCGAGGACTACGACAAGCCCGCCGGCCGCGCGATCGGCCTCGACATCGTGCTCCTGAGGGCGAAGCACCGCGAGGCGCACGGCGCGCCGCTGTTCGTCTTCCAGGGCGGCCCGGGCGATCGCACGACGCTCAGCGCGGACGACGGATCGGCCGTGTGGGCGACATTCCGCGACACGCACGACCTCGTCTTCGTCGACCAGCGAGGCAATGGCGACACGCCCGACCTGAGCTGCAAGGCCGAGACGCTCGCCGCGGCGTCGCGCGCGATCGACCTGTTTCCCGCCGCGCCGCTCGCGGCTTGCGCGCACCGCCTGGTGCCGGGTGTCGATCTCGCCCGCTACACCACGACCGACGCCGCGCGTGACGTCGACAACGTCCGCGCCGCCCTCGGCTACGTGCAGATCGACATCGTCGGCTACTCCTACGGCACCCGCCTCGCGCAGGAAGTGCTGCGTCGCGACGCCGCGGCCGTGCACGCGATGCTGCTGATCGGGCCCGAATCGCCGGCGCTCGCCGTGCCTGCCGGCATGGCGCCGGCCGCGCAGCAGTCGCTCGCGGGGATCGTCGCTCGTTGCAAGGCGGACGCGGCCTGCGCCGCGGCGTGGCCGGACATCGACGGTGACCTCGCGCGCCTGCAACAGCGCCTCGATCACGGCGCGTTCCCGGCCTCTGCATCGGCGGGCCGGCCGGGCACCGTGATCGGTGCGGGGATCGTCGCGTCCTACCTGCGCAGCCATCTCTATTCGGCGAGCGCCGCCGCGACGCTGCCCCGCCGCATCCATGCGCTGTCCGACGCGCATCGCGACCAAGCCGAACTCGCGGAGATCGGCGCTTGGCGCGCGGGCTTCGACGCCTGGTTGCCCATGGGCATGTACATGGCCATCACCTGCGCCGAGGATTTGCCGTTCGTCGATGTCGACGCGGAGCGGCGCCTCGCCGAGGGCACCTTCCTGGGCAGCTATCGCGTCGACCAGCAGGCCGCCGCCTGCCGCGCGTGGTCCCGCACGCCACCGAACGCGGCGGTGCACGCGCCGGTCGTGTCGAGCGTGCCGACCTTGCTGCTGGTCGGCGAGTTCGATCCGGCGACGCCGCCGAGCCTCGCGCCGGGGCTCGTGGCGTCGCTCGCGCACGGTCGGACGATCGTCGTGCCGAATCGCGGGCACGATGTGTCCGAAGAATGGAACGCCTGCCTCGAGAAGGTCTCGACGTCGTTCCTCGAGACGGCAGACGAGGCGCATCTCGACGTCTCCTGCGTCGGGCGGCTGCGCATGCCGTCGTTCGACACGACCCGCGTGCCGCCAAACTAGGACGCGCACACGGCGCTTGCCGCGCTTTCAGACGGTTGCACGGCGCACCGCGGGCGCCTTCCGGCATCTGTCACACTCGCGCAGCGCGGTGCCCGTGTCGCCGACGCGGACTCCGCATCGCCCCGCGCCTCGCGCGCGCCACCTGCCCTCGAATGATTCGTCGTGTCGGAACGCCCTCGCCGTTGACATCGCACCGGCTGCTGCGCCAGGCGCTCGCGGTGCTGCTCGTCGCGCTGCTCGCCGCATGCAAGACCGTGCCGCCGGCCGGCGCGCCCCCGGCGAATGTCTCGCGCCTGCCGCCCGGCAACGCGCAGCGCGACGGCCCCGAGGCGAATCCGCCGCCCAACCTCGACCAGGTGCCGGACGCCGTGCCGCAGATCGAGCCGCTGCGCGTCGGCGGCCCGAACAAGCCGTACGAGGTCGCGGGCCACACGTACGTGCCGCTGACCGACGACCGCCCCGTCACCGAGAAAGGCCTCGCGTCCTGGTACGGCAAGCGCTTCCACGGCCATCGCACGGCCAGCGGCGAGGCCTACAACATGTACGCGATGACGGCGGCGCACAAGACGCTGCCGATCCCGAGCTACGCCCGCGTGCGCAATCCGGCGAACGGACACGAGGTGATCGTGCGCGTGAACGACCGTGGCCCGTTCTCGCCGGGGCGCATCATCGACCTGTCGTACACCGCCGCGCTGAAGCTGGGCGTGCTGGGGGGCGTGCAGACGGTGGAGATCTCGCGCATCACCGACGACGACATCCGCACCGGCGCCGCGTTCAGGCATTCGCCGACCTACGCGGCGGGCGCGCCGCCGCCGGCTTCGCCCGCGACGACCTCGGCGCCGACGTCGATCGCCATCGGCGACCTCGACCGCCCCACCGCGGTCGTGCCCGCGAACCGCGCGCGGCCGCTCGCCGCCACGTCGGCCGCGAGCCAGCCCGCCGGCGTGACGACCTTGCCACCGTCGTCCGCCGACGTGCTCGCGACCGCGGCCGATCCGTCCCGAAGCACCGCCGCTCCGGGCCGCCCGGTGCCGCCGCCGGGCGCCGTGGGGGCGGGCGCGACGGGCGCCACGATCGATCTCGGCGCCGCCGCGGCCGCCGATTCGGGCCCGGCCGTCCCCGGGACGACGACCACGGTCACGACGGAGGTCCTGCCCGCGGGCGCCTCGACGTCGACGTCGACCGGCGTGCCCGCGGGTGTCGTGCTGCCGCCATCGCCGACGGGCGCGGCGTCCGGCGTCCCGGCCACGACAGTTGTCGCGGCGCTGGCGCCTCAGGCTGCGGCATCGACACCGGCGATCGCCCCCGCGCCCGCGCCCGCGCCCGCACGTGCGGAGCCGCGCGACGAGCACGCGCGCGCCGACACCACCGCGGGGGTCGGCTTCTGGCTTCAGTTGGGGGCGTTCAAGCAGCGCGACGGCGCGCTCGAGTTCCAGCGCCGCCTGATCGACGAGGCGCCCTGGCTCGCGCCTCTGATGGCGGTCTTCACCGACCACGGGCTCAACAAGCTGCAGGCCGGGCCGTACACCTCGCGGGACGACGCGAAGGCCGCGGCGGAGCGCATCCGCGCGTCGTTGCAGCTGGTGCCGACGATCGTCGAGAAGCGCTGAGGGCGGCGCGGCCGTCGGGCGTCGGGCGTCCCGGCT
>JASLEM010000250.1 GCA_030151165.1 Burkholderiaceae bacterium
GTTCGGGGCGACGGTGACGACGGGCATCGCGCTGGTGACGAGCGCGAGCGGGCCGTGCTTGAGTTCGCCGGCGGGGTAGGCCTCGGCGTGGATGTAGCTGATCTCCTTGAGCTTCAGCGCGCCTTCGAGGGCGATCGGGTAGTGCAGGCCGCGGCCGAGGAAGAGGGCGTTCTCCTTGGTGGCGAACTCGTCGCTCCACGCCATGATCTGCGGCTCGAGCGCGAGCACGGCCTGCACGGCGGCGGGCAGGTGGCGCAGGGCCTTGAGGTGCGTGGCCTCGGTGGCGTCGTCGAGGTGGCCGCGCACCTGCGCGAGCGCGAGCGTGAGCACGAACAGGCCGACGAGCTGCGTGGTGAACGCCTTGGTCGACGCAACGCCGATCTCCGCGCCGGCGCGCGTGATGAAGTTGAACTTGCACTCGCGCACCATCGCGCTGGTGGCGACGTTGCAGATGGTCAGCGTCTGCTGCATGCCGAGGCTGCGCGCGTGCTTGAGCGCGGACAGGGTGTCGGCGGTCTCGCCGCTCTGGCTGATGGTGACGACGAGCGTGCGCGGGTTGGGCACGCTGTCGCGGTAGCGGTATTCGCTGGCGACCTCGATGGTGGTCGGGATGCGCGCGATGCTCTCGAGCCAGTAGCGCGCGACGCTGCCCGCGTAGTAGCTCGTGCCGCAGGCGAGGATGAGCACTTGGTCGACGTCCTTGAACGCGGCGTACGCGCCGTCGCCGAAGAGCTCGGGCGTGATCGAGGCGATACCGTCGAGGGTATCGCCGATGGCGCGCGGCTGCTCGAAGATCTCCTTCTGCATGTAGTGGCGGTACGGCCCGAGTTCGGCGGCGCCGGTGTGCGCGTGCACAGTGCGCACCTCGCGCAGCACGGTGCGGTGCGTGCCGTCGGCCTGCAGGCCGTTGATCCAGTGCTTGCCGAGCTGCACGTCGACGACGTCGCCTTCCTCGAGGTACACGATCTGGTCGGTGACGCCCGCGAGCGCCATCGCGTCGGACGCGAGGAAGTTCTCGCCGTCGCCGATGCCCAGCACCAGCGGCGAGCCGGCGCGCGCGCCGACGACGCGGTTCGGCTCGTCGCGGCAGAACACGGCGATCGCGTAGGCGCCCTTGAGGCGCGAGACGGCGCGCTGCACGGCGTCGAACAGGTCGCCGTCGTACAGGTGGTTCACGAGGTGCGCGATGACCTCGGTGTCGGTCTGGCTCTCGAACACGAAGCCCTTGGCGCGCAGCTCGGCGCGCAGCTCGTCGTGGTTCTCGATGATGCCGTTGTGCACCAGCGCGATCCTCGCGTTGCGTGCCGCGAGCGTCGGGTCGGACGGGCTGGTCGCGGCCTCAGGGCCGAGCGGGCCGGAGAAGTGCGGGTGCGCGTTGTGCACCGCCGGCGCGCCGTGCGTGGCCCAGCGGGTGTGCGCGATGCCGGTGCCGGAGGCCACGTGGTCGGCGGCGATCTGCTCGGACAGCTCCGCCACGCGCGCGGTGCTGCGCGTGCGCCGCAGCACGCCGTCCTGGTGCACGGCGACGCCGCACGAGTCATAGCCACGGTATTCGAGGCGCTTCAGGCCTTCGACGAGGATCGGAACGATGTTGCGCGTGCTGACGGCGCCGACGATGCCACACATGGGATGCTTCCTGGTTGGAGTCCGCGTCAGGCCGCGGAAGGTCTCGGATGCGGTGATCGTAGGGGCGACGGCGAGATGCTTGCTTGCTTTTTCGTCAGATAAATGAATGGATATTGCATCGATTGATGGTCATGCGTGAAAAATGCAAAATACGGACATGAATGCAATAAACAGCGATGCCGCGGCGGCGCCTGAACCGCTCGACGACGTCGACCGCCGCCTGCTGCACCTGCTCCAGTCCGACGCCAGCCAGACCAACCAGGCGCTCGCCGAGGCCGCCGGCGTCTCCGCGGCGACGGCGCTGCGCCGCGTGCGCAAGCTGACCGAGTCGGGGGTGATCGAGCGCCAGGTCGCGCTGCTCGCGCCGCGTTTCGCCAGTGCGGGGCTGAGCGCGGTGGCGGAGGTGTCGCTCGACCGGCAGGGCGCGGAGCACCTCGACGCCTTCGAGGCGCGCGCCGTCGCCGAAGCCGCCGTGCAGCAGTGCTACCGGGTGTCGCCGGGGCCGGACTTCGTGCTGATCGCCTGGGTGCCCGACATGGCCGCGTGGAGCGCGCTCGTGCAGCGCCTGTTCACGCAGGACGCGAACGTGCGCAACGTGAAGACCTACTTCAGCGTCAAGCGCGCGAAGTTCGAGCCGCGCGTGACGCCGTGAGCGTCACTGCAGCGGCGTGCCGTCGTCCGGCAGCACCGCGTCGTAGTAGGCCCACTCGGGATCGTCGGCGAGGTTGAGCTCGATAGGATAGCGCTCGGCCTCCTGCGGCATCTCGGTGAGGCGGCGCAGGAACAGGTCCGGGTCGGCGACCTGGAAGACGAACTCGCGCTCCGAGCGGCCGGTCAGCACGGCCACCAGCCACGCGGACTCGTCCTGCTCCACGGCGGGGATCAGGCGATCCTCGAAGACGTGCATCGCGGCGAGCTCGGCCTCGGTCGCCAGGCCCTCGTCGTCCGGCGCTGCCATCGACCAGAAGATGTTGAGCCGCTTCGGATAGTCGCCCCGCGGGAAGCCGAGCGGCATGCGGCGGAACCGCAGCTGGAACGGGTACTCGCCGGTGTGGCCCTCGGCGATGGCCCAGGCGGCGTCGTCGGCGGACTCGAACATGCGGCCTACTCCGCCGCCTTCAGGATGGCCAGGCCCTTGAGGTATTCGCCCTCGGGGAAGAACAGCGTCGTCGGGTGATCCGGCGCGCCCTCGAGGCGCTCCAGCAGCGCGCCGTCGACCTCGGCGTCCATCGCGGCGCCCGCGACGATCTTGTGGAACAGGTCGGCGCTGATGCCGCCCGAGCACGAGAACGTCAGCAGCAGGCCGCCGGGGTTCAGCAGCTTCAGCGCGAGGCGGTTGATGTCCTTGTAGGCGCGCGAGGCCTTGTCGGCGTGCGCGGCGGTCGGGGCGAACTTGGGCGGGTCGAGCACGATCGCGTCGAAGCGCTCGCCGTTCTTCAGCATCTCGCGCAGCAGCGCGTTGACGTCGGCGTCGCGCGTCTCGTGCCGGCGCGGGTCGAAGCCGTTGAGCTTGACGTGCTCGACGGCGCGCTCGAGCGCGGGCGCGGACGAGTCGACGCTGATCACGCGCGTCGCGCCGCCGGCCAGCGCGGCCACCGAGAACCCGCCGGTGTAGCTGAAGCAGTTGAGCACCGACTTGCAGCCGTACTGCTTCACGAGCTGCGCGAAGCGCGCGCGGTTGTCGCGCTGGTCGAGGTAGTAGCCGGTCTTGTGGCCTTCCGCGACGTCGACCGTCAGCTTCCACCCGTTCTCGTGGATCGTGACGCGCGAGGCGGCCGCGTCGTCGCTGCCGCCGCGCATCCACGCGCGCACGGGCGTCAGGCCCTCGAGCGCGCGCACGCTGGCGTCGCTGCGTTCGTACAGGCGCGTGCAGCCGGTCAGGCGCAGCAGCTGGTCGGCGATCGTCTCCTTCCAGCGCTCGACGCCGGTCGCGAGGAACTGCACGGAGAGAATGTCGCCGTACTGGTCGACGACCAGCCCGGGCAGGCCGTCGGCCTCGCCGTGCACCAGCCGCACGCCGTCGCTCGCGATGGCCATGCGGGCGCGCAGCGCGAGCGCCGTCTCGAGCTTGCGCTCGAAGAACGCGGCGTCGATGCGTTCGGACGCCTGCCAGCTCCAGGCGCGCACGCGGATCTGCGACTCGGGGCTGTACGCGCCCCACGCGAGGAAGCTGCCGTCGTGGCTCTCCACGCGCACGGTCTCGCCCGCGTCGCCCTTGCCCTTCTCGATGCTGCCCTGGAACACCCACGGGTGCCTCCGCAACAGCGAGCGTTCCTTGCCTTCGCGCAACCTGATGACTTTCATCGGGCCATTGTCGCCGCTACGGCGCCCGACGGCTCAGCGCAGGCGCCACCACGCGCGACGGGGCGTCGACACCAGCGGCACGCTCGCCGCCTCATCGCCGCCGGGGCCCGTCGCGGGGCCGACGCGGAAGAAGCGGTACGTCGGCGTGATCAGCGTGTCCCACGGGCAGATGCCGAACAGCGACTCGAGGCCGTCGTGCAGCATGCGGCCGGTGAGGTCGCGCGCGGGCACGAGGACCTCGCGGTCGCCGAGGTAGTAGACCTTGGCGCGCGACGCCTGAACGCGCACGTCGGGCTCGACGTAGTGCGCCGCGTTGAGCCAGCGCTGCTCGAACGGCAGCGGCGCGCCGCTCTCGGCGAGCGGCGGCACGTCGGGCAGGTTCTCGGTCTGCAGCCGCGTGCGCCGGCGCTTGCCGTGCTCGAACAGCGCGTAGCCGTGGCTGCCGCCGGCGTCGTAGTGGCAGAACGCGAGCATCAGCTCAGGCGCGCCGAGCACCGCGTGCAGGCGGTCGACGCTCGCGCTGTCGTTCCTCAGCAGCGGCCACGCGAGGTCGTCGTTGCTGACGAAGCAGACGTCGCCGAACAGCTGCACCATCACGTCGGAGTGGTTGCGGATGTCGAAGCGCGTCGCGACGGGCGACGGGATCTCGGCCACCTCCTCGCCGAACACCGACGCCATGACGGACGTCAGGTTCTCGATCGGCGCCGAGGCGCGGAAGGCGAGGCCGGCTTGTGCGATGCCCATGGTGGAAGTGGAGTCGAGTGCGCTGCAGGTGGGTGTTCGCCGGGAGCGGCGAGACGCAAGCGTAGCGCATCGCGGCCGGCTGGACGACCGTTCCCCGCGTTCGCGTCGGCCGGCGCTTGACTTCCGGGCGACGCCATCGTCAGAGGCGCGGCCACGCCCGCAGCAGGCCGACCAGGTGCACGAGCCCGATCGCGAGGCAGATCGCCGAGCTCCAGATCGCGAACGATGTCGCCGCAGTGCGCGGCCGCACGAGCGCCGGCACGAGCACCGCGCCGCGCAACAGGTAGACGGCCGTGATCGCGCACAGCGCCGGGCGCAGCAGCGGCAGCGACACGTCCAGGGCGCCCGCGCCGACGAACGCGCAGGCCGCCCAGGCCGCCAGCACCAGCGCGATCGCCACGGTGATCGCGGCCGGCTGCCAGCGGCCTTTCTCCGCCGCGCGCGCCATGCCCTCGCCGGCGCCGAAGAACCGGTACCAGCGCGGGCCGCCCGCGATGATGGCCAGGTGCAGCAGCGAGGCGACGCCGCTGGCGGCGCCCGCCGCCACGAGCCAGGGATCGACGGGCGCGGTCGTCGTCACGCCGTCACTCCGTGCCCATCGCCTGGCGCCAGCGCATCGCGTCGTGGATGCGGTTGCGCGCGCTCGGGTGGTCGAAGAACACGAACTCCTCGAGCGGGCTGGGGTCGGCCTTGCGGTACTCGACCAGCTTCAGGAAGCTTTCGGACATGCCGTGCGGCTCGCGCGCCAGGTTCAGGCCGAAGCGGTCGGCCTCGATCTCCTGCGTGCGGATCATCGTGTTCAGCACCGGCGTGGCCAGGAACATGAAGACGCTGAACACGGCGATGAACAGCGGGAAGCCGGCGACGTCGGTCACTCCGGCGATACCCCATGCCGTACCGTGCCTCGCCATCATCCGGCCGAGCGCCCACTTCACGAACGCGAAGCCGACGAAGATCAGGATCGCGAGTTCGCACAGGCTCTTGTAGATGTGGTTCATCACGAAGTGGCCGAGCTCGTGGCCCATGACGCCGCGGATCTCGGGCAGCGACGTGCGCAGCAGGTTGTCGTTCAGCCGCACGGACGCGCTGCCGAAGATGCCGGCGACGTTGGCGCTGACGCGGGTCGTCTGCCGCGAGGCGTCGAACTCGTAGACGTTGTCGACGGGCACGCCGTCGGCCTTGGCCATCGTCAGCACGGCGTCCCGGATCGCCGGGTCGGACACCGGCTTGTACGTGTTGAACAACGGGTCGAACAGCACCGGCCCGGCCAGTTGCAGCACCATGACGAGGCCGATCGCGACGACGGTGCCCCAGATCCACCAGCGCTCGCCCGCACGGCGGATCACGGCGTAGAGCACGGCGATCGCCAACCCGCCGACGATCGTGTTGACGGCGAGCGCCGTGAGCTGGTCACCGAACCACGGGCCGAAGCTCTGCGTCGCCATCTCGTACTGGTGCTCGCGCACGAAGTTCTCGTAGATGGTCATGGGCAGCGTCAGCACCCAGCTCGCGATCGCCCAGAAGCCGCCGAACAGCGCGTCGCGGAAGAAGGCCTTGCGGCCGACGCGCTGGCACCAGTCGCGCACGCGGGCCGAGGTGCGCCCGCGCAGCAGCAGCCAGGCCACGCCGAGGCCGATCAGGAAGTCCCACAGCTGCAGCCAGTAGCCGCCTTCGAAGTAGGCGTTCGAGCGCGCGACGACGTCGGCCGGCAGGCGGTCGAGGTAGGCCTGCGTCGCGGCATCGGCGTCGCGCGGCAGGTTCTTGCGCCAGGCGTCGTCGACCGGGCGGATGTGGAAGTGCGACGCCGGTGCACTCGCCGTGGCCGCGGGGCCGGTGGCCGCGCTCGCGGCCGCCGACGCCGGCTGCGCATGCGCCGCGCCCGAGAGCGACAGCGCGAGCAGCAGCGACGCGGCTGCCGACAGGATTCGTTTCATGGGTTCTCCTCGCCTTTGGATTTCGGAATCGGTCCGGCGCGCAGGGCGCCGGTCGCTTGCGGCGCATTCTGCGCAGCGGCGCGCGGGCGGACAGCGGCTTGCGACGGAACGACATCCCGGCCGGACGAACTGCACGCGTCGCGCGGGGTGGCGGGTCATCGGCCCGGCGACGATCGCGTCGAGCCGGGGGTTGTTCGGCGCGCCGTCGGACTCGAAGCGGCGCGCAGGGTCTCGCGCGGGCTCATCGCCTTATCATCGCCGGATGCTTCCCGCCCTGCCAACCCCGGATTTCCGCTCGCCCGCGTTCCTGCGCGCCCACATCGCCGACACGATGGCCTTCTACGAGGGCCGCTGCGTCGACCCGAGCGGCGGGTTCTTCCAGTTCTTCAAGGACGACGGCAGCGTCTACGACGCCCGCACGCGCCACCTGGTCAGCAGCACGCGCTACGTGTTCACGCAGTCGATGGGCTGGCGCCACTTCGGGCGCGAGGAGTGGCGCGCGACCACGCGCCACGCGCTCGACTTCGTCAACGCCGCGCACGCGCAACCGCAGGGCGGCTTCGCGTGGGTGCTCGACTGGCACGACGGCCAGGCCGACGTCACCGACGGCACCAACCACTGCTACGGCCTCGCCTTCGTGCTGCTCGCCCACGCCCACGCGATCCTGGCCGGCCACGCCGACGCCGCCGACGGCCTCGAGCGCTGCTGGCAACTGATGGAGCAGCGCTTCTGGCGCCCCGAGCATTCGCTCTACGCCGACGAGGCCACGCCCGACTGGGTCGTCGGCCCGTACCGCGGCCAGAACGCCAACATGCACGGCTGCGAGGCGATGATGGCCGCGTGGCGCGCGACCCAGGATCGCAAGTACCTCGACCGCGCGATCGCGCTCGCCGACGCCGTCACGAAGAAGCTCGCGGCGAAGTCGGCCGACCTGCCCGGCGTGATCCCCGACTGCGCGAACCTGGTCTGGGAGCACTTCGACGCCGACTGGGCCATCGACCCCGACTACAACCGCGGCGACCGCACCAACATCTTCCGCCCCTGGGGCTTCCAGACCGGCCACCAGACCGAGTGGACGAAGCTGCTGCTGCAACTCGACCGCCTGTGCGCCGAGGCCGGCGTCGCGCCCGACGCGTCGCGCGTGACGCGCGCCCGCGCGCTGTTCGACGCCGCGATGCGCTTCGGCTGGGACGACGCGCACGGCGGCCTCGTCTACGGCTTCGCCCCCGACGGCACGCTGTACGACGGCGACAAGTACCACTGGGTGCAGGCCGAGAGCCTCGCCGCCGCCGCGTGGCTAGCTGTCGCGCTCGAGCAGGCCGGCGCCCCCGCCGCGGACGTCGCGCACTACTGGGGCTGGTACGACTGCCTGTGGGGCTACGCGTGGGCGCACTTCGTCGACCACCGATACGGCGCCTGGTACCGCATCCTCGCGCCCGACAACGCGAAGGTCACCGACGAGAAAAGCCCCGCCGGCAAGGTCGACTACCACGACATGGGCGCGTGCTACGACGTGCTGGCCGCGATCGGCCAGGGCGCGACCGGCTGATCTTCAGTCCGCGGCCAGCTCGACGACCCGGTCGCCCGGCCCGCCCACGCAGCCGTCGGCGATCTTGTCCCAGCCTTCGTGGACGACCACGCGGCGTCCGCTGTGGCAGAGTTCGATGCGCCGCGCGCCGGGCACGCGGGCCTGCACGAAGGTCTCGACCGACGAGGGCATGCTGACGCTGTAGCTGTTGTCGGCGAGCTCGGCCGCCGGATGGTCGGCGTTGTTCATCCACGGCACGAGGTTGGCGAGCCACATCATCGGCCGCGTGCTGGCGGTGAACACCGTCGGTCGATACCCCTGGCCGGCCAGCCAGCGCTGCGCGCGGGCGCGTGACGCGGCGGTGCTGGCGTCGTCGTCGGCGTCGCGTTGGTCGTCCCACGCCGCGGCGAGCAGCTCCATCACCCACTGGTTGCAGTTCTGGAACTGCGTGCTGAACGGATACGCGTTGGCGCTGTAGGTCGACGCGAGCACGCCGAGGGCCTGACGCTTGTCGGACGCCGTGCGGCGCAGCGCCGCCGACTCCTGCGGCGGCAGCAGCACGATCGACACCCAGCCCGTCTTCGGATCGTCGTCGCCGAGCAGGAAGCCGGCCAGGCCTTCGTCGTAGACGCGCGGCTTCTTCTCGTCGCACGAGTAGTACAGCTCGCGGATCGCCCAGCGCGGCTCGCCGCCGTCGGCCGCGGCGCCGGTGCGCAGCGCCACGCCTTCGTGCGAGTAGCGCGTGTCGAGCCAGCGGAGGTCGAGGCCCGAGCGCGCGATCAGCGCGACGTCCTCGCCGGAGGCGGACAGCGTCTCCTTGACGATCGCGCTGAAACGCAGCAGCACGTCCTGCTGGTCGGCGGTCGGCTCGCGGCCGCGCTCGCAGAATTGCAGCGACGCGGCGTCGCAGCGCAGCGAGGCGACGCACAGCGCGGCGAGCAGCGCCGACGCGCCGAGTGCGCGCCGGGCCCCGCGACCCGCGCGCCGGAGAATCCCGCTCAAAGCGTCAGGGGCGTGGACTTGAGGTCGCTGGTCCAGTCGTCCGCGAGCGCGAGGAAGAACGCCGCGTGCGGCTGTCCGGCGGCGAACTCGATGCCGTACGGGCGCTGCGTGGCGCTGATGACGGCGTCCTTGGCGACGTGGCCGTTGACGGCGGCGACGCGCGGCAGCGTCAGCACGATCTCGTCCTCGGCCGTTCCGAGCGCGACCACGTGCTGCAGCCGCACGTCGACCATGCCCGGCTTGCCGGCGGCGTCGGCCATGTCGATGACCTTGTACTCGCCCTTGACCTGCTTGTTGTCCGGCGAGCTGGAGTTGCTCGAGCCGTGGATCGAGTCGGAGATGCCCTTGGACGATTCCGACAGGCTGTCCGACAGCGACGACGCGGCCGAACTCGCGGCGTGGCTCGGCAGGGCGGCGCAGGCGGTCAGCAGCGCGATGAGGGCGAGACGCTTTTGGGGATGGGTCATCGTGGCTCCAGGCGGCGTGGTCAGATCGCCAGAGTGTGCCAGCGATTGCCGCCGCCGGGCAGGTCCACGGCCGGGTTTTGCGCTTGGTTTCGAAACGCGTCCGGGCGGCGCGTCAGCTTCGCGGAAGCTTCACCCGTGCCGCGCGGAGCGTAGCTACTTGCGCTTCGCGCGCGGGTGGGCGCTGTCGTAGACCTTGGCGAGGTGCTGGAAGTCCAGCCGCGTGTAGACCTGCGTCGTCGCGATGCTCGCGTGGCCCAGCAGCTCCTGCACGCCGCGCAGGTCGCCGCTCGATTGCAGCAGGTGCGACGCGTAGCTGTGGCGCAGCATGTGCGGGTGCACGGGCGTGCCGACGCCGGCGCGGTCGCCCTGGGCCTTCAGCCGCGAACGCAGCTGGTTGGGCGACAGCCGGCGGCCGAGGCGGCTCACGAACAGCGCGGGCTCGTCGGCCGCGCCGGCCACCAGCGCGGGCCGATGCAGCAGCCAGGCCTGCAGCGCCTCGAGCGCCGGCCCGCCGACCGGCACGCTGCGCCGCTTCGAGCCCTTGCCGAAGACGTGCGCGGTGGCGTCCTCGACATCGATCCAGCCGGCCGACGCGGCGCCGGCGCGCAGGTCGAGCCCGAGCAGCTCGCCCAGGCGCAGGCCGCAGCCGTACAGCAGCTCGGCGATCGCGTGGTCGCGCGCCGCGAGGGCGTCGCCCTCCGCATCGCTTTCGTCGCCGGCCGACGTTGCGGCAACGCCTCCGGCGCCGGTCGTCAGTCCCGCCAGGGCGACGGCCTCGTCCACCGCGAGCGCCTTCGGCAGCGGCCGCGCGGCCTTCGGCGCCCGCACGCCGTCGACCGGGTTGTGCGCGAGGCCCGCGGCGTCGGGCTGCAACGCCCACCAGCGGTAGAAGCCGCGCCAGCCGGACAGCGTCAGCGCGATCGAGCGCGGCCCGAGGCCCGCGCCGTGCAGCTGCGCGGCGAAGCGCCGGATGTGCGCGCTCTCCAGCTTCGGCAGCGGGCGCTGCGCGTCGTCGGCGAGCTTGACGAGGCGCGCGAGCGCGTCGCCGTAGGCGGTCAGCGTGTGCGCGGAGACGCGGCGCTCGACGCGCAGGTGCTCGAGGTAGCGGCGGACGACGTCGGGCCGGCGGTCGCTAGCCTCGGGCGCCGCGGCGGCCATGCTCAGCCCGCCAGCAGGCGCGTCAGCGCGGCGCCGGCGATGTCGCCGACCTGGGCGAGGAACTCGACGCCCATGTCGGGCGTGTAGCGCGTCGGGTCGGGCGAGCCGAGCGCGAGCAGGCCGAACGCGGTGTGCGAGCGATCCGGGCGCAGCGGGATCAGCGCGAGCGACATCACCGAGTCCGCGTTCTCGAACCAGTTCGCGGCCTCGAAGCCGGAGTTGGCACCGCAGTACGGCGCGACGAGGCTGGTGGCGAAGATCTTGACGTCCTCGCTGACCTCGGCCGCGCACGGCAGGTCGGCGAGTTCGGGCGCGACGCCCCAGACGCGCACGGCGGCCTGCGGGATCATGAACTGGTGCTGCAGGTCGTGCAGCAGCACCGGCGGCAGCAGGCGCGGGTTGTGCGTCAGCATCACGGCGCGCGTCCAGCGGTGCAGGCGGTCGGAGATCGCCATGTTGTCCTGGCCGTAGCGGATCATCTCCATGATCTTGCGCTCCAGGCCCTTGATGCGCTCGCGCAGCATTTCCATCTGCCGCTCCTGCAGCGAGACGGCGCG
>JASLEM010000283.1 GCA_030151165.1 Burkholderiaceae bacterium
CACCAGAGCATCGGCCAGGCGCTCGGCGGGCGCATCGTGCGCGCGCAGCGCCAGATGCACGGCAAGGCGAGCACGCTGACGACGGACGGCGAGGGCGTCTACGCCGGCCTGCCGCGCGAGTTCAGCGTGATCCGCTACCACTCGCTGGTGATCGAGCAGGACAGCTGCCCGGCCGAGCTGGCCGTCACATCGCGGTCGGAGGACGGCGAGATCATGGGCGTGCGCCACCGCGAGCTGGCCGGCACCGCGACGCCGCTCGAGGGCGTGCAGTTCCACCCCGAATCGATCCTGTCGGAGCACGGCCACGCGATGCTTCGCAACTTCCTGAACATCGGACGAGCCCAATGACGACCTATCCGACCATCGACCTGCGCAGTGACACCGTCACGCGCCCCACCGCCGCGATGCGCGACGCGATGTTCGCGGCGCCGCTGGGCGACGACGTCTTCGGCGACGACCCGAGCGTCAATGCGCTGCAGGAGCGCGTGGCGGCGATGCTCGGCAAGGAAGCCGCGCTGTTCATGCCCACCGGCACGCAGAGCAACCTCGCCGCGCTGATGAGCCACTGCCAGCGCGGCGACGAATACATCGTCGGCCAGATGGCGCACACCTACCGCTGGGAAGGCGGCGGCGCGGCGGTGATGGGCAGCATCCAGCCGCAGCCGTTGGCGCACCAGGCCGACGGCTCGATCGCGCTCGCCGACATCGAGGCCAACATCAAGCCCGACGACGCGCACTTCGCCCGCACGCGGCTGCTGTGCCTCGAGAACACCTTCGGCGGCCAGCCGATGGCGATGGGCTGGATGCGCGACGCGACCGAACTCGCGCGCCGCCGTGGCCTCGCGACGCACCTGGACGGCGCGCGGCTGTTCAACGCGGCCGTCCACGACGCCGATGCCGCGGGTGGCGACGCCTACGCGCACGCCCGCGCGATCGCCGACCTGTTCGACAGCGTGTCCGTCTGCTTCAGCAAGGGCCTGGGCGCGCCGGTCGGCTCGGCGCTGGTCGGCTCGCGCGAGCTGATCGGCCGCGCCAGGCGCGTGCGCAAGATGGCCGGCGGCGGCATGCGGCAGTCGGGCCTGCTCGCGGCCGGCGCGCTGCACGCGCTTGAGCACCACGTCGAGCGCCTGCGGGAGGACCACGCGAACGCGAAGCGCCTCGCGGCCGGCATCGCGGACATCGACGGCGTCAGCTTCACGGCGCCGGCCACCAACATCCTGTTCGTCGACCTCGCGCCCGAGCTCGTGCAGGCGCGCACGGCCGCGCGCTGGGGCGGCGAGCACGAGTCGCTGGTCGTCCACCTGCGCGCGCGCGGCGTGCTGTGCACCGGGCTCTACAAGCTGCGCTTCGTGACGCACCTCGACGTCGATGCGGCGGGTGTCGACCGCGCCGCCGCCGAGATCCGCGCCGCGCTCGGCGCCCGTTAATCGTCCCAGCTTCGGAAAGACTCCATGCCGATCACCGACACCGAAGCGCTCACGCGCGTCATCGAACACCGCGAGATCTTCCACGACGAGATGCTGGCGCTGATGCGGCGGATCATGAGCGGCGAGATGTCGCCGACGATGATCGCCGCGATCGCGATCGGCCTGCGCGTGAAGAAGGAGACCATCGGCGAGATCGCCGCCGCCGCGACGGTGATGCGCGAGTTCGCGGTGGGCGTGCCCGTCGTCGACCGCGCGAACCTGGTCGACATCGTCGGCACCGGCGGCGACAGCTCGCACACGTTCAACATCTCGACCGCGTCGTCCTTCGTGGCGGCCGCGGCCGGCGCGCGCGTGGCCAAGCACGGCGGGCGCAGCGTGTCGTCGACCTCCGGCAGCGCGGACGTGATGGAGGCGCTCGGCGCGCACATCAACCTGTCGCCGGAGCTGGTCGCGACCTGCCTCGAGGAGACCGGCATCGGCTTCATGTTCGCGCCGAACCACCACGCGTCGATGAAGTACGCGGCGCCGGTGCGCAGGGAGCTCGGCGTGCGCACGATCTTCAACATCCTCGGCCCGCTGACGAACCCGGCCGGCGCGCCGAACCAGCTGATGGGCGTGTTCCACCCCGACCTCGTCGGTATCCAGGTGCGCGTGCTGCAGCGGCTCGGTTCCGAGCACGTGATGGTCGTCTACGGCATGAACGGCATGGACGAGGTGTCGCTGTCGGGCGAGACGCTGGTGGGCGAGCTGAAGGACGGCCACGTGCACGAGTACGTGGTGCACCCGAGCGACTTCGGGCTGCCGGTCTACGACTCGCGCGTGCTGCGCGTGGCCAACCAGCAGGAGTCCGTCGCGTGCATCCGCCGCGCGCTCGGCAACGAGGACGGCCCGGTGCGCGACGTCGTGCTGCTCAACGCCGGCGCCGCGCTGTACTGCGCGGGTGTCGCGGCGACGGTCGTCGAAGGCGTCAAGCGGGCGCGCGAGGCGGTCGCGTCCGGTGCCGCGCAGGCCAAGCTCGAACAGTTCGTCGCCGTGACCCAGAAGCTGAAAACCCATGTCTGACATCCTGCAACGCATCAACGAGGTCAAGCGCGAGGAGATCGCCGCCGGCCGCCGCCAACGCAGTGCCGCCGACCTGCAGGAGATCGCACGCGGCCAGTCCGCGCCGCGCGGCTTCGCGGCCGCGATGCGCGCGCACATCGCGCGCGGCCACGCGGCGGTGATCGCGGAGATCAAGAAGGCGAGCCCGAGCAAGGGCGTGCTGCGCGAGCGGTTCGAGCCGGCCGCGATCGCCGCGAGCTACGCGACGCACGGCGCGGCGTGCCTGTCGGTGCTGACGGACGTCCAGTTCTTCCAGGGCCACGCGGACTACCTCGTGCAGGCGCGCGCCGCCTGTGCGCTGCCGGTCATCCGCAAGGATTTCATCATCGACCCGTACCAGGTCGTCGAGGCGCGCGCGATGGGCGCCGACTGCATCCTGCTGATCGCCGCGTCGCTCGGCGACGGACAGATGAACGAGCTCGAGGCCGCCGCGTTCGAGCAGGGGCTGGACGTGCTGGTCGAGGTGCACGACGGCGAGGAGCTCGACCGCGCCCTGGCGCTGAAGACGCCGCTGCTGGGCATCAACAACCGCAACCTGCGCACCTTCGAGGTGACGCTGCAGACGACGCTGGACCTGATGCACCGCGTGCCGGCCGACCGCCTGCTGGTCACCGAGTCGGGCATCCTGGCGAAGCCGGACGTCGACCGGATGCGCGGGGCGGGTGTCCACGCCTTCCTGGTTGGCGAGGCCTTCATGCGCGCGCCCGATCCGGGCGTGGCGCTCGAGGCGCTGTTCGGCGCGTCGGCATGAGCGGCCAGTCCGACCTTCCCTTCGACGCACCCGCGTCGAGTGCCGGCGGTGCGCCGGTCGTGCGCCGCGCCGACGACCTCCCGGCCGCGTTCGCGGGCCTGCCGCCGCGCTGGCGCGACGTGCTCACCGGATGGACGCCCGCGGCCGAGCAGGCGGTCGTCGATGCGGTGCGCGGCGTGTCCGGCGACCGCGAGATCGCGCCGCCGGATCCGTTCCGCGCGCTGCGCCTGCTGGCGCCGCAGGACGTGCGCGTCGTTGTCTTCGGCCAGGATCCCTACCCGCGGCCCGGCCATGCGGACGGCCTGGCGTTCTCGGCGGGGCACGGCAAGCCGGTGTCGCTTCGCCGCATTTTCGAGATCCTCAAGGCCGACCGGCCGGGCTGGCAACCGCCCGAGCGCTGGCTGCTCGACGGCTGGGCGCGGCAGGGCGTGCTGATGCTGAACCCGGTGCTGACGGTCGAGGTGGGTTCAGCCGGAGCGCATATGAACTGCGGCTGGCAAGCGCTCACTTCCGATATCGTGCGCGTACTTGCGACGCGTGTGTCGCCTCCGACCTTCCTGCTGTGGGGCAAGCCGGCCCAGGCGTTCTTCGATTCGGCCTGTCCGGCGGGCGCCACGCCGCGAGTGCTGCGCGCGCGTCACCCGTCGCACGACTTCAAGCGCGAGTTCATGCTCGACGGCAGCCATTTCGCGGCGACGGCGGGCGAGATCGACTGGTGGAAGCTCGACTAGAGGCGGCGGGGCGGGCGTCCGCCGTCGCGTAGCGCACCGTTGTGTCCGCCGCATGGCAATCCCGATCCGCAAGGACGGTGTACAACTGCCGATTTCATGTGGTATAGTTGCGGGCTTCGCTGCGGAGGGGTGGCCGAGTGGTTAAAGGCAGCAGACTGTAAATCTGCCCGCTAACGCGTACGCTGGTTCGAATCCAGCCTCCTCCACCAAAGCGAAACTAACAAGAAACGCCGTCTGATCGGGCTCCGTTGCGGGAGTAGTTCAATGGTAGAACCCTAGCCTTCCAAGCTAATGACGCGGGTTCGATTCCCGTCTCCCGCTCCAAGTGCTTCCGGGTCTCTCGGCGTTCAGGAAGACATC
>JASLEM010000348.1 GCA_030151165.1 Burkholderiaceae bacterium
TAGGGGGCCGTGGACGCCGCCATCGCCCCGGGTTTGCGCCGCATCGCAGCCCCTTGCCGTCGATGCATGATCGACGCTCCCGTCGCGGAGCACCTGCCTTGCCCACCTACGCCATCGACCCCGACATCGAGGTCGCCACCACCCTCCCCGGCGCGTTCTACCGCGACCCGGCCACCGATGCGCTCGTGAAGGAGCGCGTCTTCGCCCGCACGTGGCAATGGATCGGCGACACCGACGACGTCGCCCTGCCCGGCTCGCTGTCGCCGCGCGACATGCTCCCAGGCTGCCTCGACGAGCCGCTGCTGCTGGCGCGCGACGCCGAGGGCGCGCTGCGCTGCCTGTCGAACGTCTGCACGCACCGCGGCAACCTCCTCGTGCACGCGCCCTGCCGCGCCGAGCAGATCCGCTGCGGCTACCACTCGCGCCGCTTCGACCTCGCCGGCCGCATGACCTTCATGCCCGAGTTCGCGTGCGCGAAGAACTTCCCGTCCGCCGCGGACGACCTGCCCCCGGTGCCGTTCGGCACGCTGGGCACGCAGGCCTTCGCGTCGGTGGCGCCGGCCGCCCCGCTCGAGGCCTTCCTCGGCGACGTCGCGCACCGTCTCGCGTGGCTGCCGCTGCACGAGTTCCGGCACGACCCGTCGCGCAACCGCAGCTTCGACATCGACGCCCACTGGGCGCTGTACGTCGAGAACTACCTCGAAGGCCTGCACATCCCGTTCATCCACCCGGCGCTCAACCAGGTGCTGAGCGCCGACGGCTACGACTACGAGCTGCACCGCTACGCCAACCTGCAGTTCGCGCGCGCCCGCGACGGCGAGCTGGCGTTCGAGCTGCCGGCGTCGTCGCCCGACCACGGCGAGCGCGTCGCGGCGTACTACTACTGGGTCTTCCCGAACCTGATGCTGAACTTCTACCCGTGGGGGCTGTCGGTCAACATCGTGCAGCCGCGCGGCATCGACAAGACGCGCGTGCTGTTCCGCAGCTACGTGTGGGACGCGAGCAAGCTCGGCGGCGGCGCGGGCAACGGGCTCGACCAGGTCGAGATGGAGGACGAGGCCGTCGTGCAGCAGGTGCAGCGCGGCGTGCAGTCGCGCTTCTACACGCATGGCCGCTACTCGCCGACGAAGGAGCGCGGCGTGCATCACTTCCACCGGCTGCTGTGCGAATTCCTCGCCGACTGAGCCCCTTCGCCTCGCGCGCGTGACGCGCGCGCCGCCAGCCTTCAAGGCGTCGGGCAGTCCTGGAACACGAATCCGACGCGCCGGTCGACAGCGTCGCGCGCATCGTCGGTGCCGATGCCGACGATGTTCTCGCGCGTGCCGACACCCTTGGCGCTGGTGCGCGTCGCGAGCTTCGGCGCGTCGGCCAGCAGCCGCTGTCGGATGCGTTGGGCGCGCTGCTCGGACAACCGGTCGTTGACCGCGTCGGTGCCGGTGCGGCTCGCGTGCCCGACGACGACCACGCAGCTCGCGCCGCGATCGATGCCGCGCGCCGCCTCCCGCAGCCACATGTCGTACTGCCCGCTGACGGCCGGGTCGGGCCAGAAGTCCGTCGAGCCCGGATTGAACAGGAACTTGATGCCGAGGTTGCGATGCGCGATGCCGAACGCGACGATGCGCGCGAACGACTGCTGCGCCTCGGCAAGGTGGCCCAGCTTCACGTTGGCGAGGTAGCTGCCGTTCAGCGCACGCATCTGCTCGCCCGCGGGGTCGGCCAGCGCCGCGCGGAACTGCGTCAGCGCGTCGCCGTAGTGGCCCTGGTCGTAGGCCGTCGTCCCCTGGTCGATGGCGGCGGCTTCCGCGAGCTGGCGCAGGTAGTACGGCACGGCCTTGCCGCCGGGCTCGGTCGCGGCGCTCTGCACGTAGCCGGCCATCGCGTCGTCCATCATCACGACCGGGCTGTCCTGCTCGAAGGAGTCGGGCGTCGTGTCGAAGCCGACCTCGCGCACATGCGCGGTCGCCCGCGCGAGCACCTCGCCCGAGCGCCGCGACAGCAACGCGACCTGCGCATGCGCCGGCGTGGCGGGCGTGGCGCGCTCGCCGGTGTTGTCGAGCCCGATCGTGCCGATCAGCAGCAGGTCGACCTTGGCCAGCGAGTCGCTGCTGAACGGCACGATCTGCAGGTCCGGCCGCCGCGCCTTGACCCGCTCGCGCACGCGCTTGTCGAACTCGCGGGCGAGCGTCGTGTGCAGGCCGGACGCCGGATCGATCATCGGGTCGATCACCACGCCGCGCGTCTCGAGCTTCGACAGCGATGCCAGCAAGCCCTGTCGCTGATCGAGCTGCAGCGCCAGGCTGTCCACGACCTGCGTGGCGGCGTTGTCCAGCGACACGAGGCCCGTGTTGGCCGGCGGCGGCGCGGTCGCGCAGGAGGCGACGCCCGCCAGCAGGAACGCGCCCGCGAGGCGGCGCAGGAGCGGCGACAGGGTCACGGGCATCTCCTCGATTCGGCAGGGTCGGCGGCGATGCGTGCATCGTAGCGGGATCCTGGCGCCGCGCACTCCCCTTCAACGAATGGAAGGCCGCGCGCCGGCCGTGGCCTGCGACCGCGCGACCGCCCGGCGTGCCGCCGCAAGCCACACGTCGTCCGGCTGCGGATGCGGCTCCTGCGCGTGCTGCATCGCGGCCGCGTGCACGAGCTTGATGACGTGGTCGTCGTCGCTCGCGCAGGCGAGGCGGCGCACGTCGTCCCACGCGAGCGGCATCGCGGCGAGCTCGCGCGGCAGCGGCGCCGCGCGCGACGCGAGGCACGCGGCCGCGACG
>JASLEM010000378.1 GCA_030151165.1 Burkholderiaceae bacterium
GCCGGGTCGCCGCCGGTCGCCGGCGGCGACCCGGCCGTCAGCGCGGAGCTCGGCGAGTTGCGCGACGAGGCGGTGCAGCGGCTGCAGGCCCTGCAGGAACGTCCGCCCGCGGGCATGGTGCCGGCCGAGTTCATCGTGCTGCCCAAGGCCGTGCACCACGCGATCGCCGTCGACACCACGCGCTCGCGGCTTTACCTGTTCGAGAACGGCCCGCACGGCGTCAAGCTGGTGAGCGACCATTACGTCTCGGTCGGCAAGCAGGGCGTCGACAAATCGGTCGAGGGTGACCAGCGCACGCCGCTGGGCGTCTACTTCGTCTCCGACCGCATGGCCGCCGGCTCGCTCGGCGCGGAGTTCGGCGCCGGCGCGATGCAGCTGAACTACCCGAACTTGTTCGACAAGCTGCACGGCCGCACCGGCTCGGGTATCTACGTGCACGGCGTGCCGTTCAACACGTACTCGCGTCCGCCCAAGGACAGCGACGGCTGCGTGACGCTCGCCAACGACGAGCTGGTGATGCTGATGAACACCGTGCCGCTGCACGACACGCCGGTGATCATCACGCGCCAGATCCACTGGGTCGCCGACACCGCGACGCCGCTGCACAGCGCCGAGATCCTCGACGCCGTCAACCACTGGCAGAGCGTGCGTGCCGCCGACGACCGGGCGCAACTTGCCTCGTTCTACGAACCCGGCAGCGCGCCCGCGACGCCCGCCGCGCCGCCGTCGCCGCCCCCGGCGCCCGCCTTCATCCTCGTCAAGGGCAAGCGCCGCCCGGCCCCGCCGCCACCGCCGCCCGCGCCGATCGGCTTCGACAACCTCAGCGTGATGACGTGGTCGGACGAGAAGGAGACCATGGTCGTCACCTTCCACGAACGCGCCGGCCACACCGGCCGCGAGACCGTGCTGCGCCAGTACTGGGAGCGCGACGCGCGGCAGTGGAAGATCGTCGCCGAAGGCACCGTGCGCTGAGGCGCAGCTACGCGCGCTTCGTGAGCGCGATGAATCGCGCTTCCTTACATTCCCCGTGCGGGACGTCGTCACGCGCTGACAACGCCGCCGCGCCTGGCGACCGCTGAGCGACGCTGCGGGCATGGTGATTGCTGTACTGACGCAATCGCTTACCTGGAGCAACCGCCATGAACAAGATGTCGCCCGCCGCCTTGCTGACCGTCGGCGCCACCCTCGTCACCGTCTTCGCCACGTTCGGCATCACGCCGGGCCACGCGGCCGCGACGTCGCCCGCCGAGGCGCGCTACCAGCAGGATCGCGCCAACTGCATGGCCGGCAAGACCGCCGAGGACCAGAAGACCTGCCTGAAGGAAGCCGGCGCCGCGCTGGAAGCGGCCCGTCAGCACGACCTGAAGACCGGCGACCCCGCCGGCTGGGCGGCCAACGAGCGCAAGCGCTGCGAGCCGCTGTCGGGCGACGACCGCAAGGCCTGCCTCGCGATCGCCGACGGCCAGGGCACCACCAACGGCAGCGTCGCGGGCGGCGGCGAGCTGCACACGCTCGTGCAGGTGACACCAGGCACGCAACCCACGCCCGCGCCGGCGCCGAACGGCAACTGACCGGACGGGCGTCGGCGCCCGTCGTCCACGCCTGGCGACCCCGCCTCGCTCATTCGGGTAAGGCGGCCAGGTGACGTCGCGGAATCCGCTGAAAGTTTCCTAGAATGCGTGCACCCATTCAAGGAGGCTTTCAACAATGCGTATTCTTTTCTCCCTGCTGAGCCTGGCCGCGATCGTCGGCTGCGCCAGCGAAGCGCCGTCACCCGTGGCGACCACGGCGCCGGTCCAGGTCGCGTCGGCTGCCTCCGCCGTTGCGACGCATCAGAACTGCCACAAGGAAACGACCGTCGGCTCCAACATGCCCCACACCGTCTGCGACGACGGCTCGGCCGACATCAACGACCTGAATGTCGCGCGCAACGTCGGCGAGCTGAACCGCACCAACGGCTTCCAGCAAGGCGCCCTGTCCCGCGGCGGCGTGGGCCACTGAGCGCCCGCTCCCGGCGCCGCTGCCGGGACACGCAATGACCAAGGGCGTCTTTCGACGCCCTTTTTACATGCGCCGGCGTGTTGCCGGCGTCCCGCGCGTCACTTGCGCGGCGGCGGCAGGTCGGTGCAACTGCCCTCGGCCACTTCCGCCGCCAGGCCGATCGACTCGCCCAGCGTCGGGTGCGGGTGGATCGTGCGGCCGATGTCGACCGCGTCCGCGCCCATCTCGATCGCCAGCGCGATCTCGCCGATCATGTCGCCCGCGTTCATGCCGACGATGCCGCCGCCGACGATCTGGTGCGTCTTCTCGTCGAACAGCAGCTTCGTCTGGCCTTCGTCGCGCCCGTTGGCGATCGCGCGGCCCGAGGCGTTCCACGGGAACAGGCCCTTCTTGACCGCGATGCCCTGCGCCTTGGCCTGGTCCTCGGTGAGGCCGACCCAGGCCACCTCGGGGTCGGTGTAGGCCACGCTCGGGATCACGCGGGCATCGAAGCGCGCGTGCGCGTCGCCGGACGCCACTTCCGCCGCGACATGGCCCTCGTGCACCGCCTTGTGGGCGAGCATCGGCTGGCCGATGATGTCGCCGATCGCGAAGATGTGCGGCACGTTCGTGCGCATCTGCACGTCGACCGGGATGAAGCCGCGGTCGCCGACGATCACGCCGGCCTTGTCCGCGCCGATCTTCTTGCCGTTGGGCGTGCGGCCGACGGCCTGGAGCACCAGGTCGTACACCGCTTCCTTCGGGCCGCCCTCGCCTTCGAACTTCACCTTGATGCCGTCGGCCGTGGCTTCCGCGCCCACGGTCTTCGTCTTCAGCATGATGTTGTCGAAGCGCTTGGCGTTCATCTTCTGCCAGACCTTGACGAGGTCGCGGTCGGCGCCCTGCATCAGGCCGTCCAGCATCTCGACGACATCCAGCCGCGCGCCCAGCGTCGAGTAGACGGTGCCCATCTCGAGGCCGATGATGCCGCCGCCGACGATGAGCATACGCTTGGGGGTATCACGCAGCTCGAGCGCGCCGGTCGAGTCGACGATCCGCGGATCCTCCGGGAAGAACGGCAGGTGCACGGCCTGCGAGCCCGCGGCGATGATGGCCTGCTTGAACTTGACCGTCTTCGAGCTGCCCGTGGCCTGCTGGCCTTCGCCGCCGGTCTCGTCGACCTTGACGTGGAAGGGATCGACGAAGTTGCCGTAGCCGCGCACAACCGTGACCTTGCGCATCTTGGCCATCGCCGACAGGCCGTTGGTCAGCTTGCCGACCACCTTGCCCTTGTGCGTGCGCAGCTTGGCGATGTCGACCTGCGGCGCGCCGTACGACACGCCGAGGTCGGCGAAGTGCGCGACCTCGTCCATCACCATCGCGACGTGCAGCAACGCCTTCGACGGGATGCAGCCGACGTTGAGGCACACGCCGCCGAGCGTCGCGTAGCGCTCGACGAGCACGATCTTCATGCCGAGGTCGGCCGCGCGGAACGCCGCTGAATAGCCGCCGGGGCCGCCGCCGAGGACGAGCACGTCGCACTCGAGGTCGGCGCCGCCCGCATAGGTCGACGCGACCGGCGCCGCGGCGGCCGGAGCAGGCGCGGGTGCTGGCGCGGGTGCCGGCGCGGCGGCCTTCGCGGGCGCGGGTGACGCGGGGGCAGGCGCAGGCGTGGGCGTGGGCGCCGGTGCGGCGGCGGGCGCCGGAGCGGCCGCGCCGGCCGCCTCGAGCGTCATGATCACCGAACCCTGGTTGACGGTGTCGCCCACCTTCACGCGCAATTCCTTGACCACGCCCGCGTGCGACGACGGGATCTCCATCGACGCCTTGTCGCTCTCGACGGTGATCAGGCTCTGTTCCGCGGCGACGGTGTCGCCCGGCTTGACCAGCAGCTCGATGACGCCGACGTCCTTGAAGTCGCCGATGTCGGGGACTTGTACTTCGATCACGGCCATGTTGTCTTCAGTCCTTGTCGTTGTCGTTGTGCGCGCGACGCTCAGATCATGGTGCGGCGGAAGTCCGCCAGCACCTTCGTGAGGTAGGTGTTGAAGCGCGCGGCGGACGCGCCGTCGATGACGCGGTGGTCGTACGACAGCGACAACGGCAGCATCAGCCTCGGCTGGAAGGCCTTGCCGTCCCACACCGGCTGCATCGAGCTCGTGCCGACGCCCAGGATCGCGACTTCCGGCGCGTTGATGATCGGCGAGAAATAGCGCACGCCGATGCCGCCCAGCGAGCTGATCGACATGCAGCCGCCGGTCATCTCGGCCGGCCCGAGCTTGCCGTCGCGCGCCTTCGCCGCGAGCTCGCCCGTCTCCTTGGCGATCTGCAGCACGCCCTTCCTGTCGGCGTCGCGGATGATCGGGACGACGAGGCCGTTCGGCGTGTCGGCGGCGAAGCCGATGTGGAAGTACTTCTTCAGCACCAGCGCGTCGCCGTCGAGCGAGGCGTTGAAGTCCGGGAACTTCTGCATCGCCGAGACGACCGCCTTGATCAGGAACGCGAGCATCGTGACCTTGGCGCCCGACTTCTCGTTTTCCTTGTTCACCTGCACGCGGAAGGCCTCGAGCTCGGTGATGTCGGCGTCGTCGTGATGCGTGACGTGCGGGATCATCACCCAGTTGCGATGCAGGTTCGCGCCGGAGATCTTCTTGATGCGCGAGAGGTCGCGGCGTTCGACGGTGCCGAACTTCGCGAAGTCGACCTGAGGCCACGCCAGCAGCCCCGGGATGCCGCCGCCGGTCGCGGCCGCCGCGGCGGGCGCCTTCGCGGCCGCGGCCTTGGTCTGCGTCGCGCCGCTCATCACGGCCTTGACGAAGCCTTCGAGGTCGGCCTGCGTGATGCGGCCCTTCGGCCCGCTGCCCTTCACCTCTTCGAGCGGCACGCCCAGCTCGCGGGCGATCTTGCGGATCGTCGGCGATGCGTGCGGCAGGTTCAGCGGCGGCACCGTCGGATCGTGCGGCGGCAGCGACGCCGTCGGCAAGGCCTTCTCGGCCGGCGCGGGCGCGGGCACCGGTGCCGCCGCGGGCGCGCTCGCGGCGGCCGGGGCCGGCGGCGGCTGCACCGGCGCC
>JASLEM010000459.1 GCA_030151165.1 Burkholderiaceae bacterium
CCGCGCCGCGTGCTGGTGACCGGCGCGACGCGCGGCATCGGCGCGGCCATCGCGCAGGCGCTCGCGGGCGCGGGCTGGCACGTGACGCTCGCGGGCCGCGCGCGCGCGGCGCTCGAGGAAGTGCGCGTCACGCTGCCGGTCAGCGAGGGCCTGTCGCACGACTGCGTCGAGCTCGACGTCGCCGACGCCGCGAGCGTCGCGCGCGCCTTCGCCGAAGTGCACGCGAAAGGCGGCGCGCTGCAGGCGCTCGTCAACAACGCGGGCGCGGTCGAGACCGGCCCGCTGGCGCGCCTCGCGCACGAGACCTGGGATCGCATGCTCGCGGTCAACCTCACCGGCACGTTCCTGTGCACGCAGGCGGCGCTCGCGCCGATGCTCGCCGCGCGCGCGGGCCGCATCGTCAACATCGCGAGCACGGCCGGCCAGAAGGGCTATGCGTACTGCACGGCGTATGCGGCAGCCAAGCACGGCGTGATAGGGATGACGCGCTCGCTGGCGCTGGAAGTCGCGACGCACGGCATCGCCGTCAACGCGGTCTGCCCGGGCTACACCGACACCGCGATCGTGCGCGACGGCGTCGCCCGCATCGTGCAGGCCACGGGCCGCAGCGAGGCGGACGCGATGTCGACGTTCTCGCAGGCGAGTCCGCTGCAACGGCTGGTTCGTCCGGACGAGGTCGCCGCCACCGTGCGCTGGCTGTGCGCCGACGCCCCCGCCGCCTTGACGGGCCAGGCCTTGTCCGTCAGCGGCGGCGAGGTGATGAATTGAAAGGAAGAGCGATCATGAAGAACGACGGCGCGCGCGACCCGCGCAGCACCGACCAGCTCGGCGAACTGATCGGCGACGCGGCGATCGGCCACGAAGGCCGCGCGGTCTCGACCAACCACGCGGCCGTCAAGACCTGGCTGCGGCTACTGTCGTGCACCACGCAGATCGAGACCGAGATCCGCCGTCGCCTGCGCCAGCACTTCGACATGACGCTGCCGCGCTTCGACTACCTCGCGCAGCTGCACCGCTTCCGCGAGGAGCAGCCGCAAGGGCTGCGCATGAACGCGCTCTCGCGCTACCTGATGGTGACCGGCGGCAACGTGACGAGCCTCACCGACGAGCTCGAGAAGAGCGGCCACGTCACGCGCCAGGTCGACGCCGACGATCGCCGCTCGTTCCGCATCGCGCTCACCACGCGCGGCCGCCGCACCTTCGAACGCGTCGCCGAGGAGCACGAGCGCTGGGTGATCGAGCTGCTCGACGGCCTCAGCATCGACGAGGGCGACCAGCTGCACGCGCTGCTGGGCCACCTGCGCCTCTCGCTGACCCGACGCCTCGAAGGCGACAAGGCCGCCACCCCTTCCTCGAAGCCCGCACGATGACCGCCGATATCCCCTCCCCGTTCCAGCCGCAGCACGCCGCGCTCGCCGCCGGCAACCGCCGCCCGCTCGCCGGCTACCGCGCGAAGCACTTCCTGTTCGAGTGGAACGACCGCGTCGCGCGCATCACGCTGAACCGGCCCGAGCGCAAGAACCCGCTGAGCTTCGAGAGCTACGCCGAGCTGCGCGACCTGTTCACGGCGCTGCGCCATGCGCACGACGTTCGCGCGATCGTGCTCGCCGGCGCAGGCGACAACTTCTGCTCGGGCGGCGACGTCCACGAGATCATCGGCCCGCTGATCGCGCTGCCCGCGCCCGAGCTGCTGATGTTCACGCGCATGACGGGCGACCTCGTCAAGGCGATGCGCCACTGCCCGCAGCCGATCGTCGCGGCCATCGACGGCGTGTGCGCCGGCGCCGGCGCGATCCTCGCGATGGCCAGCGACCTGCGCTACGGCACCGCGCGCAGCAAGACCGCGTTCCTGTTCGCGCGCGTCGGCCTCGCGGGCTGCGACATGGGCGCCTGCGCGATGCTGCCGCGCATCGTCGGCCAGGGCCGCGCGGCCGAGTGGATCTACTCGGGCCGCTCGGTCGACGGCCTCGAGGCCGAGCGCTGGGGCTTCCTCAACCGCGTGGTCGAGCCGGTCACGCTGCTCGACGAGGCCGCCGCGTTCGCGCGCCAGCTCGCCGACGGCCCGGCCTTCGCGCACTCGCTGACCAAGTCGATGCTGCACCAGGAATGGAGCATGGACATCGACACCGCCATCGACGCCGAGGCCACCGCGCAGGCGCTGTGCATGCTCACCGAGGACTTCGGCCACGCGTACCGCGCGTTCGCCTCGAAAGCCAAGCCCGTGTTCGAAGGCCGTTGACATGAGCGGCATCGACGAGGCCCTCGGCTGGCCGTTCTTCAACCACGCGCATCGCGAGCTGCACCAGCGGCTGGCGCACTGGCTCGCGGACCCGGCGAGCAGGCTGCCGCCGCCGCTGTCGCCGCACGCACCGCAGGCCGAGCTCGACGCCCATTGCCGCGCCTGGGTCGGCGCGCTCGGCCGCGGCGGCTGGCTGCGCCACGCGGTCGGCGGCACGGCCTTCGGCGGCGCGGGCGACGCGCTCGACACCCGCACGCTGTGCCTGCTGCGCGAGACGCTCGCCGCGCACGACGGCCTCGCCGACTTCGCCTTCGCGATGCAGGGCCTGGGCAGCGGCGCGATCAGCCTGGACGGCACGCCCGCGATGAAGACGCGCTACCTGCCGCGCGTGGCCAGCGGCGCGGCGATCGCGGCGTTCGCGCTGTCGGAGCCCGAGGCCGGCTCCGATGTCGCGGCCATGTCGACGACGGCGCGGCGCGACGGCGGCCACTGGGTGCTCGATGGCCAGAAGACGTG
>JASLEM010000461.1 GCA_030151165.1 Burkholderiaceae bacterium
GACCGGATTCGAGGTCGTCACCTCCGCGCTGCCGGGGACCTCGGTCAGGATCTTCGGGACCACGGTCGCCAAGAGCAGCCTCATCCTCCTGGGTATCGCGCTGGTGATGGTCGTAGGCCTGGAGCTGCTGTACCGGCGGACGCAGTTCGGCCGGGCCACGATGGCGGCGAAGGAGAATCAGCGCGCGACGGCAGCGCTGGGCTTCTCACCCGGCCGGCTCGCCATCATCAACTGGGCTCTGGGGTCGGCCCTCGCGGCCGTCGCTGGAATACTGCTCGCCCCCATCAGCGGGCTCAGCGTAGACACCTATACGCTGCTGATTCTGCCGGCCCTGGCCGCTGCCGTCGTGGGAAACCTGGCCTCCTTCCCGATCACCCTCGTCGGCGGCCTGATCGTGGGCATCGTCCAGTCCGAGTTTCTCGGGTACGTGACCACCCCGGGCTGGGCGTCGACGTCCCCGTTCATCATCGTCGTGGTGCTGCTGATCTTCCGCGGCCGCGACCGCAGCCTGCGCACGCAGCTGGCCGAGCGGATGTCACGGCTCGGTACCGGCCGGATCAACTGGCCGCTTGTAATCGGCGTCACCGTGCTCTGCGTCGTCGTGTTTGAGGTGGGCCTGTCGGCGTCCTGGCTCGACGCGGTGATCACGACGCTGGTGGGGGCCATCATCGTGCTCTCGTACATACCGCTGACCGGGTATTCCGGCCAGTTGTCCCATGTCGAAGCCGTAGTCCTTGCCGGCCGGCATGCCGAACTCGTCGCGCTGGATCGTCGCGTAGACGTCGGCGCCGCAGACCTCGCGCTTGAGCATCGGGTGCGGCATGCACTTGAACTTGCGGATGTCCAGCGTCACCGGCTTCGTCACGCCGTGCAGCGTGAGCGTGCCGGGCGCGTGCGTCGGGGCGCCGTCGACGAAGTCGGCCAGCGTGCCCTTGAAGGCCGCCCTCGGGTACTTCGCGGTCTCGAACAGCTCCTTGCCCTTCGCCTCCTTGTCGAGCGCGGCGAGCCCGAAGTCGGCGCTGTTCATGTCGACCTCGATCTCCACCGTGCCGGTGGCGGCCGCGCGGTCCATCGTGATGCGGCCCTTGCTGCGGTCGAACTTGCCGCGCCACACCGACAGGCCGCCCATGTGGTCGGCCTCGAAGCTCGGGTAGGTGTGCGTCGGGTCGACGTCGTACGTGACCGGGGCGGCGTGCGCCGCGCCCATCGCGAGGACGGCCGACAAGACGGCGGCGCTGGCCTTGAAGCCGGGGGACGATGTCATCGAGGATCTCCTGCGTTGTTTATTTAACCGAGCGGTAATTTGAAAGGCGCGCTGCGACGGCGTCAATCGTCGGAAGGCATGTCCGTGCCGCGCGCCCCGGCATGACGCGAAACGATTGACAGCGCGCTCCGAAGCTGGTTCTAATTTACCGACTGGTTAAATTGAATGACACCGCACTCCCCCTCATCGCCTCGCGGCCCCGACGCCCTCAGCGCCACCTTCGCCGCACTCGCCGATCCGACGCGGCGCGCCATCCTCGCGCGCCTCGCGGGCGGCGAGACGAGCGTCACGGCGCTCGCCGAGCCGTTCGAGATGACGCTGCCCGCCGTCACCAAGCACCTCAAGGTGCTGGAGCGCGCCGGCCTCATCTCGCGCAGCCGCCAGGCGCAGTGGCGGCCCTGCAAGCTCGAGGCGCAGCCGCTGCGCGAGGCGGCCGACTGGATGGTGCAGTACCGCAGGTTCTGGGACGAACGCCTCGACCGGCTGGACGCCTACCTCCGCGAGCTCCAGGCACAGGAGAAGACCGATGACCCCGACTGACGACACCGCGGGCCGCCCCGCGTTCCACGCGCCCGACTTCCAGTTGCAGCGCACGTTCGACGCGCCGCGCGAGCTTGTCTTCCGCGCGTGGACGCAGCCCGAGCACCTCGTGAAATGGTGGGGCCCGGCCGGGCTGACGATGCTCCGCTGCGACATGGACCTGCGCCCCGGCGGCGTGTTCCTCTATGGCATGAAGACGCCCGACGGCCACGAGATGTGGGGCAAGTGGGTGTTCCGCGACGTGCGCCCGCCCGAGCGGCTCGAGTTCCTCGTCTCGTTCTGCGACCCGCAAGGCACGCCCGTGCGCCACCCGCTGGCCGCGGACTGGCCGCTGGAAGTGCTGTCGACGGTGACGTTCACGGAGGCTGCCGGCCGCACGACGCTCGCGATGACGGGCACGCCGTGGAACGCGACCGCGCACGAGCACCAGGTCTTCGCCGGCGCGACGCCGAGCATGGAAGCCGGCTGGAGCGGCACGTTCGCCAACTTCGAGGCCTACCTCGCCACGTTGCAGGCCGCGCGATGAGCGCGCCGGGGCCGCACGGCCTGGCGCCGGAGGCGGCCGACGAGATCCTCAACACGCGCCGCTTCGCCGCGCCGCGGGCGCGGGTGTACGAGGCATGGACGACGCCCGAGCACGTCGGCGCGTGGTGGGGCCCGACCGGCTACCGGATCACGACGACCGAGATGCGGGTCGCCGTCGGCGGCACGTGGCGCTTCACGATGCATGCGCCGGACGGCGTCGACTATCCGAACCGCGTCGACTTCCTCGAGGTCGTCCCGGGCGAACGCCTGGTCTACGACCACGGCAACGACACGCCCGGCGCCCCGCCGCTCTTCCACGTGGTCGTGACCTTCGCCGACGACGGCGACGGCACGCTGCTGGCGATGCGCGCGACGTTCCCGAGCGTCGCGGCGCGCCAGTTCGTCGTCGAAAACTTCGGTGCGATCGAGGGCGGTCGCCAGACGCTCGGACGACTCGACGCCTACCTGCGGGAGCGCGCCGGCGCGTTGGCCTGAACGACCGCGAACCGGGGGACGCGTCGTTCAGCGCGCCGCCAGGCCCATCGGCTCCTCGGCCGCCTTCAGCCGCAGCCATTGCGTCGCGTCCGGGAATCCGTTCGAGCGCCAGCGCGGCGGCTCGAGGCCGGTGGGCGTCATCAGGCCGCCGGCGATCGCCTGCACGTCTTCCCAGCGCACGGCGAGATGCTCGCGCTCGGCGCCCGTGCCACCGGGCGCGACGCGGTTGAAGACCACGAGCCCCGTGCGCGGCAGCAGCGTGTCGACGCCCTGCGACCAGACGCACCAGCTCGTCAACGGCCCGCCCTCGCGGTGCTGCATCACGCTCACCTTGGCGACGTAGACGTCCAGCCCCTGGCGCTCGTTGGACTCCTCGAGCAGCGTGTTCTGCTCGCCGTAGGTGCTCGCGTCCTCGATGCAGCGCAGGTCGTCGAACGCGGTACGCAGCGCCTCGGGCGGCGTGAAGAGCTGCCAACCCGCGGCGGTCAACGCGATCGGCTGCAGCGACAGCCAGCGCGTGTGGTCATCGATCAGCCGGCGCGCGGCCGCGGCCATCGCGGCGAGCGCGACCTCGTCGCGGGCGCTGGCGACCAGCAGCACGTGGCGCAGCGGCACGAGCGCGACCGGGTCGGCCACGCCGAGCCGGTGGATCAGGTCGGGCAGCAGCACGCGCGAGGACTCGTAGCTGTCGCCCCACTCGCCGCTCCACACGCCGCCCTCGAGCGCACGCCAGCCGCCGTGCTCGGGCATCGCGCGCAGGTTCTGCGCCGCCTCGTCGAGCGCCTGCTCCAGCGTCACGCCCCAGCGCGCGAGTTGATCGGCCGTGATGCGCTGCATCGCCTGCGGCGAGTCGTAGGCGATGCCGGCGATGAGGTCGCCGGCGATCGGCCGCGCGGCCATGCGCGCGCTGCCTCGCGGCTCGGCGGAGCCACCGCGCGTGGCCAGGCGGTCGGTGCTGAGCACGGCGAGGGCGTCGTCGGCCCGCGTGCGCACGATCGGCACGAGCCGCGCACGCGCCTGCTCGAAGGTCGCGGGCGGCTCGTGGCACTGCGGCAGCACCACGGCCTGGACAAAGCGGCGGACGACCTCGTCGCGGTGCCCGCGCGGCGCGCGCATCACGTCGGCGTGGAGGTTGGCGAGCGACATCACCGACACGTGGCCCGCGACCACGCATTGCACGATGTCGCGCTTCGCGTCGAAGGAGACGTCGCTCGCGCCCTGCGCCGCGACGACGCGCATCGCGCGCCGCGCCACCGCCGCCTTCGACGGCGTGCCCGCCCACCAGCGCAAGGTCTCCCACATCGTTCCCGCCTCCTCGCGCGGTGCTTTACGCGTTGATCTTCGCCTCGATGCCGGCGTCGCCAGGGATTCTGGCGCGGCGGCTGTCGAGCGCGCGCTTCGACGTCGACGAGCGGCGGCGCCGATTGCCCAAAAGGTCACGCGAAACGCCGCGCGGCGCGCCGGCCGGGCCGCAGGCGAAAAAAAACCGACCGGCCCGCGAGCCGATCGGTTTTGCTGGGAGAGCGACGCGGCTTACGCCAGCGCCGGGTTCAGCACCGGATCCGCGGGCTCGGCGGCATCGCGCTGCTTCAGCATGCGGTTGAGCACCGGCGTCAGGATCAGCAGCAGCACGCCCATGCCGATCGACGACGCCAGCAGGAACGCGTACGGCGGGATGCCGCTGTTGGCGAGCAGGCCTTCGAGCGCGCCGGCGAAGTAGTTGGCGACGCCGTTGGCGATGAACCAGACGCCCATCAGCAGGCCGGCGATGCGGTGCGGCGCCGCGCGCGACACCAGCGCCAGGCCGACCGGCGACAGCATCAGCTCGCCGATCGTGTGCAGCGCGTAGACGGCGGCCAGCCACAGCGGGCCGACGGTGCCGAGCTCGTTGGCACGCGTCTGGGCGATGTACATCACGACGAAGCCCAGGCCCAGCACGATCATGCCGAGCGCCTGCTTGGCGACGTCGGGCAGCGAGAAGCGCGACTTGTTGATCGCCGTCCACAGCATCGAGAACAGCGGCGCGAGCAGCACGATCAGGATCGGGTTGATGCTCTGGAACCAGGTCGACGGGATCTCGAAGCTGCCGAGGTGGCGGTCGGTCTGCTTGTCCGCGAACAGGTTCATCGAGCCGCCGGCCTGCTCGAAGCCCATCCAGAAGAACGCGACGAAGACGATCAGCACGAGCACCGCGGCGATGCGCGTCCACTCGGCGCGCGTCAACGGCTGCGTCTCCTGCCCGGGCTTGGCCGTGACCTTCGCCACGACCTTGAGGATCGCGACGACGATGCCGATGCCGACCAGGATCGACAGCCACGACGGAATGCCCGCGACCGCGCTCTTGAGGATCGGCCAGGCGCCCAGCACCGCGTAGACCAGCGCGACGGAGCCCGCGGCGAACGCGAGGATCACCGGCAGGTTGTGCAGGCCGATCGGGCGCTGGCCCTGCTTCAGGCCCGAGCGGCCCAGGCGGTCCTGCCAGAAGATCAGCGTGAACAGGCCGATGGCCATGCCGACGCCCGCGCTCGCGAAGCCCCAGTCCCAGCCGACGTTCTGGCCGAGCGTGCCGCAGACGAACGGCGAGAAGAACGAGCCGAGGTTGATCCCCATGTAGAAGATCGTGTACGCGCCGTCGCGGCGCGGGTCGGTCGGGCCGTCGTACAGCTCGCCGACCATCGAGGTCGTGTTCGGCTTGAAGAAGCCGTTGCCGACGATCAGCAGGCCCAGCGCGACGTGCAGCAGCGACGGCACGGCCATCGCGAAGTGGCCCAGCATCATCACGGTGCCGCCGATCACGGCCGTGAGCCGCAGGCCGAGGTACTTGTCGGCGATCCAGCCGCCGAAGATCGGCGTCAGGTAGACGAGGCCCGTGTAGATGCCGTACATCTCGAGCGCGTCGACCCGCTTGTAGCCGAGCGCGTTGACGAGGTACAGCACGAGCAGCGCGCGCATGCCGTAGTAGCTGAAGCGCTCCCACATCTCGGTGAGGAACAGGTACTTCAGTCCGGGCGGATGGCCGGTCGGGGTGTCGACGGCGGCGGGCGTGTTGGCAGTGAGTGTGGTCAAGGGGACCTCTGGAGTCGCGAACGGGGACAGTCCGGCCGGCCTCGTGAGCCGCTCGGCGAAGCGCGAATTGTCCCAAATCCGGGCGGCATCACAGCGGTCGACTTGTCCGGGATAACCAGGGGACAGGCGCGGCCGAAACCGTGCGGCAACCCCTCGCCACCGCCCGAAACATCGGGCCGGCATACTGGCTCGCAGCTTCCGGAAACCTCGACACGCCCGACCCGACGATGCCCACCCCGCCACACCGCCCCTCGTTCGCGGACCGGAGTCGCGCATGAAAAGACGCACGGCCCTGCGCAAGGTCGCCGAAGGCCTCGCCCTTGCTGTCGGGCATGGGGCTTGCCGACCGATGAGCCCCCAAGCCGCCCCGCCGGCGCCGAAAGTTGCGATGCCGTCGACCCCGTCTCCCGTGCCTGCCGCGCCCGCCGCCACGACGATCGCCGGCGCGCCGCAGCCCGCGCCCGCCGCCACCTTCACCTGCGACCTGGCCGCCGCGCCGCAGCCGCTGCGCCACCCGTGGCAGCACTGCGTCGGCAGCTGCCATGCGCCGACCGCGCTGCGCGCCGACTGGCAGCAGCAGCTCGCGCGGGCGCGCCGCGAGCTGGGCTTCCGCCACGTGCGCTTCCACGGGCTGCTGTGCGACGACATGGGCACGCTCGTCGTGCAGGACGACCAGTTCCTGTTCTCGTTCTTCAACATCGACCGCATCTTCGACTTCCTGCTGTCCATCGGCATGAAGCCGATCGTCGAGCTCTCGTTCATGCCGGGCGCGCTCTCGTCGGACGGCAACAGCGTCTTCCACTACCGCGCCAACGTGACGCCGCCGAAACGGCTGGCCGACTGGTCGCTGCTGATGACGAAGCTGATCGGCCACTGGGTCGAGCGCTACGGCGTCGACGAGGTCGCGCAGTGGCCGCTCGAGGTGTGGAACGAGCCCAACCTCGTTGCGTTCTGGACCGGCGGGCAGGCGAAGTACTTCGCGCTGTACCAGGCCACGTGGCAGGCCGCGAAGGCCATCTCGCCGAAGCTGCAGGTCGGCGGCCCGGCCACCGCGGCCAACGGCTGGCTCGACGACTTCAACAAGTTCGGCGACGCGCACGGCTGCCGCGCCGACTTCATCAGCACGCACTACTACCCGACCGACGCGTTCGGCTCGGTCGACACCGACACCGTCTCGCAACTCGCGGACGCGCCGCTGTCCGTGATGCGCGACCGCGCCGTCGAGGCGCGCGCCTTCGCCGGCACGCGGCCGCTGTACTACACCGAGTGGAACATCACGTCGAACCCGCGCGACCCGATGCACGACGGCCCGTTCTGCGCCGCGCTCGCCACCCGCTTCGCGATCAGCGTCGACGACGTCGTCGACTGCTTCAGCTGGTGGGTGTTCAGCGACATCTTCGAGGAGAACTACTTCCCCAGCGTGCCGTACCACGGCGGCTTCGGGCTGCTGAACCTCTACGGCGTGCCCAAGCCCGTCTACCGCGGCTTCGAGCTTCTCGGCCGGCTCGGCAAGCGCGCGTGGCGCGTCACGGGCGCGCACGAGACGGTGGCCGCGTGGGTCGGCGCGCCGGACGACGACGGCGCGACCTCGGTGCTGCTGGTCAACGTGGCGATGCCGCGCCACCCGGTCGGCGCCGAGCTCGTTACCGTCGACCTGGCCGGCCTCGCGGGCCGGCGCGCGCGGACGGCGCTGGTGCACCGCATCGACGACCAGCACGCCAACGCGAAGGCGGCGTGGGAGCGCATGGGCCAGCCGGAATACCCCCACCCGCACCAGGTCGCGGCGCTGGAGGCGGCGTCGGCGGTGGTGCCGGAGACGCTGGCCGTCGTCGGCGACAGCGACATGGCGAGCTTCACGCTCGCGCTCCCGCCGAACGCGATGGCGCTGGTGCGCATCGACTGGGAGTCCGCCGCATGACGCGCCACCCGGACGACGACGACAACGAAGGCTACGCCGGGGCCGAGAGCGCCGCGGCGCCGTCGATCGCCCCGGTCGCGAAAGCCGTGCCGGCGCTGCATGGCCTGACGCGCCGCGAGACGATTGCGCTCGACGCGATGCTCACCGACCTGCAGCGCGAGTCCTTCGGCTACTTCGTGCACGAGGTCAACGAGGCCAACGGCCTGGTGATGGACAAGACCGCCGCGGGCTGGCCCGCGAGCATCGCGGCCGTCGGCATGGCGCTCACGGCGTACCCGGTCGGCGTGCAGCGCGGGCTGATGACGCGCGCGCAGGCGCTGCACCGCACGCTCGTCACGCTGCGCTTCCTGCTCGCGTGCGAACAGGGCGAATCGCCCGAGGCGTCCGGCTACCGCGGCTTCTTCTATCACTTCATCGACATGAACACCGGCCGCCGCGCGTGGCAGTGCGAGCTGTCGACGATCGACACCGCGCTGCTGATGGCGGGCGTGCTGACCTCGCGCACCTACTTCAAGGGCGCGAGCGACGACGAGGCCGAGGTGCGGCGGCTGGCGACCGCGCTCTACGACCGTGTCGAGTGGGACTGGATGGTCGGCGAGCGCGGCACGATCTGCCACGGCTGGAAGCCCGAGACGGGCAAGCTGCCGTGGCACTGGGAAGGCTACGACGAGGCGCTGGTGCTTTACCTGCTGGCGCTCGGCTCGCCCACGCACCCCGTGCCGGCGTCGTCGTACGACGCATGGTGCTCGACGTACCGCTGGGAGACGGTCGAAGGCCTCGCCTACCTGCACGCCGGCCCGCTGTTCATCCACCAGATGTCGCACCTGTGGGTCGACTTCCGCGGCCTGCAGGACGCGTTCATGCGCGCGCACGACAGCGACTACTTCCAGAACAGCCGCATCGGCGCGCAGGTGCAGCAACGCTACGCGATCCGCAACCCGCGGCGCCACGCGATGTACGGCGAGCACTGCTGGGGCGTGACGGCCAGCGACGGCCCCGGCGTCGCGCGCTGGCACGGCAAGGGCGAGACGCCCTTCTTCGACTACATCGCCCGCGGCGTGCCCGACGGTCCCGACGACGGCACGCTCGCGCCGTGGGCGGTCGTCGCGTCGCTGCCGTTCGCGCCCGAGATCGTGCTGCCGACGATCGCGAACTACCGCCACATCCAGCTGCACACGGCCAACCCGTACGGCTTCAAGGCCTCGTTCAATCCGAGCTATCCGGCCGACCGCAAGCACGCGATCGGCTGGGTCTCGCCGTACCACTTCGGCATCAACGAGGGCCCGACCGTCGTGATGATCGAGAACCACCGCACCGGCCTGCTGTGGAAGATGATGCGCGGCTGCGAGCCGATCGTGACGGGCCTGCGCCGCGCCGGCTTCACCGGCGGCTGGCTCGCCGACATCCCGGTGTCGGCCGCGTGCGCCGAGGCGATGCACATGCCCGCGCCGGACGCGTTCGAGCCGCCGACGCCGCCGGTCGCCACCGCCGTCGAATCGACCGTGCCCGCGCCGAAGCCCGCGCGCTGAGCGCGACGCCTCAGCCGACCGATTCGTACGCGAGGATCGCCGCGGCGAGATCCTCCAGCGCCGTGCCGACCGACTTGAAGACCGTGCGCTGTGCGGCGTCGCGGCGCACGAAGCGGCCGGCGCACAGGTCGGCCAGCGTGCCGCGCACGTCCTCGCGGCGCAGCGCGCCGGACGCGATCGGCTGCGCCAGGTCGCCGGCCTTGGCCAGCGCCTCCATCGTGTCGACCCACACGTCCGCCTCCACGAACGCCGCGTCGTCCGCCTCGCGCATCGTGGGCGTGAAGCCGCCGATCAGGTCGAGGTGCGTGCCGGGCGCCAGCCACTCGCCGCGGATCAGCGGCTCGGCACTGAGCGTCGCGCAACTGACGATGTCGGCCTGCGCCGCGGCGCCCGCGAGGTCGCGCGTCACGTGCGCGGACACGCCCTCGCGCGCGAGGCGATCGACGAGCGCCTGCGCCGCGGCCGCGTCGCGGCTCCAGACCTGCACGTCGTCGATCGCGCGCACCGCGGCGTGCGCGTGCGCCATCAGGCTGCCGACACGGCCCGCGCCAACCACGAGCAGCCGATGCGCGTCGGGCCGCGCGAGCTTCGACGCGGCGAGCGCCGACGCCGCGGCGGTGCGGCGCGCCGTGATCTCGTTGCCATCGATCTGCGCCAGCGGTACGCCGGTGCGCGCGTCGAACAGCTGGTAGCTCGCGAACACGCCCGGCAGGCCCAGCGCCGCGTTGCCGCGCGCGACGTTGACGATCTTCACGCCGAAGTAGCGCCCGGCCAGCCAGGCCGGCATCACGAGCGCGGTGAGCGAGTCGCCGACCGCGTGCACCTGGCGTGTCGGCGCCTCGCAGCCGGCGACGAACAGGTGCTCGAGCGCGTCGACCAGCGCCGGAAACGCGAGCGCCCGCGCGGTGGCGGCGGCGTCGAACTGCGTCATGGCGCGCGCCGCGACGTGCGCAGCCCGTGCAGGCCGAAGATGGAGTGCAGCATCTCGTCGTCCCAGGCGCAGTCGGTGTCTTCCGCGTCGACCAGGCGCTCGCCGCGCTCCAGCAGGTGAGCCAGCCGCGTGGCGACCAGCGCGGTGGCCAGGTTCAGCGCCTGCATCGACGAGGCGCCGCAGACGTCCGGATAGCGCGGGTCGACGCCCTGCAGTTCGGCCGCGCAGGCCCAGTGGCCGTCGTCCACCGGATAGGGCACGCCGACGCGGGCCACGACGCGCGCCTGCGAGCCGTCCTGGCGGAGCCAGATCAGTTGCTCCGTGGCGATGAAGTTCGGCGCGGTCGTTCGCATGAGCGGCCAGTCTGCCCGAGGCGAGCGGCCTTGACCCTTCGTGATTACGCCATTTCGACGTGCCACCACGCGGGCAGCAGGCGCCGCACTTCGGCGCGCCGGAAGCGGTCGTCGATCAGGAAGACCACGCCCTCGTCGCTGGTCGTGCGGATCACGCGGCCAGCGACGAGGGCGTGGTCTTCCTCATCGACGACCGCTTCCGGCGCGCTGAAGTGCGGCGCCTGCTGCCCGCGTGGTGGCATGTCGAAATGGCGTAATCACGAAGGGTCAAGGCCGCGCGCCTCAGGCAGACTGGCTGCTCATGCGAACGACCGCGCCGAACTTCATCGCCACGGAGCAATTGATCTGGCTGCGCCAGGACGGCTCGCAGGCGCGCGTGGTGGCGCGCGTCGGCGTGCCCTATCCGGTGGACGACGGCCACTGGGCCTGCGCGGCCGAACTGCAGGGCGTCGATCCGCGCTATCCGGACG
>JASLEM010000010.1 GCA_030151165.1 Burkholderiaceae bacterium
GGCGCCGGCCGACGGCGCGCCCGCGCGGCTCGCGGATGTCGAGGGCATCGACCTCCCGCTCGCCTTGCACGCGGTCGGCGGCACGCAGGCGGTGCTCGAGCGCGCGGTCGCCTCGTTCGTGCACCACTACGCGGCCGGCGAGCCCGCCCTCGAGGTGACGGGCCACGGCGACGATCTCGCGCGCTGGCGCGGGGCCGCGCACTCGCTGCGCGGCGCGCTGGTGACGATCGGCGCGATGGCGCTGGCCGCCGACGTGCGGCGCTTCGAGGACGAGCTGCAGGCCGGCGCCCGCGCGGACGCGAACGCCGCCTCGCTCGGGCTGGACGCCATGCGCCTGCAGGCGCAGCTGCTGGGCCTCGTCGCGCGGCTCGAGGCGACGATCGTTCCGGCCGTGCAATGACAGCGCTGTGTGACGGCAGGCGTGGCGCCGCCGTCCGGTTCGGCCGGTCAATCTTGCAGGGAGCTTGCCGCGGGCTGAATACCCTGGAAGGCTTGCCATCCGACAATCGAGGCGTCGTGTCATCTGCGCCCGCACCGGGCTGCAAAGGCGCGGTCGTCTTGAAGATTGTCGATCCATGTCCGATGTCGCGCGGCGCGCCACGCCCGCCCGCCTGGTCCTGTTCCACGGCCTGGCAAGTACCCCCAAGGAATTCGGGTTCCTGATCCATCCGCTGCGCCGCGAGGGCATCCGCCTCGAGGCGCCCGAGGTGCCCGGCTACAGCGCCAGCTCGCTGGACGAGCGCACGCGCTGGCCGGCGTGGGTCGAGCAGGCCACGCAGGTGCTCGTGCGGCTGGGCGAGGAATCGCCCGAGCCCTTCGTCCTCGGCGGCCTGTGCACCGGCGCGATGCTCGCGCTCGCCGTCGCCGGGGCCGCCGCGAAGGCCGGCCGGCCGTTGCCGGGGCTGCGCGGCATCGCGTTGCTGTCGCCGCTGTTCGCCTACGACGGCTGGGGCCTGCCGCGCTGGTACGCGCTGCGCCGCGTCGCCTACGCGCTGGGCATCACGCGGCACTTCCACATGGCCGAGCGGCCGCCGTTCGGGCTGAAGAACGAGCGCATGCGCCAGTGGGTGCGCGCGCAGATGGCGGCCGGCGGATCGGCGGGCGAGGCCACGCTGGTCGGGCCGGCGACGGTCCCGCTGCAGGTCGTGCGCGAGAGCGAGCGGCTGTCCGCGCACGTGACGACGCTGCTGCCGCGCGTGGCCGTGCCGGTGCTCGCGCAGCACGCGCGCGACGACGAGATCTGCTCGCTCGCGAGCGTGCGCTCGACGCTGCGCGGCATCCCGCCGCGGCTGCTGAGCCTGCAGGTGCTCGAGAACAGCTATCACATGATCACGGCGGACAACGACCGCCACCTCGTCGCCGACCGCCTCGCCACGTTCGTCCAGAGCCTGCCGTTCCACCCGAACGTCCCCGCCGCGAACCGCGCCGGCGCGGCCTCGCCTGTCGCCGTTTCCTCCACGTTCCACTCCGATGCCGGCGCCGGCATCGGCATCGCATCATGAGCACCGTCGACCAACTGAAGACGCTTATCCACGAGAAGTTCGAGGTCGCGCTCGACGTCATCGACCCCGACGCCCCGTTCGCCAGCTACGAGCTCGACTCGCTGACCGTCGCCGAGCTGATGTTCGCGATCGACGACGAGTTCCACGTCGTCGTGCCCGACGAGGCCGCGCACACCGTGACGACGCTGCGCGGCCTGGCCGAGCTCCTGGACACGCTGCTGGCCGCGAAGGCCGCGGCCTGAGGACGCCGCCGTGAGCACGTCGCGCATCGGCGTCGCCGGCCTCGGCGTGACCTGCCCGCTCGGCGACTCGGCCGACGCCGCCTGGGCACGGCTCGTCGCGGGCGGCAGCGCCATCGCGCGCCAGTCGTTCGACGGCCTGCCCGACATCGCGTCGGCGCGCGTCACGGTCGACGTCTCGACGGCGCTCACGAAGCTGCAGCAGGTCGGCACCGAACGCGTCAGCCAGATGGCGTTGCTCACCGCGCGCCAGGCCATCGCCGACGCGGGGCTCGCGGCGTGGCCCGACCCGGAGCGCGTCGGCCTGTACCTCGGCACCGGCATGGGCGGCGCGGCGACGATGGACGCCGGCTACGCCGCGCTGCACGGCGGCCAGCGCCTGCCGCCGCTGACGGTGCCGGCCGGCATGGTCAACGGCGCGGCGGGCGTGGTCGCGATGCATTGCGACATCCGCGGGCCCGTGCTCACGTACGCGGTCGCGTGCGCGTCGAGCTCGGTCGCGATCGCGGAGGCCGCGCACGCGCTGCGGCGTGGCGAGATCGACATCGCGATCGCCGGCGGCGCCGAGGCCGTGCTCGCGCGCGGCACGGTCGCCGCCTGGCAGGCGCTGCGCACGCTGGCCGTGCCGCGCGAGCCGGACGTCGAGCACAGCTGCCGCCCGTTCTCCGCCGACCGCGGTGGGCTCGTGCTCGGCGAAGGCGCGGCTTTCCTCGTGCTGCGGCGCGAGGAGGATCTCGCGCGCGACGGCGTCGCGCCCCATGCGTGGCTCGCCGGCTCGGGCGTGCGCTGCGACGCGACGCACCTGACCAACCCGCAGGTGCGCGGTCAGGCCGCCGCGATGCGCGCGGCGCTCGCGAGCAGCGGCCTCGCCCCCGCGGACATCGGCTACTGCAACGCGCACGGCACCGGCACGGTGGCGGGCGACCCGGTCGAATGCGAGGCGCTGCGCGAGGTGTGGGGCGACGGCGCGGCCGCGCTGCACGTGAGCGCGACCAAGGCCGCGCACGGCCACCTGCTCGGTGCGGCCGGCGCGCTCGAGGCCGTCTGGACGGTGCTCGCGCTGCGCGAGGGCGTGCTGCCGCCGACGCAGGGCGTGAGCGACGTCGACCCGCGCTGCGCGGGCCTCGCGCACGTGCTCGGCCAGGGGCTCGCGCAGCCCGGCCTGCGCCACGCGATCAGCAACACGTTCGCGTTCGGCGGCACGAACGCGAGCCTGGTCTTCAGCCGCGCGTGATGCGCGTGATGCGCGCGGGCAGCCGCCTTTCCACGCGTGCGCACGCGGGACGCGCGCTCGCGCTCGCAGCGCTGTCCGCCTGCGGCACCGCGAGCGCCGACGGCCGCGCCGTCGATGCCTGGACCTTGGACGGTGATGTCGGCGCCGCGGTGCTGTCCACCCAGGGCTCGGCGCCGGGCCAGGCGGTGCGCACGCGCGCCATCCCGTATGTCTACGCCGACTTCGGCCGCCTGTTCGCGCGCGAGGACACCGTCGGCGCGAAGCTGCTGCCCGTCGGCTGGGGCGCGGTCGAAGTGGTCGCGCGCGTGAGCACCGAGGGCGAAGACAGCAAGGGGCCGCTCGTCCCGAGCCGCAAGAATCCGCGGCCCGTCGGCCTCGGCACGTTCCAGGAGACGCCGTGGGGCGGCGTGTTCCTCGACGCGTTCCACGACACCGTCTCGGGCGGCACGCTGCTCGAGGCCTCGTACGCCGCCGAGGTCGCGCTGGGGCCGCTCACGTTCTACCCGCAGGCGGGCGTCGCGCATCGCAGCGCGCGCTATGTCGATCACCTGTACGGTGTGACGTCCGCCGAGTCGCTGGCGAGCGGCGTGCGCGCCTACACGGCGGGCGCGTCGACGATGCCGGTGCTGGGCCTGTCGGCGCAGTGGGCGGTCGCGCCGGGCTGGGTCGTCGTCGCGCATGCGGAGCGCGAGAGCTTCGACCCCGCGATCTCCGACAGCCCGCGCGTGAATCGCCGCGGGCAGTCGACGGCCTTCCTCGCGATCGCGCGGCATTTCGACTGAGCGCGATGGAAGACGTCATCGTCTATGCGCTGCCGCTGTTCGGGCTGCTGATGGGCGCGGAGTTCGTCTACGGCGTGATCCGCGGGCGCAACAACTACGGCTTCAGCGACACGCTGGCGAGCCTGAGCCAGGGCCTGCTGAGCCAGGTGGTGGCCGTGTGCACGCAGCTTGTGCAGGTCGGCTTCTACGCGATGGCGTACCCGTTCGTCGCGCTCGCGCCGCACGCCGCGTGGTGGCACCACGCGCCCGGCATCGCGCTGGCCGTGCTGCTGTACGACTTCTGCGACTACTGGCTGCACCGCGTCTCGCACGAGAGCGCGATCTTCTGGGCCGCGCACGTCGTCCATCACCAGAGCGAGCACTTCAATCTGTCGACGGCGCTGCGCCAGGAGAGCGCGTACGCGTTGTCGGGCTTCGCGTTCTTCCTGCCGCTGGCGGTTGCGGGCGTGCCCCCGGACGTCTTCGCGATCGCGGGGCTCGTCGTGCTGATGTACCAGTTCTGGATCCACACCGAGCACGTCGGCCGGCTGGGCGTGCTCGACCGGATCTTCTCGACGCCGTCGAACCACCGCGTGCACCACGCCGTCAACGACCGCTACATCGACCGCAACTACGGCGCGATCCTCGTCGTGTGGGATCGCCTGTTCGGCACCTTCGAGCCCGAGTCCGAACCCTGCGTCTACGGCACGCGCGTGCCGCTGCGCCGCTGGGATCCGCTCGTGGCGGTGGGGCGCACGTACGCGGAGCTGTTCGCGAAGTGCGGCCGTGCGCGCGGCTGGCGCGACAAGGTGCAGGTGCTGTTGCGGTCGCCGTCGTGGGAGCCGGGCGGATACCCGGTCACCGTATCGGCCGCGGATGCGAGGCGCGTCGATGTCCCGATCGGGCGCGCGCGCCAGGTCGCGGCGGCGACGCTGTTCGTCGTCGCGGTCGCCGCGACGGCCGGGTTCCTGTGGCGCGCGGACGATCTCGGCCGCGCGGCCACCGGCGGCGCGGCGCTGGGGCTCGTCGCGACGCTGTGGGCGATCGGCGCGCTGCTCGAGCGCCGAGGGTCGCTCGCCGCCGCGGTCGCGTTCGGCCTGGCGGGCGCGGGCGGCGTGACGGCGCTGCTGGTCTTCGCCTGATCGGCGCGCCGCGCGCCTCAGGCCGGCGCGACCACCACCTGGTTGCGCCCGTTCGCCTTGGCCTGGTACAGCGCCTCGTCCGCCTTGCGGATCAGCCTCTCCACGCCGTTGTCCTTGCCGGGCGTGAGCATCGCCACGCCGATGCTGACCGTCACCACGCCGAAAGGCGAGCTCGCGTGCGGGCGCGCGTCGGCCTGGAGCGCGGCGCAGATCGCGCGGGCGAGGGCGATGACGCCGGTCGAGTTGACGGACGACACGATGAGCGCGAACTCCTCGCCACCGTAGCGCGCGACGAGGTCGTCGGCGCGGTGCACCTGCGCCGCGAGCAGGCGCGCGATCGCCTTGAGGCAGTCGTCGCCAGCCTGGTGGCCGTAGCGGTCGTTGTAGCTCTTGAACAGGTCGACATCGAGCAGCGCCAGCGCCACCGGCTTGCCGGCGCGGCGCGCGCGCTGCCATTCGGCCTGCAGCGCCTCGTCGAAGCGGCGGCGGTTGGCGATGCCGGTGAGGCCGTCGGTCGCGCTCAGCGCGGCCAGCCGGCCATTGAGCTCCTGCAGTTCCTGCGTGCGCTCGCGCACCTTGTCCTCGAGGCTGCGCGTGAGCGTGCGCTGCTCGGAGAACAGCGTCGCGAAGCCCATGCCGACGATGCTCAGCGTCAGGATGAATTCCTGCGTGCGCAGGATCAGCTCGTGCGCGGGCGCGTCGCCGAACGGCTTGTGCCCGCGCGTCTGGCCCCACGACGTCGCCAGCGCGATCGCGGCCACCGCGAGCGAGGTCCAGCGCTGCTCGAAGCGGACGGCCATGTACAGCACCGACGGCAGCAGCAGCGTCGGCGTCAGCGGCACGCCGCCGAGCCTCTCGGACTCGCCGGACAGCACGAGCGCCGCGAGCGCCACCGTGAGCGCGACCACCGCGCCGTCCAGCCAGCGCGCCGGCGGCGCCTCGCGGCGCGGCTGCGCGAAGGCGAGCAGCATCGGCGTGTAGATCAGCAGGCCCAGCGCATCGCCGAACCACCACAGCAGCGCGAGCGTCGAATAGGACGTGTGCCCGTTGCCCATCAGCTTGAGCACGGCACCGGCGAACAGCGACGAGCTCAGCGAGCCGACCAGCGGCCCGGCGACGACGAACTTGCCGAAGTCCTGCAGCCGCTCCAGCCCGGGCGACGCGCCGACCCGGCGCATCAGCCACCACGTCAGCACCACCTCGCCGAGGTTGCCCAGGCAGAACAGCAGCGCCTCGAGCGCCGGGAACACGGGCAGGTTCGCCGCGAGATCGGACGCGAACGCCAGCGCCGCGAGCGCCCAGCCGCGCTGGCCGCGCCAGTACAGCAGCGCGGCCAGCAGCACGGCGTTGGGCAGCCAGACGACAACTTCCTTCTCGGGCGACGCGGCGCACACGAACACCAGCTTGACGCTGGCGTAGTGCAGCAGGGGCAGCAGCGCGTACACCCACCATCTCGGCGGGGGCGGCAGGGGCGCGGGGCTCAGCATCGAGGCACGGGCGGGAAGTGCAGGGGAGCGATGGACGAGTGTAGGGGCAATGCGCGCCAGCTCGACGGTTCACCCCGCCGCGCGGTCGCGCGCGCGGTGCGCGCGGACCCCCAATTCTGAGGATGGGACAAGCGGCCGTCCGCCGCTAGATTCCGGGAAGCTGGTCGCACGGCGCCCGGCGCGGCGCCGCGGGCCGTCGATCCGCCACCATCGGACTCCACCGGACGAGAGGGTAGACACCATGCAGACCAAGATCACCGCCGCGGCCCTGGCCGCCTTTCTTGCCCTGGGCGCGCAGGGCGCGTCGGCCGCGACCGTGTCGTGGGCCGACTGGAGCAGCAGCACGTCGAACACCGTCTCCGGCACGCTGACGGTCGACGGCGCGCCCGTCGGCGTCACGTACAGCGGCGCGCAGTACCAGTTCGCGCAGATCAACGGCGGCGGCACCAACTACTGGTCGCCGACCGCGCCGTACCTCAGCGCGTCGGTGTCGAACGCGCCGGGCACGCCGGACATCGTCGCGCTGAACGCCGCGGGCACCAGCGTGATCACGTTCTCGGCGCCGGTCGTCAACCCGCTGCTCGCGCTCGTGAGCTGGAACGGCGCGTCGGTGACCTTCGGCGGCGGCAGCGACTCGCAGGCCTACGACATCGACTACCTCAGTTCCGGCTGCGGCTACTGGGGCTGCGGCACCTACGCCACGCCCACCAGCAACTCGTTCGTCGGCAGCGGCGAGCTGCACGGCGTGATCGAGCTGGTCGGCACCTACTCGTCGATCTCGTTCACCGACACCACCAACGAGAACTGGCACGGCCTGACCGTCGGCGCCTTCGCGAGCGCGGTGCCCGAGCCGGGCGAGGTCGGCCTGATGCTGCTGGGCCTGGGCGTCGTCGGCGCGGTGGCGCGCCGCCGCAAGGATCGCGACGCCGCCTGACGCGTCACCGGCATCGGTCTCGGTGTCCGACCGCCGCCCGCGTCGCGCAGACGCCGGCGGCTTTTTCATGCGCGGGCCGTCTCAGAGCGGCGCGTTGCCGCTCGCGGCGTTGATCGCCTGGCGCGCGGCGGCCTGGAAGCCGACCGGATCCTGCATGCCGGCCATGCGCAGGTCCTCGCTGCCGGTGCCGCGGATCGTCAGCGTGCCGTAGTGCGCGATGCGCTGCCACACGCTCTGGTCGACGTCGAGGCTCTCCACGCGGTTCAGCATCACGGTCGACGTGTGGCGGCTGAACAGGCCGGTCTGCAGCACGAGGTAGCGATCCGTGAGCGCCACCTTCATCGCGCTGCGGCGCACCAGCGCGCCGAGGAAGAACCAGACGAAGTCGAGCGCGCCGAAGATCGCGATGGCGTGGCCCGACGGATCCTGCTTCGCGAGCCCCCACGCGACGAGCGCGAGGCCGGCGAGCCCGAGCACGACCTTGGGCCACAGCGACCACCACGAGATGCGCGCCTCGCGCAGGACATGTTCGGTGGCGGGAGCTTGGGCAGGCATGGCGGGACGTCCTTCAGGCCGCGGGCAGGGCGCGGGATCGGACGATTCTGCCAGTGCGCGGATGCGCATCCGCGCTCAGTCGCGCATCGTGCCGATGAAGTCCACGAACGCGCGCAGCGGCGCCGGCAGGTGGCGCCGGCTCGGGTAGTAGAGGAAGGGGCCCGAGAACGACGGCCACCACGGCTCCAGCACGGGCTCCAGCGCGCCGCTGTCGAGGTGCGGCCGCAGCCAGTCCTCGAACAGGTAGATGACGCCGCTGCCGGCGATGGCCGCGTCGACCGCGAGGTCGGTGGCCGCGCCGAGGCGCACGATGAGCGGGCCGGTCGGGTCGAGCTTCACGGATTCGCCGTCGCGCTCGAACTCCCACGCCGGCATCGCGCCGCTGCTGAAGCGGCCGCGCAGGCACGCGTGCTCGAGCAGCTCGCGCGGGTGGTCGGGGCGGCCGCGGCGGTCGAGGTAGGCGCGGGAGGCGGCGGCGGCGAAGCGCTGGCGGCGCGGGCCGATGGGAATGGCGACCATGTCCTGCTCGAGGCGCTCCTCGTAGCGGATGCCGGCGTCGTAACCGTCGGCGAGCATGTCGACGAAGCGATCCTCGGCGACGACGTCGAGGCGGATGTCGGGGTAGGCCGCGAGGAAGGGCGGGACGATGCGCGGCAGCACGAGGCGCACGGCGCTGATCGGCACGTTGAGCCGCAACGTGCCCATCGGCCGGTCGCGGTAGCCGTTGACGACGTCGAGCGCGGCCTCGACCTCGCCGAGCGCGGGCGCGAGCCGGTCGATCAGCCGCGTGCCGGCCTCGGTCGGTGCGACGCTGCGCGTGCTGCGGTTCAGCAGCCGCACGCCGAGCCGCGCCTCGAGCCGGCGCACCGCCTCGCTGAGGCTGGACGCGCTGCTGCCGGTCGCGCGCGCCGCCTCGCGGAACCCGCCCGCCCGCGCCACCGCGACGAGCGCCGCGAGGTCTCCGAGGTCTGCCGCCATTGTTCGAGATTCCGTACGACCTGTGCCGATCAGGCCATCTTATCGTTCGACCGCCGGCTCGCTACATTGAACGCCATTCCCCAGGACATCAGGAGTTCGACATGAGCGACATCAGCAAGGCAGGCACGTTCACCCTCGGCACGCACCGCGTGAAGCGCATCGGCTACGGCGCGATGCAGCTCGCCGGCAAGGGCGTCTTCGGGCCGCCCGCCGACCGCGCCGGCGCGCTCGCCGTGCTGCGCGCCGCCATCGAGGCGGGCATCGACCACATCGACACGAGCGACTTCTACGGCCCGCACGTCACCAACCAGCTGATCCGCGAGGCGCTGCATCCGTACCGCGACGGCCTCGTCATCGTCACCAAGATCGGCTGCTTCCGCGGCGACGACGGCTCGTGGAACCCGGCGATGGCGCCCAAGGATCTCGAGAAGGCGGTGCACGACAACCTGCGCAACCTCGGCCTCGACGTGCTCGACGTCGTCAACCTGCGCAGCATGCTCGACGTCCACGGCCCCGCCGAAGGCTCGCTCGAGGCGCCGCTGACCGCGCTGGCCGAGCTGCAGCAGCGCGGCCTCGTGCGCCACATCGGCCTGAGCAACGTGACGGCGAAGCAGGTCGCCGACGGCCGCAAGATCTGCCCGATCGTCTGCGTGCAGAACATGTACAACCTCGCGCACCGCGCCGACGAGGCACTGGTCGACGAGCTCGGCCGCCACGGCACGGCCTATGTGCCGTTCTTCCCGCTCGGCGGCTTCACGCCGCTGCAGTCGACGGCGCTGTCCGACGTCGCGGCCGCGCTCGGCGCGACGCCGATGCAGGTCGCGCTCGCGTGGCTGCTGCAGCGCGCGCCGAACCTGCTGTTGATCCCGGGCACGTCGTCGGTGAAGCACCTGCACGAGAACCTCGCGGCGGTCGACCTGCAGCTGCCGGCCGAGGCGGTCGCGACGCTCGACCGCATCGGCGGCTGAGCCCGCGCGCCCGCCTCACTTCAGCAAGCCGAAGTTCGCGACCAGCTTGCCGACCGGCTTCTTCTCGCCGACGAGCCCCACGCCGACATGGCGCAGCGCATCGGTCGGGACGGTGGCGACCGCGTCGCGGAACGCGGCGTAGTTCGTCGTTTGCTGGCCTTGCACGGGGAAGTCGACGACGTCGCAGCCCGATGCCGCGGCGCGCCTGCGCAGCGCGGCGAGTTCCTCCTGCGACGCGGCGAGCACGGCGATGCCGATCGGGATCAGGCCGGGGTGCGCGAGGCCGTCGGCGTCGACGAGCGGCGCGCCGACCAGGCCGGGATGGCGTGCGCCGAGGGTGAGCGCGATCACCGCCGCGGCGTTGGCCGCGAGGCCCGGCGGCAGTGCGGCATCGACGACGATGACGCAGCGCGTGGGCAGGGGCGGCGAGGCATCGGCGGGCAGCGAGGAATCGGTCATGGGCGAGGTGGGCGTGGTGAAGACGTGCCCATCGTGCCCGCCGCCCGCCGGCGGGTCTTGAACGCTATTGCAGCGGCCGCGCGCCCGCCGCCGCGACCGCGAGCTGGTACTGGCCCGGCGTCACGCCCATGAAGCGGCGGAACCAGCGCGTGAGGTGCGCCTGGTCGGCGAAGCCGGCGAGCGCGCCGGCATCGGCGAGCGCGTGCCCCGCGCGGATCAGCCGCATCGCCAGGCGCACGCGGGCCTGGCGCTGGTACGCGTGCGGCGACATGCCGGCGTCGCGCCGGAACGCGCGGAACAGCTGGAACGGCGGCAGGCCGGCGCTGCGGGCGATCGCGTCGAGGCTCACCCGGGCGCCGAGGTTCTGGTCGAGGAACTCGCGCGCGCGGCGCACGCCCGCGTCCTCGCGCCCGGGCGCGCGCGCCGGCGCGGCGCCGCGCGCGTGGCGCTGCATCAGCCCCGCCGCGAAGCCGAGATAGGCCTCGTCGCGCAGCAGGAACGAGCCGCCGTCCTGCGAGCACCGGTGCAGCGTGTGGAGCTGCTGCGTCAGGCGCGCGTCGCGGATGATCGGCCCGGCCAGCCGCGCCGGGACGGCCGCGCGCTCGTCGCCGGCGATCGTGGCGAGGTGCGCGAGGTCGACGTACAGCGTGCGCTGGCGCCAGCCCTGCGCGTCGACCGCCCAGCCCGCGTGCGCCTCGTCGGCATCGATCGCGTAGAGGTCGCCCGCCTGCGCGACGAACTCGCTGCCGCGCATGCGGATGCGGATGCGCCCTTCGGTCAGCAGCGCGAAGCAGGCGGTCTCGTGGGTGTGGACGTCGTACGTGAAGTCGACGAAGCGCGCGCGCAGCAGCTCGGCCTTGAGCTCGGGGGCGTGCCAGAGGGTGACTTCGCTGAGGGGGTCGCGGGCGTCGCGTTTCATCGGAGGTCTCGCGTCGACCTCATTGTCGATCAGGCCGCGCGGGCCGCGCGCTGCTGCTTCATGCGCTCGCGATGCGCCGCCTGCTTGGCGCGGTTGCCGCACGCGGCCATGCTGCACCAGCGGCGCGCGCGGCCCTGCGTGGTGTCGAGGAACATCAGCGTGCAGTCGTGGCCCTCGCAATGCTTGACCTGCGCGAAGTCCGCCGCGCAGACGACGTCGGCCAGCGCATCGGCGATCGGCAGCAGCAGCGACGCGGGCGAGCGCCAGCGCCGCGTCGCGCGGCGTTCGAACACCGCGCCGTCGTGCGCGGCCGCGGCCGGCGCGATCACGCGGTAGAGCTCGTCGCGCTCCAGCAGCGCGTTCAGGCGCGACAGGCCGGCCATCGCGTCGGCCGACAGCGGCTTGCCGCGGTGCGCGTCGACGAAGCCGCGGAACCACTCGCGCAGCTCGCGCGCCTGGGCGGCCGCGCCGTCGAGCTCGCCCGGCAGCGCGTTCGTCCGCATCCAGGCCGCCGTGTCCGCCGGTACCAGCCCCGCCTGCAGCAGCCAGTCGAGCAGATCCTCGCCATTGGATAACCACTCGACAGGCGTTCCGCCAGGTGAGGCGAGCGAATTCAAGAAGTCGAGGCCGCGGGAATCGGCCAGGAACATGGCAGGTGGGCGGGCGGTCGTCATGGGGATTTGCCGGGGAAGGGTCGTGGATCTGAAGCGTCGCTCCGATGCCTTCAGTGTAACCGCATCAAATTCTCTTGACAAGTTATCGATCACGGAAGTAACCTGACCGTGTCGATTGGAAAAGTTACTGAACGCCGACCGATGACTGAGCCCTCAACCCCCATCCAAGGAGCAACCGCCATGACCACCATCCGCCACCACCACGTCGACGTCGACGGCCTGAACGTGTTCTATCGCGAGGCTGGCGCGGCCGACGCGCCCGTCCTGCTGCTGCTGCACGGCTTCCCGACGTCGAGCCACATGTTCCGCGACCTGATCCCCGTGCTCGCGCCGCACTTCCGCGTTGTCGCCCCCGACCTGCCGGGCTTCGGCCAGACCGAGCTGCGCTCGCGCGACGAGTTCAAGTACACCTTCGACGCGCTCGCCGACGTCGTCGACCGCTTCACCGAGACGATCGGCCTGTCGCGCTACGCGATCTACGTCTTCGACTACGGCGCGCCGGTCGGCTGGCGCCTGGCCATCAAGCACCCGGAGCGCATCGCCGGCATCGTCACGCAGAACGGCAACGCCTACGAGGAAGGGCTGAGCGAGGGTTGGAACCCGATCCAGGCCTACTGGCGCGAGCCGAGCGACGCGAACCGCAACGCGTTGCGCGGCATGCTGTCGCCGCAGGGCACCGTGTTCCAGTACACGCACGGCGTGCCGGAAGCGACGCTGGCGCGCGTGTCTCCGGACGGCCGCGAGCTCGACGACCATTACCTCGCGCGCCCGGGCGTCGACGAGATCCAGCTCGACCTCTTCCTCGACTACGCGAGCAACGTCGCGCTCTACCCGACCTTCCACGCGTACCTGCGCGACCACCAGCCGCCGGTGCTCGCGATCTGGGGCCGCAACGACCCGTTCTTCCTGCCGCCCGGCGCCGAAGCCTTCAAGCGCGACGTGCCCGCCGCGGATGTGCGCTTCCTGGACACCGGCCACTTCGCGCTCGAGACCCACGCCGGCGAGATCGGCGCGGCGATCGTCGACTTCTTCGGCAAGGCGCCGAAGTAAGCCGCGGCCGATACCTCACCCCGTACCGAAGGAGACAAGCATGAACAGCAATGTCGAGATCATCCGCGCCTTCTATGCGGCCCTCGCCGACGGCGACGCGCCGCGCGCGCTGGGCCTCATGTCCGAAGACATCGAGTGGCTGGCGATGTGGCACTACCGGGTCGACGGCCGCGGGCCGCAGAAGGTGGCCGAGGGGCTGCTCGCGCCGCTGATGAAGGAGTGGCATCCGTTGTCGCTCGTCTCGAGCGAGTACGTCGCCGAGGGCGACACGGTCGTCTCGATCGGGCGCTTCACGGGCGTGCACGGCGAGTCCGGCAAGACGGCCGTCGCGGACTACGCGCACGTGTGGACGCTGGCGGACGGCCGCATCAGCCGCTTCCGCCAGTTCATCGACACCCTCGCCGTCGCGCGGGCGCGCCAATGAGCGCGCGTGCCGGCTGAACCCACCGATCCTGGACGAAGGAGACCTCCGATGTCGAAACACACCCTCGCCGCGGCCGCGTTGGCGGCCGCCAGCCTCGCCGCCCACGCGGCTCCGCCGTCCGCAGCGGTCGACCCGGCCGAGGCGACGCGCTACCGCACCGTGCAGGTCGACGGCCTGTCGATCTTCTACCGCGAGGCCGGCCGGCCGGACGCGCCCACGCTGCTCCTGCTGCACGGCTTCCCGTCGTCGTCGCGGATGTACGAGCCGCTGTTCGCGCGGCTCGCGTCGCGCTACCACCTCGTGGCGCCCGACTACCCGGGCTTCGGGCACAGCGACGCGCCGTCCGCGAAGGACTTCGCGTACACGTTCGACCACATCGCCCAGGTCCTGGGCGACTTCACCAACGCGGTGGGCCTGAAGCGCTACACGCTCTACCTGCAGGACTACGGCGGCCCCGTCGGCATGCGGCTGGCGGTGGCGCATCCGGAGCGCGTGCAGGCCTTGGTGATCCAGAACGCGGTCGCGCACGAGGACGGCCTCGGCCCGCTGTGGCAGAAGCGGCGCGAGTTCTGGGCCGACCGCGCCTCCAACGAGGCGAGCCTGCGCGCCGGCTTCCTCTCGCTGGCGACGACCCGGCAGCGCCACATCGGCTCGAACCCCGAGCCCGACCGGATCGACCCCGATCGCTGGACCGACGAGTTCGCTTTCCTCTCGCGGCCCGGCGAGGCCGACATCCAGGCCGACCTGTTCTACGACTACCGCACCAACGTCGCGAGCTACCCGGCCTGGGGGGCGTGGCTGCGCGAGCATCGGCCGAAGACGCTGGTCGTGTGGGGCCGCTACGACCCGTCGTTCCAAGTCGACGAGGTCGCCGCCTACCGGCACGACCTGCCGAAGGCCGAGACTCACGTGCTCGACGCCGGGCACTTCGCGCTGTACGAGAAGCCGGACGAGATCGCCGCGCTGATGAGCGACTTCCTCGGCCGCGCGCTGGCCGGCACGCCGTCGCCGCCGTGACCCTCGCGCGCGTGACGCGACGCGCACGCCGCCGCTGCTAAGCTCGACGGATGAGCGAACCCCTGCCTGCCGCCGCGACCGCACCGACGTGGGACCTGCCGTCGCCGCACGTCCTGCCCGTCGACGTGACCGGCGTCCACATCGACCTCATGCGCCACGTCAACAACGTCCACTACCTGCTGTGGCTGGAGAACGTGGCCTGGGATCATTCGGTCGCGCTCGGCATGGCGCCGGACGACTACACGCGGCTGGGCCAGGGCATGGTCGTGCGGCGCCATGAGCTCGACTACGTCGCGCCGGCGCTGCTCGGCGACCGCGTGCTGCTCGCGACGTGGATCGTCGGGCTCGACCGGCTGTCGCTGCATCGGCGCTATCAGTTCGTGCGCGCCTCCGACGGCACGACGCTGTTCCGCGGCGCGACGCATTTCGTCTGCGTCGAGATCGAGAGCGGCCGCGTGCGCCGGATGCCGGCGGAGTTCACGCAGGTCTACACGCGCGCGCTCGTCGCGCCGTGAAGCGGGCTGCGACCGTGGGCGTTTCACGCGCGCCCACGGTCGGGGTCCGCGCCTTGCTACAGGAGACGGTCACTCGCATGTCGCGAGCACCTGGAGCAGAAGATGAAGCATGGATTCAAGGGCGGCCTGGCCGCAGTGGCGTTGTTGACGGCAATCGGCGCGTTCGCGCAAGGCGGTGGCGGCGGTGGCTCGGGCTCGCCCGGCACGATGCCCGGCAGCACGACGGCGACGCCCGGCAGCGATGCCTCGGGCTCGACCACGTCGTCGACGACCACGATGAAGCACAAGCACCACCGCATGGCGAAGAAGGCCGCGACGAGCGCGTCCGGCACCGGCGACCTGAGCGCCGACACCGGCAAGAAGTGACCGGGCGGTGACGCCCTCGGCCCCGCGCGCGCGTCACGCGCCCGCGGGGCCGTTGTCGTCAGGCGCGCTCAGGCGCCGTGCACGATCCGGTTGCGGCCCGCTTCCTTCGCGCGGTAGAGGCGGCGGTCGACGGCGTCGATGAACTGGATCGGCGTGTCGTGCGCGGCCGGGATGATCGTGCACACGCCCATGCTCACGGTGAGCAGCTGCCCGCCGGGCGACGCGGCGTGCGCGATCTGCTCCTTGAAGATGGCCTGCCGGCAGCGCTCGGCCACGCTCTTCGCGGCGGCGTCGTCGGTCGCCGGCAGCACCAGCACGAACTCCTCGCCGCCGTAGCGCGCGAAGAAGTCGCGCGGGCGGCTGGCGGCCGAGCCGAGCGCGCGCGCCACCTGCTTCAGGCAGTCGTCGCCCTGCACGTGGCCGTAGTGGTCGTTGTACTGCTTGAAGAAGTCGATGTCGAACAGCACCAGCGACAGCGGCTGCACGTTGCGCCGCGCCTCGTTCCATTCGTTGTCGAACACGGCGTCGAACTTGCGGCGGTTCGCGACGCCGGTGAGGCCGTCGCGGAACGAGAAGTCCTCGAGCTGCTTCTGCAGGTCGAGCAGCTTCTCCTCGGTCTTCTTGCGCTCGCTGATGTCGAACATGAAGCCGATCAGCGACAGCACCGCGCCGGCCTCGTCGCGCACGACATGCACGACGTCGCGGATCCACACGTACTCGCCCGTCGCGGTCATCGCGCGGTAGTCGGCCTCGTGGTCGACGCCCGATTGCGACTGCGAGACGCAGAAGTTGACGACCCACTCGCGGTCGTCCGGGTGCATCCGCGCGGCCCAGTCGTCGACCGTCTTCCAGCTCGAGGGCGCCCATCCGAGCAGGCTCTCGATCTGCGGGCCGATGTAGGCGAAAGTGGCCGTCGCCCAGTCGATCTTCCACGGGATCGCGCGCGTGGATTCGAGCAGCGTGCGGTAGACGGCGTTGTCGGGTTCGGTGGTGTTCACGGGCAGGCTCGAGGCGATCGGAAAAGTGCTGCGACCAGCATAACCGTCCCGCGTGGCAGGCGTGTTGCGGCGGCTGAACGAGCGTGGAGTCCTGCATGCAGAGGCCGGCGCGGGAGGCGCGGATCTCCTGTAGTCTCGGCGCATCGACGCAGGTCCGCGGCGCGCGAGTTCATGCCCGACGGACATAAAGAGGGTGCGCACATTGGTTTCGTTGTTCACGCAAGCGCGGCGCCTGGCCGGCTGGTGCGCGGCGCTGCTGTTCCTGTGGCTGTGCGGCGCGGGCGTGGCCGCCGCGCAGGACGTGCCGACGCGGCTCGCCTGGCAGCCGGCCGTCGCCGGGGCGGCCCTGCCCACGGCGGACGGCTGGACGCCGATGGACGGCGGCCGCGTCACGCTGCTCGCGCCGTCCGACGCCGGCGCGTGGCTGAAGCTGGAGCCCGCCGGCGGCGCGTGGCCCGAGGGCGCGCTGGCCGTCGAACTGCGCCTGCGCGCCAACGGCGAGGTGACGCTGGTGCGCGAGGGCGGCGAGCGCCTGGCCGTGTCGACCGATACCCCCACCCCCATGATCGCGCGCGGCCACGGCGTCACGCTGATCCCTGTCGCGGCGATGGGCGGCGCCGCCGCCCCGATCCTGCTGTTGCTGCGCATGGCGCCGATGGCCACGCCGCGCGTCGATGTCGTCGTGCGCACCGCGTTCGACGAGGCCCGCGCCGACGCCCGCCGCATCGCCTTCATCAGCGGCTGCCTCGCGATCCTCGCGTGCACGGCGATCTACGCGCTGATGTTCGGCCGCGTGATGCGCGACCGCACGTATGTCGACTACGCGATCTACGTGCTCGGCTTCGCCGGCGTGCAGCTGATGGTGACGGGCACCGCGGTCGACCTGTTCGACTGGCACGGCGCGCCCGCGTGGCGGCCGCGCGTGATCGCGCTGTGCGTCGGGGTGTCGAGCTGGGGCGCGGCGAAGTTCATGAGCGGCTTCGTGGACCTGCCGCGCTACGCGCCGCGCACGGCGCGCGCGATGATCGTGCTCGCCGACCTCCTGCTGGCGGTGTGCGCGCTGTCGCTGCTGCCGGTGCCGTTCCTGCTGCAACTGTTGCGCGTCACGATCAACCCGCTGCTGATCCTGCTCGCCCTCGCGATGCTCGCGGCCAGCCTGATCGCGCTCGCGCGCGGCTCGCGCTACGTCCGCTTCTACCTGTTCGGCTGGCTGCCGTTGCTTGCCGCGACGATCGTCGACAGCGCGCAGTCGCTCGGCGCCTTCGCGCAGTGGACGCGCGTCGGCGACGCGATGCTCGCCGCGGGCACCTTCGAGACGGTCATCCTCGTGTTCGCGATCTCGTTCCGCGCGCGCGACCTGCGCAGCGACCGCGACGTCACGCGCCGCATGGCCGAGACCGACGGCCTCACCGGCGTGCTGAACCGGCGCGGCTGGGAGGATCGCCTCAAGATCGCGACCGCGCGTGCGCGCCAGCGCCGCGAGCCGGTGGCGCTGCTGTTCCTCGACCTCGACCACTTCAAGGAGTTCAACGACCGCCACGGCCACGCGTGCGGCGACCTGCTGCTCGTGGCCGTCGCGAAGGCGATCGCGCTCGAGCTGCGGCCCGGCGACCTGCTCGGGCGCTGGGGCGGCGAGGAGTTCGTGATCCTTCTGCCAGGCTGCAACGACGCCGCCGCGCTCGCCACCGCGGAGCGCGTGCGCGCGTGCGTCGAGGTGCTGCGCGTGCCCGTGCCCGGCGGCACCGACGGCACGACGATCAGCATCGGGCTCTCGACGCTCGCGCCCGGCGAGTCGACGAACGCCGCGATCGAGCGCGCCGACACCGCGATGTACGAGTCGAAGCGCGCCGGCCGCAACCGGGCCAGCGCGGCCTGACGGCCGACGCGGCTTCGTCCGCGGGCGAAGCATCGACGCCGCGCGGTGTGCGACAGTCCCGCGATGCCCGCCACGCCCCAGGTGCCCCATGACGCTCTCGCGCTCCGACATCGCCGCTCGCCGGCGTGATTTCGCCCGGCTGCACGCGGCCGGCTGCTTCGTGCTGCCGAACCCGTGGGACGCGGGCAGCGCGCGCTTCCTGCATGGCCTCGGCTTCCCGGCGCTGGCGACGACGAGTTCCGGCCACGCATGGTCGACGGGCCACGCGGACGGCGCGCTGTCGCTCGCACAGACGCTGGCGCACCTGCGCGAGATGGTCGAGGCCACGCCGCTGCCCGTCAACGCCGACTTCGGCTGCGGCTTCGGCGAGAACCCGGCCGACGTCGCGCGCAGCGTGCGCGCCGCGGTCGATACCGGCGTCGCCGGCCTGTCGATCGAGGACGCGACCGGCGACGCCGCCGACCCGCTGTTCGACATCGCCACCGCCGTCGCGCGCTTGCGTGCCGCGCGCGCGGCCATCGACGACGCCGGCGGCGACACGCTGCTCGTCGGCCGCGCCGAGAACTTCTTCGTCGGCCGGCCCGACCTCGCCGACACGATCGCGCGGCTGAAGGCCTATGCGGAGGCGGGCGCCGACTGCCTCTACGCGCCCGGCATCCGGACGCGCGACCAGATCGCGGCCGTCGTCGCCGCGGTCGCGCCGCGGCCGGTCAACCTGCTGGTCGGCGCGACGAGCGAGTTCGACCTCGCCGCCATCGCCGCGCTCGGCGTGCGCCGCGTCAGCGTCGGCGGCGCGCTCGCGCGCGTCGCGTGGGGCGGCTTCATGCAGGCCGCGCGCACGCTGGCCGACGGCCGCTTCGACGGCTTCGCGGGCGCGGCGGCGGGCGGCGAGCTCAACGCGTTCTTCCGCGCGAACGGCGAGGCGCCCTGAGCGCGCGCCGCGCCGTGTCGCGGACGATCAGAAGAACAGGATGCCGCCGACCGCGACGCCCTCGAGCTTCGCGGTCTCGCCGTCGACGCTCTTCGACGTTGTGTGGCTCAGCTCGCCGGTCAGCGTCAGGCTCTTCGTGATCCCGAAGTACAGGCCGGCCGTCGCGTTCGCGTTGGTGCGCAGGTCGGTGCCCGCGCCGCCGTCGAGCCGGCTCTGGCCGTAGTTGACGCCGAGCTTGAGCTTGGGCGTGGCCTGGAACGAGGCCTGCACGAGGTAGTTCGTCTGCTTGCGCGGCCCCGAGTCGCCGTCCGACAGGATGCCCAGGCCCTTGCCCGACTGCACGTTGGCGAGCAGGCCGAAGCCGTCCAGCAGGACGTCGCCGCCGATCTCGCCGCCGTTCATCGTGAAGCCGTCGCCGGTGGGGGCTTCGAACTTCTGCGTCTTGGCGCCCGCCCACACCTTGCCCGGCCCGAAGTTCCAGCTCGCCTGGGCCTGCACCTGCGGCGATGTCCGCCCCGTGTAGGTCGTGCCGCTCGCGTCCACCGGGCTCACGAGCGCGAGCTTGCCGGCGAAGCCGCCGACCGTCGGCGTCGCGTATTCGACCTGGCCGTAGGTACCCAGGTAGGTATAGCCCGCGCCGATGTGGCCGAGCGTGACGCGGTTGCGCTGCGTGGCGCTGACGGGCGCGCCGGCGCCGAACAGCGTCATGTCGCCGAGGATCGCCGGGCGGCCGAACAGGCCGTAGTCGCGACCGAGCTTGAAGGTGCCGATGTCCGCGTCGCCGACCGTCAGGAACGCCTGGCGGACGTCGACGTTGCTGTTGTTGCCGATGGCGTCGTCGGACGCCGTCGCCGCGCCGATCATCAGCGTCGCGCCGACGTCGACGCCGTCCTGGCGGCTCTTCGCGCTGGTGATGAGCGCGTTGGGCAGCAACCCGTTGCCGATCACCGTGCGGCCTTTCTCGCCGCCGCAGCCGAGGGCCTGCGTCGCGATCGCGAGGCCCGCGATGTCCTGGCCGCCGGTGCAGCGGGTGCGCGTGTAGAACGCGTTGATGATGCCGCCGACGGAGAGATCCCAGTCTCCTGCCTTGAAATCGGCGGCCCCTGCCTGGCTCGCCGCAAGGGTCAGCATGGCGCCGACGAGGACCGGGTTCGTGGTTGTCTTCATGTGTGTCGTCTCCTGTTTTTGCAGTGGATGTGCGCGACGTCCTTCGCCGCGGGGATGCCGTGCATCCCGTGGCGTGTTTCGCAACGCACATGCCAGTCGCAGGCAGGAGCAACGGCGGCGAGCGATCGGTCCATCGCGGCGCAACGCGTGTGCCAGCGCGCAGCGTTCACGGTGTCGCCGCCGTGGCGTGGAGAGGGATAGTCCGCGGTGGGTGTGCCGCGCGCGGCCGCGGTTACTACAGCGCCTGCTCCAGGCGCGATGCGCGTATTCCCGCGCCGTTGTGGCGGCGCGGGACAGTGCGGATCAGGACGCGTCGCCCGCGCGCGTGCCGCCGCCGAAGCGCCACGTGAGGCCGACCCACACGCCACGCGGCGCGCCCGCGGCGCGGAACTGCTCGCTGCGCCACGAGGCGCCGGTCGGATCGAACGTGCGGCCGGGGCCGGTGAACACGTTCTCGCCCAGCGTGCCGAAGTTCGACGAGCGGCGATCGAACACGTTGTCGACGTCGGCGAAGGCTTCCCAGCCGGCGCCGAGCGTCACGCGCCCGTCGAGGTTCAACAGCCCGTAGCCCGGCACGCGGCCGTTGACGTCGGCGTTGTCCTCGTCGCCGCGCGCATACTGGCCGCCCTGCGCGACGAACGTGGCGCCGAGCGAGGCCGCGTCGCCGAACGCGTAGTCCGCGCGCAGCTTGAACGTGTGGCGCGGGATGCCGGGCAGGTGGTCGCCGGGGCGCACCGGGATGTCCGCGCAATCGGCGCAGGTGATCGGCGCGGCGCTCGAATTGTTCGGGCTGTTCAGGACGATCGGCGTGCGGAACGTGGCGTCCACGATGCTGTAGTGCGCGCTCCACGTCCACGCGCTGGCCTGGCCTTCGAGGCCCAGCTCGACGCCTTGCCTTCGCGTGTGGCCGACGTTCTGGAAGTAGCCCGCGCTGGTCGCGCCGCCGCCGCTGCTGATGAACTGGATGTCGTCGCGCAGCTCGGTGCGGAACACCGCCGCCGACCACTTCAGGCCCGCGCCCGCCTGGCCGCGCGCGCCGAACTCGCCGTTGTGCGAGATCACCGGCTTCAGCGCGGGGTCGGACGAGAACGCGTTGGGCAGCGAGCACGGCGCGTTCGGGTCGGCGCAGCTCAGCTCCACCGGCGTCGGCACGCGCATGCCCTCGTTGTACGAGCCGTAGAAGGTCAGGCCGTCCGTCGGGTTGGTGGTGAGGCCGACCGACGGGTTGAAGCGCCGGAACGTGTGGCGCCCGTTCAGCGCGGTGCCGAGCTGGTCGGCGAGGTCGACGTTGGCGAGGTTGTAGCGGCCGGCGACGCTGAGGAAGGTGTGCGCGTCGAGGCCGAACGTGTCCGTCGCGAACAAGCCCGCGGCCGACGCGCGCGCGTGCAGCGAGGTGTCGAGCTCGATCGGCTGGTCGGACGTCGTGTCGCGCGACGAGCCCGCCTCCTGGCTCGACTGCGTGAACACGGTGAAGCCGCTCTCGAAGCTCGCGCCGACGCTGGCGTGGTTCGCGTGGCTCGCGAGCGCGGCGGTCGACGTCAGCTGCAACGAGGCGCCCGAACGCTGCTGCCCGACGACGTTGATCGCGTTGCCGGTCGGCTGGTTGCCGTCGCCCACGCCCTGCGTCGGATCGAAGTCGTCGTTGACGTTGCTGTTGAAGACGAAGGTCTTGAGCTGGCGGTGGAACGCGTTGCCTTCGAGCAGCAGGTCGGGCGAGAAGCGGTGGCTCGCGTTGGCGCTGAGGAAGGCGAGGCGGTTCGACTGGTAGTCCGGCCACGAATACGCCGTACGGTAATCGCTCAACCACGTCAGCGGCAGCGTCTGGTTGCCTTCGAGGCGCGTGTTCGCGAGCGTGAGGCTCACGTCGGCGCGGTTGCTGTCGTCGCGAACCCCGAGCTTGCCGTACAGCTGGCCGATGCGGCTCGGGTCGTGGTCGCCCCAGCCGTGCTCGTGCAGCACGTTGCCGGCGACGAACGCGGCGACATGGTCGTCGTGCACGCCGCCTTCGAAGTCGACGGCCTTGCGGCCCCACATGCCGCCGTAGGCGCGCACCTGGCCGCCGTCCTCGGAGAAGCCGTCGCGCGTGGTGACGTTGAGCGCGCCGCCCAGCGTGTTGAGGCCGAACAGCGGGTTCGAGCCGGGCATCACGGCGATCTTCGCGATCGCGCCTTCGGGGATCAGGTCCCAGTTGACGGTGTCGCCGAAGACCTCGTTGACGCGCACGCCGTCGACGAACACCGACAACCCCTGCGGCGTGCCGAGCGCCGGCGACGCCGTGAAGCCGCGGAAGTTGACGTCGAGCTGGAACGCGTTGCCGGCGGTGTCGTTGACGTTGACGCTGCCGATGCCCTGGTCGAGCGCCTGCGCGAGCGTGACCGCGCGCGGGCTCGTCGCGGCGCTGCCGGCCAGCGTCTGCACGTTGGACGGCACCTGGCTCAGCGGCGTGGCCGCCCCGGGCAGGATCGTCGTGCCGACGACGACGACCGACTGCAGCGCCGCGACGGGCGGCGCCTCGTCGGCCAGGGCGCAGGCGTGGGCGATGCAGAAGGGGAGGGCGAGCAGCTCGACGTGTCGTGGCGCGGAGCGCACGGCCTCAGCCCGGCTTCTTCGCGAACGCGCTGCACCAACCGGTCGCGGCGACCTGCTTGCGCCCGAACATCGCGCAGCCCGACCACGCGTCGGTGGGCGCGCCCTGGAAGAACGAGCAGCCGTTGCACTGCTGCTGCGCGGTGTGGTTCGGGTACTTCTTCTGGTCGACCTGGTGCGTGTCGTTCCTGTAGCCGAGGGCGACGGCGGTCTCGTCGCTCTCCTCGACGTGGCCGGCGGCGCGCGAGACGCCGGGCGTGGCGATGGCCGCGAACGCGCAGCCGGAGGCCAGCGAGCGCGCGAGGAAGATGCGGCGGGTGGAATCGGTCATGGGTGTCTCCTGGTCGGGTCGTGCGCGGGCGCGCGTCGCGCCCGCGTCCCGCGCGTGCGCCTGCACGCCCGCGCGGGATGACCTCTGTCGGTCGAGATGGAAAAGAGGAAGAGGATCAGTTGGCCTTGGCGACCTTCGCGGCCGGCGCGTCGGCGAGCGCGTCCTTCGGCGTCGGCGCGCCGCCGGCCTTCGGGATCTTGAAAACCCAGACCATGCCGCCCTGCTCCAGCATGCTGACCTTCTTCGCGACTTCGCCGCCCCACAGCGGCACGGCGCCGCCCCAGCCCGACACGACGCCGACGTACTGCTCGCCGCCCTGCTGCCAGGTGATCGGCGGGGCGACGACGCCGGAGCCCGTCTGGAACTCCCACAGCACCTTGCCGGTCTTCGCGTCGGCCGCCTTCAGGTACCCCTCCGGGGTACCCCAGAAGACGAGGTTGCCGCCGGTCGTCAGCACGCCGCCCCACAGCGGCGCGGTGTCCTTGACCTCCCAGACCATCTTGCCGGTCTTCGGGTCGATCGCGCGCAGCGCGCCGATGTAGTCGTCGTTGATCGTCTTGATCGTGAAGCCTGCGCCGAGGTAGGCCGCGCCCTTCTTGTAGGCGATCGGCTCGTTCCAGATCTCCATGCCCCATTCGTTGGCGGGCACGTAGAACAGCTTGGTGTCGGGGCTGTAGGCCATCGGCATCTGGTTCTTGCCGCCGAGGAAGCTGGGCGCGTTGAAGATGGCGGCGCCCTTCTTGCCGTCGGCGCTCGCGGTCGGGTCGCCGGGGCGGCTGGACGCGATGTAGTTCGGGCGGCCGGTCTTCAGGTCGATGCTGCTGGCCCAGGTGATCTTCTTGACGAACGGGAACGCGTTCATCAGCTTGCCGTCGTTGGCGTCGATCACGTAGAAGAAGCCGTTGCGGTCGGCCTTGCCGCCGACGCGCTTGCCGTCCATGTCGAAGGTCACGAACTCGTTGACGCCGTCGAAGTCCCAGCCGTCGTTGGGCGTGCCCTGGTAGTGCCACTTGATCTGGCCGGTCTTGACGTCGATGGCGAGCGTGGAGCAGGAGAACAGGTTGTCGCCCGGGCGCATGTGGCTGTTCCACGGCGACGGGTTGCCGGTGCCGAAGTAGGCGAGGCCGGTCTTGGCGTCGTAGGTGCCGCCGAGCCAGGTCGCGGCGCCGCCGGTCTTCCACAGGTCGCCCGGCCAGCTCTGGCCCGGCGTGCCGCTGACGCCGTTCTCGTGCTTGGTGCCGTCCGCGTCGTAGGTGTAGCCCATGTGGCCTTCGACCGTCGGGCG
>JASLEM010000019.1 GCA_030151165.1 Burkholderiaceae bacterium
ACGACTCGGTGACCAGTTAAGCCTGATGACCATAGCGAGGTGGTCCCACTCCTTCCCATCCCGAACAGGACAGTGAAACGCCTCTGCGCCGATGATAGTGCGGGTTCCCGTGTGAAAGTAGGACATTGTCAGGCTAATATCAAGTAAACCGCCCGAGCTCTCCAGCTCGGGCGTTTTGCTTTGTGGGGCGAGCTTTATAATCGCCCAAGTATTCGGTCGGCTAAAGTATTCGACGCCGAACAAACAAAAAACGCCTGACTTCGGTCAGGCGTTTTGCGTTTTGCGTTGTGGGCGTGGCGTGGGATGCCGTGCCGGTGTATTTCCCATGCCCCACCGCGTCGCATGCCGCATCACATCGGACCTGCACTGCGAATCGATCGAACTTGCTCGCAGCGCGCGCCGCGAAGCAAGTCGCCACCGCTAACCGAGGCTGGGACCGTCCAGTAGAAGTCGATGCTGTCGGTCTGCAGGCCGCGATGTGCTAATTTGACGACTACCGCACGCGACGTCTTCCGCTCGCTTCGCCCACTCGATGCCGACGCGTTCAATCGCGCAAATCGATCGCCGGCTTCAACGACGTATGCCGCTGGGCCAGCGTCGCAGGTCCGCAGGTCAGGGCAAAGAAATCGAAGGTGTCGGGTTCTCCGCGCCCCGCCGGGGGCCGAAGATACTGAAGGTGCATCTCGCGTCGATCCCGTCGCAGCGCGGCGTATTCGACCGCGGTCAGGCGCGACCTGAAGCGCGGCGATGCCTGGTGGCCCTTGAGCTGCGCCGGCTCGGGCCACGGCGGCGTGCGCCAGAACGCTGCGCGATCGGACGACGCCGAGTAGTCGTGCCACGTGAGCATGCCGCACTCCGACAAGGCGTCGAGATCCGCCCTTAGCCGACCCGCGCCGGGCCACTCCGTGGCGATCGGCAGGCACTGGCCCAGCGTCACCATCGACAAGGTCGCTCCGCTGCGCGTTCGCCGGCTGTCGACCAGTTCGGTCAGCCGATGCAGTGCCCGTGCCATCACCGTGGTGGCCATGATCGTGCCGGTGCTGTAGCCGACGAACATGACTTCCTTCAACGGGCCGGCACCGGGCTGGCGGAGCCGAGCCTCGACAGCCTCGACGATGTGTTTTGCCATTTCGTCGACGCGCGCATCGAGCGCCGGCACCTCGCCGATCGCTTCCTCGCGCATGAACGCATAGAGCCGCAACAGCCATTCGCAATCGACCCACGCCGCGAGTGCGCGCCAGCCGACCAGCCCGACCACCAATCCGGCGAGCAGGGCCCAGGCCGGCGAGAGCCATCCCGACAGCAGCAGCGACCCGCCGATCAGCAACATGCCCGCCATGACCGCCACCAACAGGACGCCCAGCGGAAACAGCGCGAGTCCGAATGCGGTCGGCGCCTGCTTGCGAACGCGCAGCAGCACGCCGGTCGCCAGCCCCTTCGCATACACGTTCCAGTAGTCGCGCAGCAGTTGCATTGGCTTGCGGCGCCAATGGCGACGGACGATGTCGTCCCAGCGCATGAAATGCACGCGCGTGCGCATCGTGGGCGGACGGCCGCCGGTCGCCGCCGGCGCGCCGCGCCACAGGCCCGTCCAGACCGACGCCCAGCGTCCGATGCGGTGGCGTCCGCCGACGGCCAGCGTCTCGTCATGCGACGCGTTGCGCTGCGCGATGCCGCTGCGGAACAGGCGGTGGTAGAACGTGGCGCCCTTCGGGTCGAAGCCGCTGAAAAAGAACACGAGCCGATCGGGCGCGTCGGACTGCGGGCGCTCCTCTGGCGCCGGCTGCATCGGCGGCGCCGGTGGCAGCGTGTCGATGAAATCCTCGCCCGGGATGGTGGTCGCGTCCGGATTGGCCATGACGTCCCGTGCCTAGTGCGCCTGCGGCCGCACGGCCACGCGGCCGTCGACCTCGAGCAACGCGCCGTCGTCGACCAGCCGGCGCACATGCGTCAGCGCCCAGGCAGCGGCGCCGGCGTCGTCGAGCCCGGCACGCGTCGCCACGATGCGGTAGATCGGCGTGCGGCGCATCCAGTCGACGAGCGCGCCGATCTCGGCGTCGCGCACCTCGAGCAGATGGAACATCAGCAGCGCGCGCGCGGCATGCTGTGCGTGCTTCTCGGGGTGGCGCTCGAAGGCGTCGACACGCTGCCGGCTCGACGCCAACGCGCTCGCGACATCGCCGAACGCGCGGCCATGGCCCGGGATGACCTCGCGCGGCTGCAGGCGCTCGATCAACGCAAGTGTCGCGCGCGTCGGCCCGAAGCCGTCCTCGCCCGCCAGCTCCGGGAAGATGATCGCCAGGCGCTCTTCCCACAGCGCGTCGCCGGCGATCAGCGTGCGGGTCTGCGGCTCGAAGAGCAGCACCGCATCCATGTCATGGCCCGGTGCCGCATGGATCTGCCAGTCGGCGGCGCCGAGCGCGATCGTCGCGCCAGGAGCGAGGGCATGGTCGGCGCGGAAGCGCGGGCAGGGCTGGTCGGTCAGCCGATAACTCAGCAAGTCCTCGTCCCATGCGTGCACCGCGGCGAGGCTCGCGGCCGGAATCCAGGTTTCGACGCCTGCACGCTCCTGCAGCGCGCGGTTGCCGCCGCAGTGGTCGGAATGCAGGTGCGTGTTGACGATCCGGCCGAGGGCCTGCCCGGCGAGCGCGTGATCGACGAGCGCCAGCGTCTGCGCCGCGTGCGCGCTGAAGCCGGTGTCGACGACGGCCGCCGACACGCCGCCTTTCGCGGCGAACACGATCTGGTTGGCCGACAGCCAGCCTCGCTCGATCACCGTCAGGCCGAGCGCGTCGTGGTCGGCGCGCGCCACGGGGGCTGCCGTCGGCGGGGGCGCGGCAGGTCGGGCGTCATGGTTCGGGTCGGTGGAGGACACGTCGGGGAAATCGGGCCGTGGAAGTTCTCAGGCCCCCGGTGAGCGCAGTTCGCGACGAAGGATCTTGCCGACGTTCGATTTCGGCAGGTCGTCCCGGAACTCGATGAATCGGGGCCGTTTGTACGCCGTGAAATTCTCGCGGCAGTAGGCGGCGATATCCTCCTCGGCGAGCGCCGGATCGCGTCGGATCACGAACAACTTCACGGCTTCCCCGGATCTCTCGTCCGGCACCCCGATCGCGGCGCACTCCAGCACGCCCGGGTGCATGTTGACGACCTGCTCGATCTCGTTCGGGTACACGTTGAAGCCGGAGACGAGGATCATGTCCTTCTTGCGGTCGACGATCTTCACGTAGCCGCGCTCGTCCATCACGCCGATGTCGCCCGAACGGAAGAAGCCGTCCTCGGTCATGACCTTCGCGGTCTCGTCCGGCCGGCGCCAGTAGCCCGCCATCACCTGCGGCCCGCGGATGCAGATCTCGCCGGGCGTGCCGACGGGGCAGTCGGCGCCCTCGTCGTCGCGGATCGCGATGTCGGTCGACGGGATCGGCAGCCCGATCGTGCCGGTGAACTCGGGCGTGTCGAGCCGGTTGCTGGTGGCGACGGGCGAGGTCTCCGACAAGCCGTAGCCCTCGACGACCGGGCAGCCCGTTATCTTCAGCCAGCGCTCGGCGGTCGCCTGCTGCACGGCCATGCCGCCGCCGTTCGAGACGACCAGTTCGGAGAAATCGAGCTTCGCGAATTCCGGGTCGTTGGCGAGCGCGTTGAACAGCGTGTTCACGGCCGGGAACATGTTGACCTTGAAGTTCTTCAGCGTCTTCAGGAAGCCCGGGATGTCGCGCGGATTCGGCACCAGGATGTTCATCGCGCCCAGCCGCGCGCCGAACATGAAGCAGATCGTCAGCGCGTAGATGTGATACAGCGGCAGCGCGCAGACGATCGTCAACGGCTTGTCGCCGAGCTTGTCGAACATCGGCTTGAACCAGGCCTCGCTCTGGATGATGTTCGCGACCACGTTGCGATGGAGCAGCGTCGCGCCCTTGGACACGCCCGTCGTGCCGCCGGTGTACTGCAGGAAGGCGATGTCGTCGGGCCCGAGCGCGACCGGCGAGAACGCGAGGCGGGTGCCTTCGGCAACCGCCATGTTGAAGCGCGTGACGGTGCGACCCGCGTCGACCGGCAGGCGGAACTCGGGCACCATCTTCTTGACGTGGCGCAGCGCGAAGTTGACGAGCTGGCCCTTCGCGAACCCGAGCAGGTCGCCCATCGCGGCGAGCACGACGTGCCGGATCTCGGTCTGCGCGATCACCTGTTCGAGCGTGCACGCGAAGTTCTCGAGCACGATGATCACGGTCGCGCCCGAGTCGGCCAGCTGGTGTTGCAGCTCGCGCGCCGTGTAGAGCGGATTGACGTTGACGACCACCGCGCCCGCGCGCAGCACGGCGCCGATCGCGACGAGGTACTGCGGCACGTTGGGCATCATCAACGCGACGCGGTCGCCGCGCTTCACGCCCTTGGCTTGCAGCCACGCAGCGAGGGCGCGCGAGCGCTCGTCGACCTCCGCGAAGGTCATGCGCTTGCCCATGCAGGCGCTCGCGTCGCGGTGCGCGTGCTTGCGCCACGACTCCTCGAGCAGCGCGACGAGCGACGGATAGCCGCCGGCATCGACCACCGCGGGAACGCCCGGCGGATATTGATCGAGCCACGGGCGCGGCATGGACGTGCTGGCGGGTGTCGCCGCGGCGACAGGCGAGGTGGAGGCGAGCGGTTCGGTCATCGTGAGCCCATTGTCATGCAGCACGCCGGCGCTTCCCCTGCGGGAAATCGGCACTTACGCGGCACTAAGCCGGGAGTTTGGCGAGCGGATCGTCGTCGGCGGGCGTTGCGCCGGCCGCTGCCGGGTCGAACAGGCGTCGCGCGAGGGCACTTTCGCGGGTCTCGATTGCGGCGAGGAAGTCCGTCGCGCCGCCCATCGAGCCGAACGCGTCGAAGCCCGCTTCGAGGAAGGACTGCAGCGCGCTCATGCCCGCCGCACGCGCCGGGCCGCGCATCGCCTTCAGGCTCGCGCGCAGCACGAAACTGCGGACGTGGCGATCCAGCGCGCGCCCGACCGCCATCACCAGCTCGACCTGCCGCGCCCGCGACGCGGGCTCGCCGGTCGCCTGCCAGGCGCGGATGTAGCCGGCGCGACCTGGCGCCGCGCCGTCGAGATGGATGGCCATCGCCGTGTCGAGCCGCTCGGAGAGCGCGTGCACCGCCGCCAGCGATTCGACGGTGCGCACGATGTCCTCCGGGAACAGGCGCACGAGCGCCGGGACGATGCGGCTGAACTGCGCGTCGCGCTGCGTGAAGTCCTGCGGGCCGTAGAGCTCGTTGAGGAAGAAGTTGGCCGCGCGGCCGAAGCGCGGGTGCGCGAGCAGGTCGGCGTGCGTTCGCGCGAACCTGGTCTGCTGGTACGCCTTCAAGGCGGCGACGCTGCGCGCGAGCGCGGGGTCGGCCTCGCGGCGGACGCGCTCGGCCTCGACGGCCGCGAGGTGGGCGAGGATACGGGAACCGGTATCGGGCTCTGGCATGCCGCAAGCGTATCAGTCGCGATCCCAGGGCGGCGTGCCCTTGAATTCGTCGGCGAGGAAGTCGACCATCGCGCGCACCTTCGCGCTGAGATGGCGGCGGCTCGGGTAGACGGCGAGGATGTCGATGTCGGGGATGCGATAGCCCGGCAGCACGGGCACCAGCCGGCCGGCGCGCAGGTGCTCGCCGACGATGAACGTCGGCTGCCAGAGGATGCCCAGCCCCGCGACGGCGGCCGCGGCGCCGGTGTCGCCGTTGTTGGTCTGCAGCGTGAAGCGCATCTTCACGGCGTGCACGCGGCCGGCGTCGTCGTGCAGGTGCCACTCGTTGCCGGTCGCGGCGTAGGTGTAGCCGATGCTCGCGTGCGCCGCGAGATCCGCGGGCACCTTCGGCCGCCCGTGCTTGCGCAGGTACGCGGGCGACGCGCAGATCACGTTGTGCGAGGTCGCGAGCTTGCGCGCCGCCACCTGCGCCGAGCCGCTGCGCGAGATGCGGATCGCGAGGTCGAAGCCTTCGTCTACGACGTCCACCACGCGGTCGATCAGCGACACGTCGAGCTCGACGCCTGGATGCAGCTTCGCGAACTTCGCCCAGCGCGGCGCGAGATGCCGCACGCCGAAGCTCACGGGCGCGTTGATGCGCAGGCGTCCCTGCGGCCTGACCGTCGACGACGAGGCGACCGCCTCGGCCTCGCCCACGTCGTGCAGGATCGCGCGCGCCCGCTCGTACAGCGCCTCGCCGCTCTCGGTGAGCGACAGCTTGCGCGAGTGGCGGTTCAGCAGCCTCGAGCCGAGATGCGACTCGAGCTCCGCGATGTAGCGCGTGACGTTGGCGGGCGAGGTGTCGAGCGCCTCCGCGGCCTTGGCGAAGCCCTGGCGGGCGACGACGGTGACGAAGACCTCGAAGGCGCGCAATCGATCCAAGACGAGCTCCATGATTCCGGAAAGCTGAATCGATTGTGCATCTTCGCGGTCTGGCTGTGCGGATCGATGAATCCTAAAGTTCAGTCATCGGCTTCCACCGACGCACTTCCAGACCACCCCACCTCACCATCCCAGGAGATCCATCATGAGCAGACTCGAAGGCAAGCGCACCCTCATCACCGGCGGCACCAGCGGCATCGGCCTCGAGACGGCGCGCCAGTTCATCGCCGAAGGCGCGCGCGTCGCGGTCACCGGCAGCAACCCGAAGACGATCGAGGAGGCGCGCGCCGTCCTCGGCGACCAAGCCCTGATCCTGCGTGTCGACGCGGCCGACGTCGCCGCCCAGGCCGGCCTCGCGAAGACCGTCGCCGACGCGTTCGGCGGCATCGACACCGTCTTCATCAACGCCGGCATCGCCGAGCTGAAGCCGGTCGAGGCGTGGGACGTCGCCGCGTACGACCGCAGCTTCGGCATCAACCTGCGTGGCCCGTTCTTCCTGATCCAGGCGCTGCTGCCCTACCTGTCGAACCCGTCGTCCATCGTGCTCAACACGTCGATCAACGCGCACATCGGCATGCCGACGTCGAGCGTCTATGCCGCGACCAAGGCCGGCCTGATCTCGCTGGCGCGCACGCTGTCGGGCGAGCTGATCGGCCGCGGCATCCGCGTCAACGCGGTGAGCCCGGGCCCGGTCTCGACGCCGCTGTACGGCAAGCTGGGCATGACGCCGGCCGACCTCGACAAGACCGCCGCCAGCATCCTGTCGCAGGTGCCGGCCGGCCGCTTCGGCGACCCGGCCGAGATCGCCAAGGCCGTCGTGTTCCTGGCCTCGGACGAAGCCTCGTTCACCGTCGGCAGCGAGCTGATCATCGACGGCGGCATGGGCCTCTGAGCGACGCGGCGCGCCGGCCGCGAAGGTCGGCGCGTTCGTCGGCAGGCGACGGCGAGCTGCGTGATACTCGGCGCATGCTCGCAAGCATCACCCGACTGATCTTCGTCGCCTGGTTCGCCGTCCTCGCCGCGCTGCTCGCCTGCGGCGCACGATACGGCTGGCCGGTGGGCGTGTGGATCGGGCTGTACGTGCTCGTGCTGGGCCATCCGACGATCCTCGCCGCCGAGTTCGTGATGGCGCACCGGATCGGCCGGCGCGCCGGCATCGCCCTGTCACCGGCCGCCCAGATGCGCGCGTGGCTCGGTGAATGGGCGATCTCGACCGTCGTCTTCGGCTGGCGCATGCCCTGGCGCTCGAACACCTGGCCCGACCACCTGCCGCGCAGCGCGCGCGGCCTGCGCGGCGTCGTGTTCATCCACGGCTACATCTGCAACCGCGGCATCTGGAATCCGTGGCTGAAGCGGCTCACGAAGCTTGATCGCGCGTTCGTCGCGGTGACGCTGGAGCCCGTGTTCGGCGACATCGACGCCTACGCCGACACCATCGAGCGCGCGGTGCGCCGCGTCGAGTACGTGACCGGCCTCGCCCCCGTCATCGTCGCGCACAGCATGGGCGGCATCGTCGCGCGCGCCTGGCTGCGCACGCGCGAGGGCCATGCCGCCAGCGACGGCCACGAGCACGCCGCGCGCGTCATCACGATCGCGACGCCGCACCGCGGCACGTGGCTCGCCGGCCTGGCGATGTCGCAGAACGCGCGGCAGATGCGCACCGGCGGCGCGTGGATGGAGGCGCTGGGCCGCGCCGAGACGCCCGAGCACGCCGCGATGTTCACGAGCTGGTGGAGCGAGTGCGACCAGATCGTCTTCCCGCCGCCGACCGGCACCCTGGCGGGCAGCGAGTCGCACCAGGTGCGCGGCGTCGCGCACGTGGCGCTGACGGCGCGCGAGGAGATCTGGGCCGAGCTGCGGCGGCGGATCGAGAACTGACGGCCCGGAAACGACGACGCCGGCGCGGCCGCGAAGCCGACGCCGGCGCCATGCCGGGTACCGTATCCGGACGCGTCAGGCCGGCAGGTCGGCCTTGAGCACGCCGCGGCGGATCTGGTCGAGCTCGATGCTCTCGAACAACGCCTTGAAGTTGCCTTCGCCGAAGCCCTCGTTGCCCTTGCGCTGGATGAACTCGAAGAAGATCGGGCCCAGCTGGTTCTCCGAGAAGATCTGCAGCAGCAGCTCGCCCGGCAGGCCGTCGACCAGGATCTGGCGGCGCTGCAGTTCGGCGACGTCTTCGCCGTGGCCCGGGATGCGCTTGTCGATCAGCTCGTAGTAGGTGTCGGGCGTCGACAGCAGCTGCACGCCGTTCTCGCGCATCTTGTCGACCGACGCCTGCAGGTTCGCCGAGCTCAGCGCGATGTGCTGGATGCCTTCGCCGTTGTACCGGTCGAGGTATTCCTGCACCTGGCCCTTGCCGTCGTTGCCTTCCTCGTTGATCGGGATGCGGATCAGGCCGCAGGGGCTCGTCATCGCCTTGCTGCGGATGCCGGTGACCTTGCCCTCGATGTCGAAGTAGCGCACTTCCTTGAAGTTGAACAGGCGCTCGTAGAAGCCCGCCCACTCGTCCATGCGGCCGCGGTGCACGTTGTGCGTCAGGTGGTCGATGTCGACGAGGCCGTTGCCGACCGGGTCGAGCGCCTCGCGCGAGATGCCCGGCAGCGGTTCGAAGTCGACGTCGTAGAAGCCGATGTTGCCGATGTCGCCCGGCTTCGCGCCGTTCTTGCCGCGCCAGCGGTCGACGAGGTAGATCAGCGAG
>JASLEM010000044.1 GCA_030151165.1 Burkholderiaceae bacterium
AACCACGTCGCGGTGACGGCGGCCTACGAGCACTTCACCGCCGTGATGGCCACCGGCCTGCTGACGCATCCGGAATGGCTCGCGGGCGCGTCGCCCGAGCTGGCGCTGCTGTGGCGCTGGCACGCGGTCGAGGAGAGCGAGCACAAGACGGTCGCGTTCGACCTCTACCGCGCGATGGGCGGCAGCGAGCGGCGGCGCATCTTCTGGTTCGTCTACATCGCGGTGCAGTTCCTGGCCGAGTCGAGCCTGCAGACCTTCATCAACCTGTGGCGCGCCGGCCTGTGGTGGCAGCCGCGCACGTGGTGGCGCGCGGCCGGCTACCTGTTCGGGCGCCGCGGCGTGTGGGCGGCGAGCTTCGGGCCGCTGGTGCGCTACCTGAAGCCCGGCTTCCACCCGAACGACCTCGAGAACCCCGGCGAGATGGCGCAATGGCTCGCGACGCAGCGCGAGGCGTATTCGATCGTCGGCCGCTGAGGCCTCAGGCCGCGACGGCCGCCTCGACCGACGGCCCGGCCACCTCGACGCGGTTGCGCCCCGTCGCTTTGGCGAGGTAGAGCGCGAGGTCGGCGCGCGAGACGGTCTCGGCGACGTCCTGGCGGCCGTCGTGCGCGGCGACGCCGGCCGAGAACGTGAAGCGCAGCTCGCCGCGCGCGGTCGTCTTCGCGACGCCCTCGATGCGCTGGCGCAGCCGGTCCATCGCGGCGGCGGCGATCGGGGCGTCGGCGCCGGGCATCAGCACGAGGAACTCCTCGCCGCCCCAGCGCGCGACGGTGTCGACCTCGCGCAGGCCCACGCCCGCCTCGCGCGCGAAGTGCCGCAGCGCCTCGTCGCCGCCGGCGTGGCCGTGGAGGTCGTTGATGTGCTTGAAGTGGTCGAGGTCGACCAGCGCGATCGCGAACGGCTGGCGCGTGCGCCGGTGGCGCTGCGCCTCGGCGGCGATCAGCGCCTGCGCGTGGCGCCGGTTGGGCAGGCCGGTGAGCTCGTCGCGCGTGGCGAGGTCCTGGATGCGCGCGAGCGCCTCCTCCAGCTGGGCGCGCTGGTGGCGCAGGCGCTCGCGGAAGCGCCCGAAGATCATCGCCACCGCCGAGCTCGCCGGCAGCAGCACGGCGTCGACGAGGAAGTTCGAGAGGTCGACCACCGTCGAGTAGCGCCCCGGATGCAGCGCGTGCATCGCCAGCATCGTCGCGCCGAGGCCGCACAGCGCGAGCGCGGCCAGCGCGGCGATGCGCCGCCAGGAGACCGAGAACGCGCCGAAGGTGAGCAGGATCATCAGCGCGGACAGGCACGCGCTGCGCGCTTCGCCGCTCACCGCGTAGCCGAACAGCACCGCGCCGATGCCGAGCGCGATCTGCGCCTGCGTCAGCGTCGGGTCGGAGGTGCGCTGGCTCCAGCCGCTGCGGATCGCCGCGTAGATCGACAGCTGCGCCGCGATCACCAGACCCAGCCAGCTGAACAGGGCCGCGGGCGCGAGCGCGCCGTAGCGCGTGAAGACGCTCAGCGCGGCCGCGCAGGCGAGGTAGATCACGAAGATCAGGCACCAGTGGCGCAGTCGGATGCGCGTCTTGGGCTCGTCCGTCAGCAGCACGGTCGCGAGCCGCCGCGGGTGGGGCGAGTCCATCGCCCGATATCGGCCGTCGGCGGCTGGCGCTGAAGTCCTACAGCGCGCATCCAGAGTTCCCCACAGTCGGGCACGGTCGGCCGGCTCCACTTCGCGCGGGCATCACCGATAGTCTGTCCAGGAGTGGCCGGAATGCGCGCCACGAGGAAAGAACGCACCCCGCACCCGGGCGCACAAGAGGGAACAAAGGACGCCATGGCGGAACTCGCCCCCATCCGAAGCAGCGACTCGAGGCCCGCCCCCGCCGGCGCGGCGCCGTCGTGCGACCGCGTCCTGTTCGAGGCCAACCCGCTGCCCGTCTGGATCTACGACGTCGAGACCCTGCGCTTCCTGGACGTCAACGAGGCCGCCTGCGTCCGCTACGGCTACGCGCGCGACGAGTTCCTCGCGATGACGATCCGCGACATCCGCCCGGTCGAGGACGTCCTCGCGGTGGAGCAGTCGGTGCGGGCGATGTCGTCGCAGGCCAGCGTGGACTCCAGCATCTGGCGCCACCGGCTGAAGGACGGCACGCTGATCGACGTCGAGATCACCTCGCGCGAGCTCGTGTTCCGCGGCCGCCAGGCGCGCTTCGTCTGCCCGGTGGACGTCACCGAGCACGTGCGCATCGAGCGCACGATGCGCGAGCGCAAGGCCGCGCTGCGGCGCGCGCAGAACCTGGCGCGGCTGGGGCATGCGATCTCCGGGCCGGACGGCAACTTCGAGAGCTGGTCGGACTCGCTGCCCGCGCTGCTGGGCGTGACGGCGGACGGGATGCCGAAGTCGGTGCGCGACTGGGTCGAGCTGGTCCATCCGGACGACCGCGACATGTTCCGCGAGCGCAGCGTCGAGGCGGCGTCGGTCGGCGTGCGCGTCGACCTCGAGTACCGGCTGCTGCGCCCGGGCGGCGGCGTCGTGCACCTGCGCGAGGTGATCGAGCCGATCATCGAGGACAACGGCCGTTTCGCCGGCCGCTGGTTCAGCACGGCGCAGGACGTGACCGAGCAGAAGACGGCCGAGAGCATGGTGCGCGAGGCGCGCGACGAGCTCGAGCTGCGCGTGCGCGAACGCACGCTGCAGCTGGAGGTGTCGAACTGCGAGCTCGCGTTCGCCACCGCCGCCGCCGAGCGCGCGAACCGCGCGAAGAGCGAGTTCCTCTCGAACATGAGCCACGAGCTGCGCACGCCGCTCAACGCGATCATCGGCTTCGGCCAGCTGCTCGCGATGCCCGAGACGATGGCGCGCGACGCCGCGCAGCGCGCGGGCTTCGTCGAGCACATCGTCGACGCCGGCCGCCACCTGCTGACGCTGATCAACGAGATCCTCAACCTCGCGCAGATCGAGGCCGGCAAGGTCGAGGTGCGCATCGAGCGCGTCGACCTCGGCCACCTGCTGGCGGAGTGCAACGCGATGATCGACCCGCTCGCGGCCGAGCGCGGCATCGAGATGGAGTTCCCGGCGCGCTGCAACGCCGTGCTGCTGGCCGACCGCATGCGGCTCAAGCAGGTGCTGCTCAACCTCGTCTCGAACGCCATCAAGTACAACCGCCCGCACGGCCTCGTGCGCGTCGACTTCGAGACCGAAGGCGAGCGCCTGCGCATCAACGTGCGCGACACCGGCGTCGGCATGACCCCCGAGCAGGTCGCCGCGCTGTTCCAGGCCTTCAACCGCCTCGGCCAGGAAGGCGGCGGCACCGAGGGCACCGGGATCGGCCTCGTCGTGACGAAGCGGCTCGTCGAGCTGATGGGCGGCCAGATCGGCGTCCACAGCACGCGCGACCACGGCAGCGTCTTCAGCGTCGAGCTGCCGATCGCGCAGGCCGCGCCCGTGCGCGCGCTGCGCGAGTTCGAGCCGATCGACGCGTCGTGGCTGGTCGAGGCGACGAACCCGTTCGGCATCGTCGACGACGACATGCCGCACGCGCTCGGCGGGCCGCCGCAGCACGCCACGATCCTGTGCGTGGACGACGACCCGGCCAGCCTGCGGCTCGTGCAGCAGGTGCTGTCGACGCTGCCGCAGGTGCAGCTGCTCACCGCGTCCAACGGGCGTCTCGGCGTGGAGATGGCGCTCGCGCACGCGCCGTCGGTGATCGTGATGGACAACAACATGCCCGAGATGAGCGGCCGCGAGGCGCAGGCGCGCCTGCACGCCGACCCGCGCACCGCCGCGATCCCCGTGATCGCGCTGAGCGCCAACGCGATGCCCGGCGCCGCCGCGGCCAGCATCGCCGCGGGCTTCTTCGGCTACGTGACGAAGCCCTTCGAGGTGGCCGAGCTGCTGCGCACGGTGAGCGACGCGCTGGTGCGGGCGCGCGCCCGCGCGTGACGCGAGCGACGCGCGAGAGGCCTCAGCGCGGGCCGCGCCGCATGCTGGTCACGTAGTCGGCCTGCGACTTCTCGAGGTCGAGCTGCGGCGACAGCAGGATCTCGGGATAGGCGTCGCAGCGGCGCTGGAACGACACCGCGGACGTGGCGTGGAAGTCCGCCCGCAGGCCGTCCTTGTTGGCGTCGACCTTCGCGCGCAGCGCGTCGACGTTGAAGCCGTCCTTGCGCGCCTGGGCCGGGATGTCGCCCCAGTAGCGCTCGATGACCTCGAACTGGCCCTCGACCTCCTTGACGAAGCCGCCGTGCTCCATCAGCCAGTCGTCGTAGGCGTGCTCGTTGGTCTCGGCCGTCGCGGGGAAGGCCTCGCTGCAGATCTCCTCGATCCACTTCACGCTGCGCACGCGCACGATCAGCTCGCCGAAGTCGTGGAAGTACTCGCCGGTGGCGGTCGACGTCGCGCGCGCGGTGGCGAACGCGCTCGGCGGCGGCTTGATCGTGTAGGTGGTCGACGACGCGGCGGACGCGGGCGGTGGCGCGGCGGCCGGCGCGGCCACCTGCGGCGAACTCGCGCCGGGCAGCGGCGTGCCCCAGTCGGCCGCGCGGGCGGCCAGGGCCGTGGCGGCGAGCAGGGGCGCGAGCAGCAGGAAGCGGTTCATTTGGTGTAGTCGAGCGACTTGCAGGCGTCGCGCAGCGCGGCGTCGCGCGTGGCGGGGGCGCCGCCGCGCAGGGGCTTGTCCGGGTGCGCCGCGACGACCACGTTGCCGCCCTCGGCGCACTTCGCGTGGATCCACTTCTCGCCGGTCGAGATGATCCTGTAGTTGCCGCTGCGCGCCTTGGCCTGCGCGGGCAGGCCGCTGGCGTCGGCCGCGGCCGCGGCGCCGGCCAGGCACGCCAGCGCGCCGGCGAGAAGGGCGGCGAGGCCGGGTCGGGTGCTTGTCATCGGAGTTCTCCTGGGTGGGCCGTCTGACCGCGAAGGCCGGGGAAGGTTCGCGGCAATCGCCGGGCCGGCGTGGGCGGAGAAGGCGGCGCGAGGCGGGCAGGGCCGGTCGGCGCGGCGGGTCAAGCCCATTCTTCCACAGGGAACGCCGTTCGCAGGCACGATGGGCGCGCCGGCCTCGCGGATCCGACCGCGCCTCGCGCACAGGCTCGCCGCGCGCGATCCGGCAGAATCGATCGATCGGCGGCGCTCGACATCGCCGTCCGGATTGCAAGTTCAAGGAAACGACTGATGAAACGCGCCATCGCCCTCGTGCTCGCCGGTCTCGTCGCGCCGGCCTGCTTCGCCGTCAAGCCCGCGGCGCCCGTCGTGCCGGCGGCGCGCGCCTCGGCCGTGCCGCTGCGCGCCGACCACCCGCTGCTGGGCGCGTGGGAGATCACGACGCGGGACGAGCAGTGCGTCGAGACCTGGCGCATCGACCGCGCCGGCACGATGCTGGTGACCAGTGCCGACGAAGTCGCCGAGGGCCGCTTCACGATCGCCGACCAGCCGAGCGCGCGCGGCTTCTACAAATGGGCCGACACGATCGTCAAGGACAACGGCAAGAAGGACTGCAACGGCAACGTCACGAAGCCGCCGCAGAGCTCGAGCTACTTCATCCGGCTCAACGACGCCGGCGACGAGTTCGTGATGTGCTCGGCGGAGGACGGGCGCCGGTGCTTCGGGCCGTTCGTGAAGGTGCAGGGCGGCGAAATCTGAGCCCGCGATGGCCGCGATCTTCTCTGTCCTGACCCGTTCGCTAGGCTTGGTCGGACTGGTTGCGGTGAGCCTGGCCGTGGCTGTCGCCGGCTACGCCGCGGCGATCTGGGCGATCGAGCCCGCGGGCGTGTTCTCGTTGTTGCCCGCTGACAGCTACACCGTCATCAAGGCCGTCGGCGTCGGCCTGCTCGCGGGCGGCGCCATGTTCGTGAGGCTGCTCCAGGACGACGGCCTGCCTCGCGACAGCGCGTTCGACGCCAGCGGCCTCATGAGCGTGCTGGGCGACCTGGTCGACACGGTCGACGACTGATGGTCATCCGGCACGCGGCCTATCCGTAGACGCTCGGCACGCCCGGCGGCCGCGTCTTGAAGCGCTTGTGCACCCACAGGTACTGGCTCGGGTCGCGGCGCACCTCGGTCTCGATCCATTCGTTCATGCGGCGGGCGTCGGCCTCGGGGTCGTCGGTGGGCCAGTCGGTCCACGGGGCGAGGTAGCGCACGCGGTAGCCGCGGCCGCCGGGCAGGATCTCGGCGACGACCGGTTGCACGGTCATCTTGAGCGAGCGCGCGATCTTCGACGGCGCCATCAGCGTCGCGGCCGGCACGCCGAAGAAGGGCACGAAGACGGCCTCGGCGGCGCCGAAGTCCATGTCGGGCAGGTTGAAGAACGCCCAGCCGCGCTTGATGCCGCGGATCAGCGGCAGCGCCTTCTCGTGGCGCGAGTAGATGGCGCCCTGGCCGAAGCGGATGCGGCCCTTCAGGATCGCGCGGTCGAACACCTCGTTGCTCTGCTTCTGGTAGACCGAGCAGACGCCGCGCGTCTGGTAGACCTGCGTGGTGGAGCCGGCGACGTCCAGCCCCGCGAAGTGCGGCACGAGCCACATGACGGGGACGTCGGGATGGTGCTCGGCGAACTTGACGTCGCCCTCGATGTGGATGAGGCGGCGCAGCCGGTCGGCCGACGCGTACCAGAGGATGCCGCGCTCGAGGATGCTGCGCGCGATCCAGCGGAAGTTGCGGCGCGCGATGTCCTCGCGCTCGGCCGCGCTCTTCTCGGGCATGCAGAGCTCGAGGTTGCGCAGCGCGATCCGGCGGCGCGAGCCGGCCAGGTGCCACAGCAGCCGGCCGACGCCGCTGCCGAGCGCGGCCAGCACGGGAAGAGGCAGCCAGTGCAGCAGCCACAGGAGCGCGAGCACCGCGCGGGCAAACAGTTTCATTCGGTGCCTTCGGCGGCTTGGGAGGCTTCGGGAGAAGAGGGCGTGGCCATCGGCGCCGGCGCCTTGGCGGGCTCGGGCACGACGTCGCCCGCGCGCGGCCGCTTGTAGCGGTTGTACCCCCAGAGGTATTGGCCGGGATCCTCGGCGATCACGCGCTCCATCGTCGCGTTGACGATGGTCGCGGCCTCGACCTGCGACGCCGCGTCGGTGCCGGCCGGCAGCGGCCGCAGCAGGCGCGAGCCGTGGATCACGTAGCCGCGGCCGCGCGGCAGGCGCTCGCAGCGCAGCACGATGCAGCCGGCGCCGGTCTGCTGGCACAGGCGGGCCGCGAGGGTCATCGTGTAGGCGGGCTGGCCGAAGAAGGGCGCCCAGACGCCCTGGCCGTCGGGCGGCACCTGGTCGGGCAGCAGGCCGACGGACTCGCGCTTCTTGAGCGCCCGCAGCATCTGGCGCACGCCGCTCAGGTTGGCGGGCGCGGTGGCCATCATCGGCCGCTCGCGCGACTCTTCCTGGAACTCGCGCAGCGCGCGCTGCCGCGCCGGGCGGTACAGCACCGTCACCGGCTGCTGCGCGCCGTAGCGGATCGCATAGGCGCGGGCGCAGACCTCGAAGCTGCCCATGTGCGGCGTCAGGATCACGAGCGGCTTGCGCTCGGCGATCGCGGCCTCCATTTCCTCGACGCCGCGCCACTCCACGAGCGGTCCGAGCGCGGCGTCGTCGGCGCGCAGCCACAGCCACGGCGTCTCGGCGACCATGCGGCCGGCCTCGGCGATCGAGCGCCGGCGCGCGGCCGCGGGAACGCCCGCCAGGTCGGCGTTCTCGCGCAGCCGCCGGCGGTAGGTGGGCGACAGCAACCACACCAGCCAGCCGAACGCGGCGCCCGTGGCGTGGAGAAGGCCTAGTGGCCAGTGCGATATCCAACGAATGAGAAACATCCGGCCTCGTATAAACTCCGGCATCGCCGACTTAAATGGACAACTTGCGGGGCGATTCAAAAATACCGCTAAAGCGTTCGCCGCCCCCTACGCGCAAAGACGGCCGAACGCTTGTATCGATACACAGCGCAGCAGGAGCTTTGACACGTGGCGAACGATTATCTCTTCACCTCCGAATCCGTTTCGGAAGGTCACCCGGACAAGGTTGCCGACCAGATCTCGGACGCCATCCTGGACGCGATCTTCGCGCAGGATCCGCTGTCGCGCGTCGCGGCGGAAACGCTCTGCAACACCGGGCTGGTCGTGCTCGCCGGCGAAATCACCACCCAGGCCAACGTCGACTACATCCAGGTCGCGCGCGACACCATCAAGCGCATCGGCTACGACAACACCGAGTACGGTATCGACTACAAGGGCTGCGCCGTGCTCGTCGCCTACGACAAGCAGAGCAACGACATCGCCCAGGGCGTCGACCGCGCGAGCGACGACTACCTGAACCTCGGCGCCGGCGACCAGGGCCTGATGTTCGGCTACGCCTGCGAC
>JASLEM010000162.1 GCA_030151165.1 Burkholderiaceae bacterium
ACATCATCATCGGCACGGCCGCGGTGAAGAGCCCGGGCTTCCTGAAGGACGCGTGCACCGCGTTCGGCGGCCACATCATCGTCGGCCTCGACGCCAAGGACGGCAAGGTCGCGACCGACGGCTGGAGCAAGCTCACGGGCCATGAAGTCGTCGACCTCGCGCTGAAGTTCCAGGACTACGGCGTCGAGGGCGTGATCTACACCGACATCGGCCGCGACGGCATGCTCACCGGCATCAACATCGACGCCACGGTGAAGCTCGCGCAGGCGCTGACGATCCCCGTGATCGCATCCGGCGGCCTGGCCGGCATCGCCGACATCGAGAAGCTCTGCGCCGTCGAAGGCGAGGGCGTCGAAGGCGTGATCTGCGGACGCTCGATCTACACCGGCGCGCTGGACTTCGCCGTCGCGCAGACGCGCGCGGACGAGCTGCTCGCCTGATGCTCGCCAAGCGCATCATCCCCTGCCTGGACGTGACCGGCGGTCGCGTCGTGAAGGGCGTCAACTTCGTCGAGCTGCGCGACGCCGGCGACCCGGTCGAGATCGCCGCGCGCTACAACGAGCAGGGTGCCGACGAACTCACCTTCCTCGACATCACCGCCACCAGCGACGCGCGCGGACTCATCCTGCCGATCATCGAGGCGGTGGCGTCTCAGGTCTTCATCCCGTTGACGGTGGGCGGCGGCGTGCGCGAGGTGTCGGACGTGCGCCGGCTGCTCAACGCCGGCGCCGACAAGGTCAGCTTCAACTCGGCGGCGGTCGCGAACCCGCAGGTGATCAGCGATGCGTCCGAGAAGTACGGCGCGCAGTGCATCGTCGTCGCGATCGACGCGAAGCGCCGCGGCCCGGAAGACGCCGCCGCGCGCGGCCCGGGCTGGGACGTCTACACGCATGGCGGCCGCAAGAACACGGGCCTCGACGCCGTCGAGTGGGCGCGCGCGATGACGCGCCGCGGCGCCGGCGAGATCCTGCTCACGAGCATGGACCGCGACGGCACTCGCGCCGGTTTCGACCTCGAATTGACGCGCGCGGTGTCCGACGCCGTGACGGTGCCGGTGATCGCCTCCGGCGGCGTCGGCACGCTCGACCACCTGGCCGACGGCGTCCAGCAGGGCGGCGCCGACGCGGTGCTGGCCGCGAGCATCTTCCACTACGGCGAGCACACCGTCGGCGAGGCCAAGGCCTTGATGGCGGCGCGCGGCATTCCTGTCCGGCAGTGACCTGCCGCCGGCCGCGCGCCGCGCGTGCCGATGACTGCAAACGCACGATCGACGGGCCTTCCCGTCGATTCGGCAGCGCCCGCCCGCGATCCCGGCGAAAATGCGGGATGAAAGCCCGGCGCGATGCCGGTGAACCCTCCCGTGAAGAACCTGCTCAAGTCCGATCGCCTGCGCTCGGCGTTGTCCCCGAAAGCCCCGCGCACGGCGCGCGGCGCTCCGTCGGCGGCCCAGCCCGCCAAGCCCGGCGCCCATGACCCGTGGGACGACGACAAGCCCGTGCGCAACACGCGCGCGGCCCGCGCCGAGCGCACGGCCGCCGCCGTGCCACCGGTCGAACTGACGCCCGCCCAGAAGGCGGCGCAGAAGCACGAGCGCCGCGCCGCCGTCCACGCGGCCCACGAGGTGCGCATCATCGGCGGCCAGTGGCGCCGTCACCTGCTGCCGGTGCCGGACCTGCCCGGCCTGCGCCCGACGCCCGACCGCGTGCGCGAGACGCTGTTCAACTGGCTGGGCCAGGACCTGACCGGCTGGAACGTGCTCGACGCGTTCGCCGGCACCGGCGTGCTCGGCTTCGAGGCCGCGTCGCGCGGCGCGGCCGCGGTGCAGATGCTGGAGCGCGAGACGAAGCTGGTCTCCGGCCTGTCCGCCTCGAAGAAGAAGCTCGGTGCCGACGCCGTCAACATCACGCAGGCCGATGCGCTGGCCTGGATGAAGCGTGCGCCCGCGCAGTTCGACCTCGTGCTGCTCGACCCGCCGTTCGACGCCAACCTGTTCGAGACGGCGCTCGCCGCGTCGTTGCACTGCGTCGTGCCGCAGGGCTGGATCTACCTCGAGGCGCCGGCGATGTTCGACGCTGCGTCGCTGGCTGAACGCGGCCTGGAGCTCTACCGGCATTCGCGCGCCGGCGCCGTGCACGCGCACCTGCTGCGCAAGCGCTGAAGCCTGCATTCGCGCGGCACGAACGCCATCCGGCCGTCGTTCCGCGCCGCCCGCGCCTACGCAAATTCGCTTAACCCGCCGCCGTCTCGACTGTGGAATGATCGCGGCGTCGCCGCGTCGGCGTCCAACGACCTTCTGAAGGTTTCCGTCCATGCAAAAGCCGCTCACCGCCGTCTATCCCGGAACCTTCGATCCGATGACCCTCGGTCACCAGGACCTGACGCGGCGCGCGAGCAACCTGTTCCCGCGGCTGATCCTGGCGGTCGCGGCGGGGCACCACAAGCGCACGATGTTCACGATCGCGGAGCGGCTGGAGATCGCGCGCGAGCTCGCCGCGCCGTACAAGAACGTCGAGGTCGTCGCGTTCAGGGGGCTGCTGCGCGACTTCGTGGTCGAGAACGGCGGCAAGGTCGTCGTGCGCGGCCTGCGCGCGGTCAGCGACTTCGAGTACGAGTTTCAGATGGCCGGCATGAACCGCCAGCTGATGCCCGACGTCGAGACGCTGTTCCTCACGCCGTCCGACCAGTACCAGTTCATCAGCGGCACCTTCGTGCGCGAGATTGCCATGCTGGGCGGTGATGTCTCCAAGTTCGTGGCACCCTTGGTGCTCGAACGGCTGAAGGATCGCATCTCGCAGCCACGCGACAACGCCTGACGCCCCAACCCACACGGCAACCGCCCCAGCCCCGAACGGATCCGCGCGCCCATGGCCCTGATGATCACGGACGAATGCATCAACTGCGACGTCTGCGAACCCGAATGCCCCAACGAGGCGATCTCGATGGGCGTGGACTACTACGTCATCGAGCCGGGCAAGTGCACCGAATGCGTGGGCCATTTCGATTCGCCGCAGTGCGTGCAGGTCTGCCCGGTCGAGTGCATCCCGATCAATCCGGAGCACGTCGAGTCGAAGGACCAGCTGATGACGAAGTACCGCGCGCTGCTGGGGCTCGACGCGCCGGGCGATCTCGCGACCGCGGCATCGCCGTCGACGCCGGACGCCTGACCGCACGCGCGCGACGCCGCGATCGAGGCCGCGCCGCGAGCCTCAGTTGCCCGGCAGGAAGATCGCGCTCGACCCCGACTTGAGCCGTGCCTTCGACGCCGTCGACGGCTTCCTGGGCTTCGGACACGCCACGAGGCGCGTCGGCACGCACGGTTTCGCGGCCGCGGCAGGCGACTTCCTCGGCGCGGACGCCGCGGCTTCGCGCTCGTGGCGCTGGGCCTCGAGCCAGCTCGCGAGGCGCTTGTCGCGCGCCGCGACATCCTCCGCCTGCAGGCGTTGCGACGCCGTGCGACCGTCGTTCACGTCGAGCGGCGGCGCGTCGTCGCACGGGCGCGCGGCGTAGCTGTTGCCGCAGCGATAGACCGCGCCGTCGGTCGGGGGTGGCGAGCCGTAGAGCCCGGGCGCGGGCAAGGGCCCGAGCGCGGCGGCGGTGACCGGCGCGCTCGCCGCGCGGGCGTGGCGCGTGGCGCGGGTGTCACGCGCGTCACGCGAGAAGGCGGTCGTGCAGCAGAGCGCGCCGGCGCACGCGAGCATCAGCGAGGCGATCGCCGGCCTGCGCGGACGTGTTGGCGGGCGTCGCCGCCGCGGCGCGATCGAGCTGCGCGACGCGTGCGTCGAGGCGCGATGCGAGGTGGGTCTAAAGAGGTGTCGGGTCGTCGATGTCGTCACTCTGCGGGCTCCTGCGTGCCGGCCGGAGCCGGCCCCGCAGGGCTCGCAGGGTTGGACGGCTTCGGCGTCTCCGCCCCGACTTTGGACATCAGGCCCGCCAGGATCGGATTGAGCTGGGGCGGGCGCGGCGGCTTCGGACGCGGCGGCTTGGCGTGGATCTTCATCATCGCCTTGTCCATGTCGCCCGCCAGCAGCAGATCGAGCGATTTCAGGCTCTCGTCGACATTGCCCTCGATTAACTGCCGTTCTGCCGCGGGCGGCTTGCGCAGCACGTAGGCCGCGACCTCGCCCTTGTGGCCCGGATGGCCGATCCCGAGGCGCAGGCGCCAGAAATCCGGCGTGCCGAGCTGCGCCTGGATGTCCTTCAGGCCGTTGTGCCCGCCGTTGCCGCCGCCCTTCTTGAACTTCATCTGGCCGGGGTCGATGTCCAGCTCGTCGTGCACGACCAGGATTTCCTCGGGCAGGATCTTGAAGAAGCGCGCGAGCGGCGCGACGGCCTTGCCCGAGAGGTTCATGTAGGTCAGTGGCTGCAGCAGCCAGACCGGGCCCTCGGGCCGGTTCACGCGCGCGACGAAGCCGTGGTACTTCGGGTCGTGCACCAGCGTGCCGCTGAGCTGGCGCGCGGCCTGGTCGACCCACCAGAAGCCGGCGTTGTGGCGCGTGTCCTCGTATTCCGCCCCGGGGTTGCCGAGGCCGACGATCAATCGAATCATGAGCCGATTATCCGTGCTCGGGCTCGGGCGGCACGTCGTCCGTCCACTGCACCGCCGCGATTTTCCAGCCGCGCGCCGTGCGCACGAACTGCAGCATCTTCGTACCGCTGCCGCCGTAAGGCCGGCCGTCGAGCGTGCCGCGCTTGGTGTAGCGCAGCCAGCGTTGCGCGATCGCGCCGGCGAACTCGGTGCGGTGCTCGGTCTCGTGTTCCTCGAAGTCGACGAGCCGGCCGCGCAGCAGCAGCTCGGCGCGCGGCGCGATGAAGCCGTGAACGTCGGTCGTCGTCACGGTGCCGAGCGCGTCGGCGACGCGGATCGTGGCGTCGAGCAGGAAGTGGTGCGGCAGCGCGGCGAGGGTCGGGATCGCGCCGTCGCGGTTGGTGAAGGCCGAGAAGAAGCGCCGCGTGAGGGCGTCGACCTGCGCGCGGTCGTCGCCGATGTCGGCGCGCGTCGACTTGTAGAGCCGCGTCTCGCGCTCCTCGCCGACGAGCCGCGTCAGGCCCTCGTCGCGCAGGCCGACCTGCGCGAGCACGGCACCCGACGCGATGTTGTCCGGATTCGTGATGCCCCAGATCTCCGGCAGCCCGAGCACGTCGAAGCCGTAGCGCACGCTGGCCGCGGCGGCCTCGGTCGCATAGCCGTGGCCGCGGTATTCGGGCAGCAGCGCGTAGCCGACGTCGACCTCCATCAGCGAGTCGCGCTTGACCAGCCCGCACATGCCGACGACCGCGCCGTCCTCGATCCGCTCGATCGCCCAGAAGCCGAAGCCGAGCCGACCGTAGACCGCGGTGTGGCGTGTCGCGATCCAGTGCTCGGCCTGCCTGCGCGTGCGGACGTTGCGCTCGCCGATGTTCTTGAGCCAGCCGGGGTCGTTGAGCTGGCGGCGGATGAACGGAGCGTCGGCCATGGTGAACCAGCGCAGGCGGAGGCGGGGAGTCTGCAGGATCAGCATCGTTCGAACGGGATTCAGGTGGGCGACAACGCCGAGCGCGCGCCGGCGATCAGCGCCTGGCCGATCTGCTCCATCAGGCCGGGGCGGGCGTGCGGCGCGGCGGTGTCGGGCGCGGCGTCGGTGTCGCCGCCGGTGCCGAGCTTCCATTGGTGCCAGTAGAGCGCGACGTCGATCGTCACCTCCGGGCGGATGGCGGTCAAGGCGCCGGTGTCGAGGTGCGGGCGGGCGAGCAGCTCGGGGATGACGGCGACCCCCCAGCCCATCACGGCCGCGCGCGCGCCGGCCTCGCTCGACGGCACGTAGCGCTCCTTCAACCGCGGCGCGCGCACGCCCATCGCGGCCGAGACCCACTGCGCCTGCATGTCGTCCTTGCGGTTGAAGACGATGAACGGCAGCTTGGCGAAGTTCGCCTCGTTGAGCCCGCCGGGCAGGTGCTGCGCGATGAAGGCCGGGCTCGCGACGGCGATATAGCGCATGCGGCCAAGCGCCTGGCAGGTGCAGCCGCGCAGCGCCATCGAGACGGTGCTGACGCACCCGAGCACCTCGCCCTCGCGCAGGCGGTCGTGCGTGAAGTCCTGGTCGTCGACGATCAGCTCGAGGCCGTAGCCCTCGCGTTGGCCGGCGTGGACGAGCGTGTCGAGCGCGCCCAGCACCCAGGTCGCGAGGCTGTCGGCATTGATCGCGATCGGCAGGCGCTCCTCGCGCATCTGGCTCGCGCCGAGCTCGCGCGCGGCGTCGGCACGCAGCGCCTGCAGCTGGCGCGCATAGCGCAGCAGCACCTTGCCGGCCTCGGTCATGCGCAGCGGGCGCGAGCGCACGACGAGCAGCTGGCCGACCTGCGTCTCGAGCGCGCGCAGCCGCTGCGACACCGCCGACTGCGTGATCGACAGCAGCTGCGCCGCCCGTTCGAAGCTGCCGGCTTCCGCGAGGGCGGCCAGGCATTCGAGCGCTGCGGGGTCGAGCAGGTTCATAAGTGCCGCTACTGTAATCGCAGTAATTGCGATGCGACTTCACATCGCCTGCCGGACTCGCCACCATCGATGTTCGAGTTCGAACAACCAGGCCCCGCCGGCGGTTCTCACGAGGCATCCCGGCGCGCCGCAGACGACTTGGAGACATCCCATGAAGATCGGCGTTCCGAAGGAAATCAAGAACCACGAATACCGCGTCGGCCTGACGCCCGCGAGCGTGCGCGAGTTCGTCGCCCACGGCCACTCGGTGATGGTGCAGGCCGGAGCCGGCGCGGCGATCGGGCTCGACGACGCGCAGTACCGCGCGGCGGGCGCGTCGATCGTCGACGGCGCGGCCGAGGTGTTTCGCGCGAGCGACATGATCGTCAAGGTCAAGGAGCCGCAGCCCGCCGAGTGCGCGATGCTGCGCCCGGGCCAGCTGCTCTACACCTACTTGCACCTCGCACCCGACCCCGAGCAGACGGCCGCGCTGGTGAAGTCCGGCGCGGTGTGCGTGGCCTACGAGACCATCACCGGCGCGAACGGCGGCCTGCCGCTGCTGGCGCCGATGAGCGAGGTCGCGGGGCGCATGTCGATCCAGGCCGGCGCGGCGCACCTCGAGAAGAGCAAGGGCGGCATGGGCGTGCTGCTGGGCGGCGTGCCGGGCGTGGCGCCGGCGCAGGTCGCGATCCTCGGCGCGGGCGTGGTCGGCACGCATGCGCTGCAGTGCGCCGTCGGCGCGGGCGCGCGCGTGACCGTCCTCGACAAGAACGTCGACCGCCTGCGCCAGCTCGACCTCGTGTTCGGCAACCGCATCACGACGCTCTATTCGAACGCGCAGTCGGTCGAGGAGTCGGTGCTCGCGGCCGACCTCGTCGTCGGCGGCGTGCTGATCCCCGGCGCCGCGGCGCCCAAGCTCGTGACGCGCGAGATGATCTCGCGCATGAAGAAGGGCGCGGTCGTGGTCGACGTCGCGATCGACCAGGGCGGCTGCTTCGAGACCTCGCACGCCACCACGCACGCCGAGCCGACCTACGTCGTCGACGGCGTCGTCCACTATTGCGTCGCGAACATGCCCGGCGCGGTCGCGCGCACGTCGACCTTCGCGCTCAACAACGCGACGATCGGCCCCGGCCTCGCGCTCGCCGACCACGGCTGGAAGGCCGCGATGCGCGCGAACCCGCACCTGCTGGCCGGGCTCAACGTGGCCGAGGGCAAGGTGACGTTCGAGGCCGTGGCGAAGGGGCTGGGCTACGACTGGACGCCGGCCGACACGCTGCTGCACTGACGCCGCCGCGGCGAGGCGGGCGAGCCGGTTGCCGCGACACTCGGGCCCACCGGATGTCGCCAGATAAAATCGACCGGATATGTCCCGCCTCGCCGTCATCCCCCAATATTTCTATCCCAAGCGCCTTCTCACCCTGTACGCGGGCTTCATGGCGCGCACCGAGTGGGGCTGGTACACGACGCGGTTGATCCGCAACTTCATCCGCGACTACGACGTCGACATGAGCCAGGCGGTCGAGTCCGACCCGGCGGCGTACAAGAGCTTCAACGACTTCTTCACGCGCGCGCTCAAGCCCGGCATGCGCCCGCTCGCCGACGCCGACCTGATCTGCCCGGTCGACGGCGCGATCAGCCAGTTCGGCCGCATCGACAAGCACACGATCTTCCAGGCCAAGGGCCACGAGTACACGACGCAGGCCCTGCTGGGCGGTGACCCGTCGCTCGCCGACCCGTTCGTCGACGGCAGCTTCGCGACCATCTACCTGAGCCCCAAGGACTACCACCGCATCCACATGCCGTGCGACGGCCGCCTCACGCGGATGATCCACGTGCCGGGCTCGCTGTTCTCGGTGAACCCCGTCACCGCGCAGGGCGTGCCGGGGCTGTGGGCGCGCAACGAGCGCGTCGTCTGCCTGTTCGAAGGCCCGCGCGGGCCCTGGTCGCTGGTGCTCGTGGGCGCCACGATCGTCGGCAGCATGCAGACCGTGTGGCACGGCGTGGTCAACGCGAAGCGCCCCGGCAAGCTGCGCGAGTGGCGCTACGACGGCCAGGACATCGTGCTGAAGAAGGGCGACGAGATGGGCCGCTTCCTGCTCGGCTCGACCGTCATCATGACCTTCCCGAAGGGCGACCTCGCGTTCAATCCCGCGTGGGCACCGACGAAGAGCGTGCGTCTCGGCGAAGAGATGGCGAACTACCGGGCCTGAGGGCCAGCGATCGCGGCCGCGAGCCGCGGCCAGAAACGAAAAAGCCCCGCCGAAGCGGGGCTCTCCAGAGAAATCCCTCGCGGCCGTCGCCGCGCGAGATCACTTCTTCTTGGCGGGCGCGGCGGCCGGGGCGGCAGCCTTGGCCGGGGCGGCCTTGCCACCCTTGCCCTTGGCGGGCACGGCGGCGGCGGCTGCAGCAGCCGCGGCGGCTTCGGCAGCGGCGTCTTCCGCGTTGACCTTCGGCTCGTTGACCGAGACGACCACCGGGTTCTGCGTGCCGTGGCGCACGGCCTTGATGCCGGCCGGGAACTTCAGGTCGGACACGTGCAGCGACTTGCCCTTGACCAGGTCGCCCAGGTCGACGGCGATGAATTCCGGCAGCTGCGTGGCCAGGCATTCGACTTCGACTTCGGTCGCGACGTGGTTCACGACGCAGCTGTCGATCTTGACGGCCGGCGAGTTCTCTTCGTTCGAGAAGTGGATCGGCACCTTCTTGCGCAGGCGCGTGTTCGCGTCGACGCGCTGGAAGTCGATGTGCTGGACGATCTGCTTGTACGCGTGCATCTGGAAGTCGCGCAGCAGGACCTGCGCGGTCTTGCCACCCAGGTCCATCTCGAGGACGGACGAGTGGAACGCTTCCTTCTTCAGGGCGAAGTACAGGGCGTTGTGATCGAGTTCGATCATCTGCGGTTCGCCGGCGCCGTAGACGATGCCGGGGACCTTGCC
>JASLEM010000169.1 GCA_030151165.1 Burkholderiaceae bacterium
GTCCATAAGACCTCGACTTTCGCATTTGACTGCTACTCGTCTTGGCACTCGCCTTCAAACGCCCACGCTTATCGGCTGTTAATTTTTAAAGAACTTCGAAGCAAACCGTTGTTTGTTTCGTCGCGCTGATCAGTTATCAGCACAGAAGCGAGATTATGATATGCTTTCAAAACCTTGTCAAGCACTCAACTTCTTACTTCGTTTCGTTGATCTTGTCATCTGCTTTCGTTGCCGCCACTTCCGAGGCGCCTTCAAAAGCTGACTTGTGATCAGCGAAGCCTTGTATTCTATGCTTGATTTCAAATCATCGTCAAGCACTTTTCCAAGTCTTCTTTGCCGATCATCTGCTTTCGTGCCTGTTGACGAGCCGTGAAGCTCAATCGATCGGAGGCGTCAAAAGCTGACTTGTGATCAGCGAAGCCCATGATTCTATACGACTGTTTGGTGACTCTGCAAGAGCCGTTCGTCCAACAGCCCTCAAGGTTCAAGCGCGCCCGGTGCAGCGGCCTCCGAAACGAGCCGCGAATACGTGGCGGCTTCGCCGCCACGCGCTCACGACAGGTCGGATGTCGGTGCCGCCCGATGGAGCCGGGTGCACGTCGCCTGCGGATCATCCGCCTCGACGACCAAATCGACGCGCGAACTCCAGACCTTGGTGTCGACACGCAGGATCCGCTTCTTGATGGACGACACCTGCGTCGGATGCATCGAGAAGCTGCGCAGACCCATGCCCAGCAGCAGTTCGGTAAACGCCGGGTCGCCCGCCATCTCGCCGCAGACACTGACCTCCTTGCCCAGCTCGTTGGCCTTCGAGATGGTCCGGGCGATGAGCTGCAGCACGGCCGGGTGCCACGGATCGTAGAGGTGCGACACCGCCTCGTCCGCGCGGTCGATCGCCAGCGTGTACTGGATCAGGTCGTTCGTGCCGATCGAGATGAAGTCGAAGTACTTCAGCAAGGTCGGCAGCATCAGCGCCGCCGCCGGCACCTCGATCATGGCGCCGAGTGCCACGTCGACGTACGCCTGCCCGCGCACCCGGAGCTGCGCCTTGGCGCGCTCGACCGCGTCCTTCAGCTGCAGCACTTCCTTCAGCTGCGCGACCATCGGCACCAGCAGGCGCACCTTGCCGTGCGCGCTCGCCCGCAGGATCGCGCGCAGCTGCTCGCCGAACATCTCCGGCTCGGACAGGCTCCAGCGGATCGCCCGCAACCCGAGCGCCGGATTCAGGTTGTGATCGTTGCGTGCCTCCTGCTGCGGCGAGCGGTCGAGCTGCTTGTCGGCGCCGATGTCGATCGTGCGGATCGTCACCGGCAGGCCCGACAGCGCCTTCACGACCTTGCTGTAGGCCTCGTACTGCTCTTCCTCGCCGGGCAGCCGCCCGATGCGGTTCATGAACAGGAACTCGCTGCGGAACAGGCCGACACCCACGGCGCCGGCATCGAGCACGCCCTGCGCGTCGCTCGGCAGCTCGATGTTGGCGAGCAGTTCGATCGAGTGACCGTCCAGCGTGACCGCGGGCGTGTGGCGCAGGCGATCGAGGCGGACGCGCTCGAGTTCGATCTGGCGTTGGCGGAAGCGGTATTCCTCGAGCACGATGGGAGAGGGGTTGACGATCACGACGCCGGCGTCGCCATCGATGATGATCCAGTCGTCCTGCGTGACGATGCGACTCGCCTCGCGCGCGCCGACGACCGCCGGGATGTCCATGCTGCGCGCGACGATCGCCGTGTGGGAGTTTCGCCCGCCGACGTCGGTCACGAAGCCCGTGAAAACGCTGCGCCGGAACTTGAGCATGTCGGCCGGCGCGATGTCGTTGGCCACGAGCACCAGTGGATCCTCGCCGGCAAAATCGCGCGGTGAATGCGCAGGCGGTTCGGCAAACGAGTCGCCCGCGAGCCGCCCCAGCGCCGCGATGACGCGCTCGACGACCTGCTCGAGGTCGCCCTTGCGGTCGCGCAGGTACTCGTCCTCCATCTCGTCGAACTGCCGCGCGATGACCTCCAGCTGCGACGACAGCGCCCATTCGGCGTTGTAGTGGCGCTCGACGATCCATTGCCGCGTCGCCTCGGAGAGCGTGTCGTCCTGCAGCAGCATCAGGTGGACGTCGAGCAGCGCGACGAGCTCGTCGTGCGCGTCCTCCGGCACGTCCTCCTTCAGCGCCGTGAGTTCGCGCACGACCAGGTCGCGCGCCGCGCGCAGGCGCTGCACCTCGGCCTCGATCAGCGAGGCCTCGATGAAATAGTGCGCGACGTCGACGCGGCTCGATGCCACCAGCACCGCACGACCGATCGCGACGCCGCGCGACACGGGCAGACCGAACACCTGAATGCTCACGAGAACCGACCTCCGGAAGCCACGCGCCGACACGACGACTGCCGCGGATGGATACCGCTGACAGGCGGCCCGGCGGGCTCGAATGTCAATGTAGCAGCAAGGCGGCGGTTCGCCGCGCGCGGATGAGCGGGTTTCGGACGGGTTCGCGGTCGCGGCAGGGGCCGCGGGCTGTCATTCCGGCGTCATCGCCGCTTCATGGCGTCGTCACGGCCACCCGGGACCATTCCCCCGTATAGATGGGAGAACTCCAATGAACGATGTGCAGGACGCGATGTCCTCACCCAAGGCCTCTGCGCTGGATGGCCTGCGCCGGCCCGACCGCCCCGCCGGACGCTCTCAGCGGTCGCACGTCGCGCCCGCGCTCGAAGTGGTCTGGGCGCGCCACCTGGACGACGTCCGCGCCGCGCAGCGCCTGCGCCACCAGGTCTTCGTCGACGAGATGGGCGCCCGCCCGACGCCGCTGACCGGCGCGCCGGCCGGCCACGACATCGACGTGTTCGACGAATTCTGCGAGCACCTCATCGTGCGCACCGCCCCGCAGAACGACGAGCCGGGCCAGGTCGTCGGCACCTACCGCGTGCTGACCCCGAGCGCCGCGCGCCGCGCCGGCAGCTTCTACAGCGACACCGAATTCGACCTGACGCGCCTGCGCCCGCTGCGCGACCGCATGGTCGAGCTCGGACGCAGCTGCGTCCATGCGGACCACCGCGCCGGTGGCGTGATCCTCGCGCTGTGGGCCGCGCTCGCCCAGTTCATGCACGCCAACGAGATGGAGACGGTGATCGGTTGCGCGAGCATCTCGATGCGCGACGGCGGCCATTGCGCGGCCAGCCTGTGGGCGCGTCTGCGCGAGACACATCTCGCCGGCGTCGAATGCCAGGTTCGTCCGCGCGTGCCGCTGCCGGTCGACGACCTGGAGCAGGGCCTGGCCGTCGAGCCGCCCGCGCTGATCAAGGGCTACCTGCGTCTCGGCGCGAAGGTGCTGGGCGCGCCGGCGTGGGATCCGGAATTCAATACGGCCGACCTGCCGCTGCTGACCCGCGTCGCCGACATGCCCGAGCGCTATCGCCGCCACTTCATGCCCGCCTGACGAGCGGGCTCGCCGACGGTCGGTGCGCAGACGCGTTACTGGCCTTCGCCGAACTTGTCGTTGACCAGCGCGGCGATCGCGTCCGACGCCTGCTGCTCGTCGGTGCCCTCGGTCTCCAGCTCGACTTCCGCGCCCAGCCCGGCCGCCAGCATCATGATGCCCATGATGCTCTTGGCGTTCACTCGCCGGCCGTTGCGGCTCATGAACACCTCGCACTGGAAGCTCGTCGCCAGCTTCGTGAGCTTGGCGGAGGCGCGGGCGTGAAGGCCCAGCTTATTGCTGATGACAAGAGTTGTTCGGATCATTCGAGGGCGGAGTTTGGGTCTGGTTCTGCGGACGCGTGTGCGCCACCTGCATCACGCCCTGCGTCGCACCCGCGACGGCGCGGGCGACGAGCGCGTCGAGCGGCTCGGCAAGGTAGCACAGCGAGCGCCACAGCATCGGCACGTTGACGCCGGCGACGACGCGCGTCGCCACGCCGTCCGCCAGCCGTTGCGCGACGTTGCAGGGCGTCGCGCCGAAGACGTCGGTCAGGATCAGGACTTCGGGCTCGTCGAGCCGCGCGATCGCCTGGCGCGCGAGCGATTCGACCGCGTCGGCCGACATCGACGGATCCACGTCGACGGCCTCGAACAGGTGGCCTTTTTCCGCAAAGCAATGGCCCGCGACGGCCTGCAAGGCCGAAGCGAGCGGAGCATGAGCGATCAACAGAACAGCGGCCACGTCTGAAACCCGAGCGTCGTGAAGCAACGCAAACAGACGATTATCGGCCTTCGCGCGCGCCGAACCTAGCGCACGGGCAACTGCCACCGGTTCTCGTCCGGAAATCGTGGCCGAATTGCACAACTTCCCGCGCGTTTACGTTGGAAACCGCGTCCGCCACCCGTCCTAGCTGGGGTCGGCCGGCGGATTTTCCAGGTCGAAGCGGAGCTCGTCCTCGAACGGCTTGACCACGGCCTCCGGCAACGCCGGGCCGATCGCGTTGACCTGGAAGACGCGGGTGCCACGCGCGAAGAGCCGCAGCGATTCTTCGGCGGTCGCACCATCCGGCCGCATGCCGCGCAGGCGAGCGCTCACGTTGCCCTGAAACGGCGTCGCACCCGCCAGCTTGAACGAAGCGAATTCAGCATCGCGCGCGCGCAGCGCCGTGCGCGCGCCGGCGGCGAGCTCGGCGAGCGTCGCCTCCACCCGCGCAGCATCGCCGACCTCCGCCGTCGCGACGCCGTACGTCACGCCGCCCGCCTCGCACGACAGCATGAACAGCTTCAGCGGTGCGCCGGCCACGACCATCTCGCGCTGGAACCGGCCGGGGCGGCACGGCAGCTGGGCGACGAGCTGTGTCTCGGGCAGTCGCACCGAGCGCCAGTCGAAAGCGGGCACGCAGGCGACGGCCGCGGCCAGCGTGGGCCACGCGACAAGCGCCAGCGCCTTGCGCGATCGGCGGTCGCGGCATCCCCCAATGGCGGGAAGGGGTGTCTCTGATTTCACTTCGGCAGGCATCGCGGCATCATGCGCATTCACAGCTTGTTACGTGCTGCCAGACCCCCTCATTGGGGATGGTTCAGCAGCAGATCGGTGGGCAATATGGCCGCCTTCCTCCGGCAATACGCGACAATTTGTAACCGGCACGCCAACCGGAGCACAATGGGATTTTCGCGGGGCTCTGCCCGGCGGAAATGGAGGGTTCGACATGACAATGACAATGACTTCCAGCTTTCCGATCATGACCGATTCGGTGAACGACCTTCCGCGCCTCGAACCCGATGAAGTCCACTGGCGCGAGATCATCAGCCAGATCGGCAGCGAGGTCGGCCTGCCTTTGTCGAGCGCGCTCGAGCGCGTGACCGTGCTCGCGACCACCGGCAAGATCGACCGCGCCGGCCTGCGCATGCTGCGCGAGGAGATCGAGCGCGCCCGCCGCGCCGGGATGATCGGCCAGCAGCTCGCGCGCTTCGCATCGGGCCGCATCCGGCAGTCGCCGGAGCAGGTCAGCGTCACGCAGATGCTGCGCGAGGTGCTGCTGCAGCGCGGCCGCGAAGCCAGCACGCGCCAGATCGAGATCAACCAGGCGCTGAAGCCGGCCGAGGTCGTCGTCGACGCGACGCTGCTCTACGCGCTGCTGCAGGCCGTCGTCGACTGGGGCCTCGATCTCGCCAAGTCGAGCATCGAGTTCAAGCTCGACATCAAGGCCTGGCCGCCCTATGCACGCCTGAGCTGCCGCTTCGCCCACGCCTGCGAGGACCAGGCGCCCGCGACGCCGCAACCCGCGCTCGACTCGATGGCCTGGCGCCTCGTGCAGCAGATCGCGTGGACGCTGAGCCTCGTGATGGACCGCGTGGTGTCCGACAACGACACGACGCTGACGCTCGAATTCCCGCGCACGATCAACGAGCAGATCGAAGGGGTCAGCGTCGTCGAGATCGACCAGGGCTTCGGCGTCTCCGACAACTCCAAGCCGCTCGCCGGCAGCCACGTGCTGGTGGTGTGCGGCGGGCGCGAGGTGCGCTCGCTGGTGCGCGAGTCGATCCGCCACATGGGCCTGCTCGTCGACTTCGTCAACACCGTCGAGGAAGCCGAGGAGTTCTGCCGCGACGCGCTGCCGCACGCGATCATCTTCGAGTCCGTGCTCGTGAACGACCGCTTCCAGCGCCTGCGCTCGAACATCCTGGCCGAGATGCCGAATTTCGTCTTCATCGAGATCGCGGCCGAAGGCAACGCGATGCAGCTGTCGACGCAGAACGCCGGCCAGCGCGCGTGCCTGGGCCGCGACGCGATCATGCAGTCGCTGCCGTCGGCGCTGATCTTCGAGCTCTCGCGCACGCTCTGACGCACGCGCGCGCGGAGCGACGTCAGCCGAAGACCGCCTTCAGCAGCGCGCTGCCCGTGCCCACGGGGTCGGCGCGGATCTTCTTCTCCTCCTGGCCGATCATCAGGTACAGGCCGTCGAGCGCCTTGCGCGTCACGTACTGCTCCACGTTCGCGTCCTCCGGCTTGACCAGGCCGAACATCGAGCCCTTGCCCGCGACCGCGTTGTACTTCGCGGTGAGCGAGACCTTCTCCGTCTCCGTGGTCACGATGGGCAGGAACTTCTCGTTGAGCGGCTTGCGCGTCTTGGCCTCGAAGAACTGGGTCACCGAGGTGTCGCCGCCGTGCACGAGCTTCAGCGCGTCCTCGACCGACATCGACTTGACCGCGTTGACCAGCAAGGGCTTCGCCTCGGGCACCGCGGACTCCGCGGCGTGGTTCATCGACGAGATCAGCTCGTCGACCTTCGCGCCCTGGCCGATCGAGCGCAGCATGCCCGCGGCGCTGTTCAACGCGCCCGGCAACGGGATCTTGACCTGCGGGTTGTCCATGAAGCCGCCGGGCCTGCCGAGCAGCGAGACGGCCGTGTCGGCGCCGCGCTCGATCGCCTCGCGCACGCCCGAGGCGGCCTCGCTCTCGCCGAGGGCGAACGCGTCGCCGGCGCGCGCGAGCAGCGCGAAGCAGGCGGTCTGCGCCAGGACAAGCGTGGCGACCGAGGACGTAAACTGGCGTCGTTGCATGACGGGTCTCCGATGAAATTGATGCGCACGTTCGTCCTCGCTGCCCCGCTCGCTGCTGCGACGGTGGCCGGGATGGCGCTGCCCATGCTAACGCTAAGCGCCTGCTCCCGGACGACCCCGGCGCCCTCGGTCAGCTACACATTCCTCGATGGCAGGAAAAGCGACCTGGCCTCGTTGCACGGCCACGTCGTGCTCGTGAACTTCTGGGCAACCGATTGCGCGCCCTGCGTCGCCGAGATGCCGCGCCTCGCGCAGACGTGGCGCAAGCTGTCGCCACGCGGGTTCGACACCCTCGCCGTCGCGATGAGCTACGACCCGCCGCTGCTGGTGTCCGACTTCGCGAAGGCCCGCGCGCTGCCGTTCGGCGTCGTGGCGGACGTCACCGGCGAAGTCGCCGCGAGCTTCGGCGACATCAGGTTCACGCCGACGTCGCTGCTGATCGACAAGCGCGGCCAGGTCGTCGCGCGCTGGATCGGCGAGACCGATTTCGCCGACCTCGAGAAACGGGTCGGCGCGCTGCTCGCCGAGTGACGGAAGCCGGGGCTCAGGCCGCCGGCTTGGCCGCGACGCGCGGCAGGTCGATCGGCACACCGGCGTGCTCGGCCTGCTTGTCCGCGTGATAGCTCGAACGCACCATCGCGCCGACGGCGGCGTGGCTGAAGCCCATCTCGATGGCCTTCTGCTCGAACATCGCGAAGGTGTCCGGGTGCACGTAGCGCGCGACCGGCAGGTGATGGCCCGACGGCGCGAGGTACTGGCCGATCGTGATCATGTCGATGTCGTGCGCGCGCATGTCGCGCATCACCTCGAGGATCTCCTCGTCGGTCTCGCCGAGGCCGACCATGATGCCGCTCTTGGTCGGGACGTCCGGGTGCAGCGCCTTGAACTTCTTCAGCAGGTTGAGGCTGAACTGGTAGTCGCTGCCGGGGCGCGCCTGCTTGTACAGGCGCGGCGCGGTCTCGAGGTTGTGGTTCATCACGTCGGGCGGCGCGGCCTTCAGGATCTCGAGCGCGCGCTCGTCGCGGCCGCGGAAGTCGGGCACGAGGATCTCGATGCGCGTCTGCGGCGAGAGCTCGCGGATCTGGCGGATGCACTCGACGAAGTGGCCGGCGCCGCCGTCGCGCAGGTCGTCGCGGTCGACGCTGGTGATGACGACGTAGGTCAGCTTCAGCGCGGCGATCGTGCGCGCGAGGTTGATCGGCTCCTCGGGGTCGAGCGGGTCGGGCCGGCCGTGGCCGACGTCGCAGAAGGGGCAGCGCCGCGTGCACTTGTCGCCCATGATCATGAACGTGGCCGTGCCCTTGCCGAAGCACTCGCCGATGTTCGGGCAGGACGCCTCCTCGCAAACCGTGTGCAGGTTGTGCTCGCGCAGGATCTGCTTGATCTCGTAGAAGCGGCTCGACGGCAGCGCCGCGCGCACGCGGATCCAGTCCGGCTTCTTCAGGATTTCCGCGGGAACGATCTTGATCGGAATGCGCGAGGTCTTCGCGTGGGACTTCTGCTTCGCGCTCGCGTCATACGCGGGCGTCTCGACGACAGGGAGGTTCGATTCAGTGGACATTCTTGTGCGGCGTCGCCTTGGTCAGGCAGCGCGAAAAAGCCCCGACCGGCGCGGCGACGTCCGTCCGGACGAGCGCCGAGGCGCTCAACGGGTGAACTGCGTCGCGAGGCGGCGGCCCAGCGCGTCGGCCACGGTCGCCCAGTCAGCAATGACCCCGAGTGTAGCGAGATCGACCGTCCTCAGCCCGGCATATCCGCAGGGGTTGATGCGCTCGAAGGGTTGCAGGTCCATCGCGACGTTGAGCGCGACGCCGTGATACGTGCAGTGATTGCTTACTTTGACACCGAGCGCGGCGATCTTCCCGAGTCCGCGGAAGGGGTCGTCCGCCGGTCGCGGCCCGGTCAGGGCGCCGTGCCCGAACGGGTCGTCCAGTCTGACGTAGATGCCCGGCGCGCCGCCGACGCGGTGGCCGGTGACGCCGACGTCGGCCAGCGTGCGCAGCACCACTTCCTCGAGCCGGTAGACGAATTCCTTGACGAAGATGCCATGGCGCCGCAGGTCGATCAGCGGATAGGCGACCACCTGTCCGGGCCCGTGGTACGTCACCTGGCCGCCGCGGTTGGTCTGCACGATGGGGATGTCGCCCGGCGCCAGCACGTGCTCGGCCTTGCCGGCCAGGCCCTGCGTGTAGACCGGCGCATGCTCGACGACCCAGATCTCGTCGGGCGTGCCGGCGTCGCGGGCCGCCGTGAACGCCTTCATCTCGTCGACGGTCGCCTCGTAGTCGACACGCCCGCGCAGGCGCAGCACGGGCGAGGCTGAAGGGGCGGCGAGCTCGTGGGCGGCCGCGGCGGGGAGCGCCGTCGGGAAAGTCATGGCCGCGATGTTACGGCCACGCGGCCGCGCACCGCGGTCGGCGCGGTCTCTCGCCGCGTCACTCGGGCGTGATCTGCTTCAGCTTCAGCAGGCGCTTGTAGTCGCGGGTCGGCTTGAACTGCTCGTACTCGGCGTCAATCGCGTCGCGGTCGACGCTCTCCAGCTTGCGCGCCAGGCAGGCGTTGACGAACGCGCGCTCGTCGCCGTACTTGTTGACCGACCAGCCGATGCCGCCCGAATGCGGGCAGCCGGGCCAGAAGGCGATCCAGCGCCAGTCCGGATATTCCTTGTCCTCCCGCCGGCGAACCGCGTGCACGAGGCGCACGCCGACCACGCCCGACGTGTTGCGGGTGGTCATCCGGTTTTTCATGCCGATCGGCGGCGGCAGTTCGAGCAGAGTCGCCTTGACCCACTTCTTCGCGGCAGCCTCGGCCTTCGTCCACGTGCCGAACTGCTTCAGCGTGAAGTTCTTCTGATGTAGCTTTTTCTGCCGAACGATGCGTGCCATGACGCATTTTTCGGTCTCGTTTCGGGTGAGATGCATGAAGCCTCTGAGAGTCGCTTCCCCTCCTGGATCATCACAGAACGATCTTGACCATCGGGTGCGTGGTCAATGTCCGGTACAACTCGTCCAACTGCGGGCGGCTGGTGGCTGTGACCGTGATCGTGATGCCCAGGTAATTACCCCCCTTGCTGGGTCTGGTCTCTACCGTCGCGGCGTCGAAGCCGGGATCGAACTGCTTCGCAACCATGACGATCGCATCGACGAAGCCCTCGGCGTGCGGGCCCATCACCTTGATGGGAAACGCGCTGGGGTATTCGATCAGCGATTGTTCGGGCGGAATCTCGTGCATGGTGGCTTTATCAGATGGATTGCGACTGGATCGCGCGCTGGTAAGCCTCGTGCAGACGGGCATAAACCGGACCCGGTCGACCGCGCAGCGCGCCGTGGCCGACGTCCTCGCCGTCCAGGCGAGTCACGGCGATGATTTCCTTCGACGCCGAGCTTAGCAACACTTCGTCGGCCGCGCGGACGTCGGCCTCGCTGATCGGCCGCAGGTTGAACGCGATATCGGTCTCTTCGCACAGCTCGCGCAGCAGCTCGATGCGCACGCCCTGCAGCACGTGCTCGTCGGGCACCGGCCCGAGCAGCGCGCCTTCCTGGACGATCCAGACGTTGCTCGACGAGCCTTCCGTCAGCCACGGGCCGGCGGGGCCGTCGTCGCGCAGCAGGATCGTCTCGTCGGCGCCCTGGTCGGCGGAGATCTTGCGCGCCAGCACGTTGCCCAGCAGCGACGTGCTCTTGATGTCGCCGCGCTGCCAGCGGAAGTCGCGCGCGCCGACGCATGACAGGCCCTGCAGCCGCTGCGCCGGCGTGGGCAGCGTGCGCTCGCTGGTCGTGACGAAGACCGTGGGCTCGAGATCGTCGGGCACCACGTGCGACCGCAGCGCGACGCCGCGCGTGACCTGGATGTACAGCAGCTGGTCGCCCACGGGGTACGCGGCGATCACCTTGCGCAGCCGGCCGAGCCAGGTCTCGCGGTCGAAGTCGGTCTCGATGCCCAGCTTGCCGAGGCTGCGCTCGAGGCGCGCCAGGTGGTCGTCGAAGCGGAACAGGCGGCGGTCATAGACCGGGATCGACTCGTAGGCGCCGTCGCCGAAGAGGAAGCCGCGATCCATCACCGACACCTTGGCCTGGTTCAACGGCAGGTAGTCGCCGTCGAGGTAGCACAAGGTGTCTGGCAAGGGCGAGGCAGTCATGATCGGAAGCTCCTGAAACTGCACGACGCGGCCGGCGTCGTCGAGCGTGGCCCTGAGATTACTTGATCCAGAGCCGGACCGCATCCCATGCGCGGCCGAACAGGCCGGCCGTGGGCACGGGCTCGAGCACGGTGAGGGGTATCGCGGCAATCGCGGTGCCGGACGCCGTCGTCACCTTGAGCGAGCCGACGCGCTGGTCCTTCGCGAGCGGCGCGACCAGCGGGTCGGTGCGCTCGATCTGCGTCTTCAGGTGATCGCCTTCGCCCTTGGGCACCGCGACGTAGATCGCCTGCGCGCTGCCGATGCCGACCTGCGCCTGGCGGCCCTTCCACACCGGCACCGTCGCGACGGCCTTGCCGGCCTCGACGAGGCGGACGTCGTCGAAGGCCGTGAAGCCCCAGTTCAGCAGCTTCTGCGTCTCGTTGGCGCGAGACTGGATCGAGTCCGCGCCCATCACGATCGCGATCAGCCGGCGCTGGCCGTTCGGGAATTCGCGCTGCGCGCTCGCCAGCAGGCCGTAGCCGGCGGCGTCGGTGAAGGCGGTCTTCATGCCGTCGACGCTCGGATCGCGCTGCAGCAGCAGGTTGCGGTTGTCCTGGCGGATGTTGTTGAACTTGAAGTCGCGCTGCGCGTAGTAGTGGTAGTACTCGGGGTAGTCGCGGATGACGTGCATCGCGACCGCCGTCATGTCGCGCGGCGTGCTGCGGTGGCCCGCCTCGGTGAGGCCGGTCACGTTCCTGAACGTCGTGTTCTTCAGGCCCCATGCCTGCGCCTGCCGGTTCATCATGCCGACGAAGCCGTCGACGCTGCCGCCCACGGCCTCGGCGAGCGCCACCGCGGCGTCGTTGCCGGAGTCGACGACCAGGCCTTGCAGCAGCTCGTCCACGGTCGGGGTCATCGTCGTGTCGATGTACATCAGCGAGCCGCCGCCCTTGCGTTCGGCCAGCGCGCGCGCCGAGACCGGGATCTTCTGGTCGAGGGCGATCCTGTGGTCGTGCAGCGCGACGAACGCGAGGTACGCCGTCATCAGCGTCGTCAGCGACGCGGGGTCGACGGGCGTGTCGGCGGCGCGCTCCGCGAGCGTCTGGCCCGCGTTCATGTCGACCAGCACGTACTCGCGCGCGGCGACCTCCGGCACGGGCAGCGCCTGGGCGAAGGCGGCGAGCGCGGCCGTGGCCAGGCCCAGGAACGTCAATGCTTTTTTCACGGCGGCGCCGAACTCAATCGGCAAAGTTTCGGAGCACCAGCGCCTTCAGCAGCGTCAACTGTCCATGGAAGAAGTGCCCAGCGCCGGGCACGACGACGACCGGCAACGCCTGCGGGCGCGCCCAGTCCATCGTGGACGACAGCGGCACGACGTCGTCGGCCTCGCCGTGGATCACGAGCGTCTCGGGCGGCACCGGCGGCGGCGTGTTGACCTGCGTGGACGGCGCGACGAGCACCATCCGCTGGGGCCGTTCGGCCTCCGGCAGCTTCGCCGCCGCGCTCGCCGCGATGAAGCCGCCGAACGAGAAGCCGCCGAGGATCAGCGGCTCGCCGGCGACGCGGTGCGCCGCGATCACCGCGAGCGCATCGTCGGTCTCGCCGACGCCGTGATCCCACGCGCCTTCGGAGCCGCCGACGCCGCGGTAGTTGAAGCGCACGACGCGCCAGCCGCGCTGCGTCAGCGCCCGGGCGAGCGTCGTGACGACCTTGTTGTCCATCGTCCCGCCCTGCTGCGGGTTCGGATGGCACAGCACCGCGAGGCCGCGCTGCGTGACGTCGGTGATGGTGTCGACGGCGACGCTCAAGCGCCCCGCCGGCCCGGCGATCTCGCCGCGCTTGGTGAATGAGTTCATGGTGTCGGGACGGCCGGTCAACGGCCGACGTCGGGGGGCAGCAGCAGCCGTTCGACGGGCTTGCCGCCGACGAGGTGGGAGTCGACGATCTCGTCGATGTCGTGCTTGTCGACGAACGTGTACCAGGTGCCTTCGGGATAGACCACGGCGACGGGGCCGCCGGCGCAGCGGTCGAGGCAACCCGCCTTGTTCACGCGCACGCCACCGGGGCCGGCGAGCTTCTCGGACTTCACGCGCGACTTGCAGTGGTCGAAGCCCTCCTGCGCGCCGACGCGCATGCAGCTGTCCTCGCCCTTCGCCCGCTCGTTGAGGCAGAAGAAGATGTGGTGCTTGTAGTACGGAGGGTTTGTCACGATGCGAAATATCCGGTCGGGCGCGGCGATGTGCGGCACCGATCGTACCTCCGCGAGATCGTCCGACCTGTCAGACGGGGCCGCGCGCAGGATGCGTGCGCGACCGGCGTCCGCGTTCACGCTCACGCCCTTCGCGACGGATCGCTGCCCACCAGCCGGTTGAACAGCGCGATGCCGGCCACGAACGGCCACAGCCAGCCGACCCATTGCGCGAGCCCGTGGAAATGGATGAAGCGGCCCTGTTCCCACAGCTGCAGGCTGTCGGCGTAGTACGGGTCCGACGGCGCCTCCGCGACGAGCGCCACCTGCACCGACAGCGCGACCAGCCCGAGCGCCGCGGCCGCGCGCGGCCCGAGCATCACGCACGCGAGCGCCAGCGCCGCGCCGAACGCGAGCGCGATCGGCACCGCCGACGTGATCCAGCTCAGCGCGTGCACCGGCCCGAAGTTGAGCGCGGCCGACAACGTGTTCGCGCCCAGCCCCGCGGCCACCGCGACCGGCACCAGCGCCGCGCGCCGCCAGCCGCGCCGCGTCACCGAGAACGCGACGAGGCACGGGCCGAGCAGGCCCAGCGCGATGCCGAGACCTTCGGCCGCCTTCGACATCGGCGGGCTCGTCTCGCCGAGGCTGGCCCAGAGCCAGTCGAAGTACGGGCTCAACGGGTGGTCGGACAGCGCGTCGTACGCGACCTCCTGCAGGCGCTCCCACGACACGCCCTGGCCGAACGGGATCGGGCTCGGGAACAGGAAGCCCACGGGCCACAGCACCAGCAACGCGATGAAGAAGCCGCTGTGCGGCAGGAACCAGCGCTCGCGCACCGTCGACCACCGCACGCCCGCGCCGCCGGCGTGCACCGCGATCGCGAGGCTCACGCCGGCGCAGGCGCCGAGCGAGTTGAGCGTCCAGTCCATCAGCGAGGACACGCGCCCCGGCAGGAAGTGCTGCGTGAACTCCATCGCCCACGACAACGCCGCCGGCAGCACGCAGGCCAGCACGCCGGCGCCGAGCTCGCCGCGGCCGCGGCGCAATGCGCTCGCGTAGACCAGCGCGCCGAGCGGCATGTAGCCGACGAAGTTCGACCAGTCGTCGAAGCTGCCGTGATAGTGCGGCCACTTCAGCACGAGCAGCGCCGACAGCGGCTGCCCCGCGGGCCAGGTCCAGCCGGTGAACGGGTACAGGCTCGCATAGATCACCAGCCCCGCGAACACGAGGGCCAGCGTCAGCGCGGAACTCTCGTGCGCGCCGACGCGCACCGGCGCGGGCGTGCGCGGGATGCGTGCCGCGGCGCGGGTCGTTTTGTCCATCGCGTCGACGCGCCGGCCCGGCTCAGAACGGCTTGACGACCACGAGCACCACGATCGCCGCGAACAGCAGCACCGCGGCTTCGTTGAAGAAGCGGAACCAGCGCTCGCGCTGCCGGTTCTCGAGCTTCTCGAAGCTGCGCAGCAGGCCGCGGCACTTGTGGTGGTAGCCGATCGCGAGGAGCACCAGCAGCAGCTTCGCGTGCAGCCAGTGGTTGCCCGGCCCCATGCCGATGCCGTAGCCCAGCCACAGCACGAGGCCCAGGCCGATCGCGCCGACCATCAGGAAGCTCGAGAAGCGATACAGCTTGCGCGCCATCAGCAGCAGGCGCTCGCGCTCGGCGTGGCTGTCGCTCGGCACCTGCGCCAGGTTGACGAAGATCCGCGGGAGGTAGAACAAGCCGGCGAACCAGCTCGAGACGAAGACGATGTGGAAGGCCTTGACCCAGAGATAACCGCTGTGCATCCGGTCATTATGTGCGGCGACCCTTGCACGGCGCCGTGTGCCAGCCCCCACGAAAGGTCACTGGATGCATCGCCGATTCGCGATGCGGCGGGCCGCCGCTGCAACAGGTGGTTAGCGTCGGCGGCGCTCGCCCGGCCGCCGCCGACGCCTCTCGCCGACTCGTGAAATATGCCGCGCGGGCATATGGAGTGACAAGAAAGAGCCCCGGCATCCACGAGGGACGACCGAGGCTGCAAAGCCTTGACGCTGTCATCACGCAAGGCACCTGCTCAGGGAGGAAAAGCAGGGGACAATATGCTCACGCACATCGTCCGAAACGGAATGTAGCAGAAC
>JASLEM010000188.1 GCA_030151165.1 Burkholderiaceae bacterium
GGGCCAGATCGAGCAGCTTGCGCCGCAATTCCTCGATGCGCCGCGCTTCGGACGGCAGGACATCGGCGATGTGCTCGGGCAGGAGCCAAGCAGACGTCATGAGAATGCTGAGGGGGTTAAAACCGGCATTGTACCGATGTGGTCGCCGGCGGTCGCACGAATGTTTCTCGGCCTGCCCCGCACCTGGGGGTTCCGCACGACGATGCACAGGCCGCCCGGGCCCGGATGCCCGGTCCGGGTGCAACTTCCGGTGCGATTCGCGGTACCGGCGCGGCGCCGTTCGCCGACCGCCCTGCCGCAGGCACGGCGCCGCCGATCGACGGCGCGCCCGCGCCCGCTCGCGCCGACGTCAGCGCTTGCGCGGCGCGGCCGTGGCGTCGCCGCCGACGTCGCCGGTGCCCCGCATGGCCTTGAAGAACTCGCTGCCCGAGTCGACCACCATGACGTCGGACTTGTCGTGGAAGGTCGAGCGGTAGGCCTGCAGGTTGCGGTAGAACGACGCGAACTTCGGGTCGCGGCCGAACGCGTCGGCGTACAGCGACGTCGCCTGCGCGTCGGCATCGCCCTTGGTCTTCTGCGCGTCGAGCGTGGCCTGGGCGATGATCACCGAGCGTTGCTTGTCGGCATCGGCGCGGATCTGCTCCTTCTGCGCCTCGCCCTCGGCGCGCAGCCCGTTGGCGACCTGCGTGCGCTCGGAGATCATGCGCTTGTAGACGGAGTCGGTGATGTCGGCGACGAAGTCGACCCGCTTCACGCGCACGTCGACGATCTCGATGCCGAAGGTCTTGACCACGCCGGCGAGGCTCGTCTGCACGTTCTGCATGATCTTGGCGCGATCGTCGGAGAGCACGCCGCGCACGGTGTGCTTGGTGATCTCCTCGTTGAACGCGGCCTGCACGACGGCGGTCAGGCCGTTCTCGAGGTTGCGCTGCTCGACGCCGTTGTTGCGGATGTACTGGCGCGGGTCGCTGATGCGCCACTTCACCAGCCAGTCGACCACCAGGCTCTTCTTCTCCTGCGTGAAGCTGGCGCGCGGCTCGGGGCTCACGAGCGTCTGCACGCGGCGGTCGAGCAAGGCGACGGTCTGTACCAGCGGCACGTTGAAGTGCAGGCCGGGGTCGGTGATGACGTCCTTGTCCTTGATCTCGCCCAGTGTCTTGACGACCGCGATCTGGCGCTGGTCGACGACGAACAGCGACGACGACGCGGCGATCAGCACCAGCAGGACGACGACGACGGTCATGAAGATTCGGTTCATGGCGGCGCTCCTCAACGGCCGTCGCGATCACGCGAGCGCGTGTTGTCGCGCGAGCGGGGATCGATGGTCACGGGGACCGTGGTGGTGGCCGAGGCGTCGGTGCCGGGCGTGCTGCCCGCGGCCGGCTGCGCAGGCGGCGCGGCGGGCGCGTTGGCCCCGGCGGCCTGCACGATCTTGTCGATCGGCAGCTGGATCAGGTTCGTGCCGCCGTGCGTGTCGACCAGCACCTTGGTGACGTTGGAGAAGACCTCCGTCATCGTGTCGATGTACATGCGGTCGCGCGTCACGGCCGGCGCCTTCTGGTACTCGGCGTAGATCGCCTTGAAGCGGTCGGAGTCGCCCTCGGCGGCGCCGACGACGCGCGCCTTGTAGCCGAGCGCGTCCTCGCGCAGGCGCGCGGCGTCGCCCTGCGCCTTCGGGATCACGTTGCTCGCGTAGGCCTGGCCTTCGTTCTTCAGGCGGTCGCGGTCGACGCCGGCGGTGACGACGTCGTTGAACGCCGACGCCACCTGCTCGGGCGGCTGCACCGACTCGACGTTCACCGAGACGATCAGGATGCCGGCCTTGAGGCGGTCGAGCTGCGACTGGATGGACGTCATGAGCTTGCGCGCGAGGTCGTTGCGCTGCTCGTACAGGACGGAGTCGATCGGGCTGCCGCCGACGATCTCGCGCACCGCCGATTCGGCCGCCTGCACGACGGAGGTGTCGGGGCGGTCGTTCTCGTACAGGAAGTCGCGCGCGTTCTTCAGCACGTACTTCACGTTGAAGCGGATGTCGACGATGTTCTCGTCCTGCGTCAGCATGCCCGAGTCGCGCAGGCCGGTGGCCGACGAGATGTTCGGGCCGCCGATCTCCACGGTGCGCTGCTGCGTGAAGTTGATCGTCTCCTGGCTCTGGATCGGATACGGCCAGTGCCAGCCCCAGCCGGCGTCCACGGTGTGGCTGTAGCGGCCGAAGGTCGTGACGACCGACTGCTGGCCTTCCTGCACGATGAACGAGCCGCTGAACAGCCAGACCACGACGACGATCGCGACGACCACCGCCGCGCCGATGCCCGCGCTCTTCGCATCCGGCTGGAAGCCGCCGTTGCCCGGATCGCTCCCCTTCTTCGAGAAGCCGAGGAAGTTCGACACCTTGCGGGTGAAGTCGCGCCACATCTCGTCGATGTCGGGCGGGCCGCCGTCCTGGCCCTGGGCGAGCAGGCGGCCGAAGGCCTTGCGCAGCAGCGCGCGGCGGCCGGGCACGTTCGGCGATGAGGACGGGTGGGTGTTCTCAGGCATGTTCATGCGGCAGAAGGTGGGGATGAAAACGAATCCTTCGAGTCGTCTTCGTCGTCGTGGCGTTCGTCGTCGTGCTCGGCATTGTCGCCGTCCGCCGCGCCGTCGCGGCCGGCAGCGTCTCCGGCGTCATTGTCATCGCTCTCGAGCGGGCGGAAGCGCGCGTCGCGCTCGAAGTCCTCGGCGGGCGCGTTCTGGCTCGCGACCAGCGCCTCGGCGATCGCTGCGCGCAACGCGCCCAGGCCCTCGCCATCGAGCGCGCTGACGAAGACGCGCGGGGTGCGCACGCCCATCTCGCCCTCGATCACGTCGGCCAGCACCTCGGGGCGCTGGGTGGCGTCGAGGCGGTCGAGCTTGTTGTAGACGAGGATCTGCGGCACGTCGGACGCGCCGATTTCGGCCAGCACGCGCTCGACCTCGTCGCGCTGCTCCTGCAGCACCGGGCTCGACGCGTCGATCACGTGCAGCAGCAGGTCGGCCTCGGCGGCCTCCTGCAGCGTCGCGCGGAACGCCTCGACGAGCTTGTGCGGCAGGTCGCGGATGAAGCCGACGGTGTCCGAGACCGAGATCGACTGCTCCACCTCGCCCAGGTACATCGAGCGCGTGGTGGTGTCGAGCGTCGCGAACAGCTGATTGGCGGCATACGCGTTGGCCTTGACCAGCGCGTTGAACAGCGTCGACTTGCCGGCATTCGTGTAGCCGACCAGCGAGACGCGGAACGTGCCACTGCGCTCGCGCGACTTGCGCTGCGTCTGGCGCTGCTTCTTGACCTTGACCAGGCGCTCCTTCACCGACTTGATGCGGTCGCCGATCATCCGCCGGTCGAGCTCGATCTGTGTCTCGCCCGGGCCGCCGCGCACGCCGGTGCCGCCCTGCTGGCGTTCCAGGTGGCTCCAGCGCCGCACGAGGCGCGTCGACAGGTATTGCAGGCGCGCGAGCTCGACCTGCAGCTTGCCTTCGTGGCTCTTCGCGCGGGCGGCGAAGATCTCGAGGATCAGCGCCGTGCGGTCGGCCACGCCCACGCCGAGATGGCGTTCGAGGTTGCGCTGCTGCGCCGGCGACAGGGCCTGGTCGAACAACACGCCCTGCGCGTTGTGGGCGAGCACCAGCTCCTTGATCTCGTCGGCCTTGCCGCTGCCGACGAACAGCGCCGGATCGGGGGCCTTGCGGCGCGCGACGACGCGGGCGACGGGAATGTCACCCGCGGATTCCGCGAGCAGCGCGAGTTCGTCGAGGGACGCGTCGAAAGGCGCGCCGCGGCCGAAATCGACACCGACCAGCACCGCGCGCGGCGGCGTTCCGAACGTCGAGCCGCCTTGCTGCGGCCCGCGCTCGTCGGAGGAGGTGTCAGAGCTCAACGCACTGCCGATGCGAACGCACCGGACCTGGACGGGACTGGACGACGGACGGGCTCAGGCTTGCTGCGAAGCCAGGCCTCATTCGGCGGCGTCACCCGGATGGAAATTCACCGCGCGACCCGGCACGACCGTCGAGATGGCGTGCTTGTAGACCATCTGGGTCACGGTGTTGCGCAGCAGAACCACATACTGGTCAAACGATTCGATATGGCCTTGCAGCTTGATGCCGTTGACCAGATAGATCGACACCGGAACATGCTCCTTGCGCAGCAGGTTCAGGAAGGGGTCTTGTAGGAGTTGCCCTTTGTTGCTCACGATATTC
>JASLEM010000190.1 GCA_030151165.1 Burkholderiaceae bacterium
GCCGTTCGGGCTGATCGGCGGCAACACCTTCTTCGCGATCGTCATCCCCACCGTGTGGCGCGCGTGGCCCGTGCTGATGCTGATCTTCCTCGCCGCGCTGCAGGCCGTGCCCGACGAGCTCTACGAGGCCGCGCGCCTGGACGGCGCGAACGCGTGGCAGCGCTTTCGCAACGTCACGCTGCCCGCGCTGTGGCCGGTGATCGTGATCCAGGTGATGTTCCAGATCATCGACAACATCTACGCGTACAACATCGTCGCGATGATGTTCGGCAAGGGCGCGGGCTATCCCGGCGAGTGGGGCGACCTGCTGATGCCGCTGCTCACGCGCCAGAGCTTCAGCTACTGGCGGTTCGGGGAAGGCGCGGCCGTGTCGTTCGTGATGATGGCCGTGATGCTCGTCTTCGTCGCCGTGTGGATGCGCACGTTCCGCAGGAGCATGACCAGCGATGCGTAGGCCGCTCTCCCCGCGCACGGCCTGGAACCAGCGCGCGCTGAACGCGCTGACGTGGGCGATCGTCGCGCTCACGCTGTCGCCGGTCGCGTTCATGGTCTACGCGTCGCTGTCGGACTACAACGACGTCGTCACCGGCAACCTGGTGAAGGCGCGCTTCACGCCGCACTGGAGCAACTACCGCGAGATGTGGGTCGACGTCGACTTCCTCTCGTTCCTGCGCAACAGCCTCGTCATCTGCGGCTTCACCACGCTGATCTCCACCGTGCTCGCCAGCATGGCCGCGTACGCGCTCGCGCGCTTCCGCTTCCGCGGCAACCACCCGTTCAGCGTCGCCGTGAGCACGACGCAGGTGATCCCCGGCATGCTGTTCTTCCTGCCGCTGTACATGCTGTACATCCAGATCGACGACGCCGGCTTCCCCATGATGAACACGTACCACGGGATGATCTTCCTGTACTCCGCGATGTTCACGCCGGCCAGCATCTGGATCATGCGCGGCTTCTTCGTGTCGATCCCGCGCGACCTCGAGGACGCCGCCGTGATCGACGGCTGCTCGCGCTTCGGCGCCTTCGTGCGCGTGGTGCTGCCGATCAGCACGCCGGGCCTCGTCGCCACGGCCTCGTTCGTGTTCCTGCTCGCGTGGGACGAGGTCTTCTTCGCCTGGGTGCTCACGTCCTCGCCGGACGTGCAGACCGTCCCCGTCGGCCTGCGGCTGTACATGGGCCAGCACGCCACCCGCTACGACCTGATGATGGCCGCCGCCGTCGTCAGCGTGATCCCGGTGCTGCTCACGTTCTTCGCGTCGCAGCGCTGGTTCATCAAGGGCCTCGCGGCCGGCGCCGTCAAAGGCTAGGACCGGCCATGGCCTCACTTCCCGATTCCGATTCCGACTCCATGACTCCTGATCTCCCGACCTCCGCGTCGCCCGCCCGCGTGCTCGCCTTCGACATCGGCGGCACCTGGGTCAAGTACGGCGTCGTCGACGCGCAGGGCCAGCTGCTGTTCGTCGACCAGCTCGCCACGCAGAGCGCGCCCGACGGCAAGGCGCTGCTCACGCAGCTCCTCGCGGTGGCCGAGCCGCTCGTCGCGCAGCACGCGCCGGCGGGCATCGCGTTCTCGACGCTGGGCATCATCGATGCGCGCGAGGGCCGGCTCGTCGGCGCGGTCGAGGCGATCTCGGGCTACTTCGGGCAGTCACCCAAGGCGTCGTTCGAGAGCGCGTTCCAGCTGCCGGTCGTCGTCGAGAACGACGGCAACTGCGTCGCCCTCGCCGAGGGCTGGACGGGCTCCGCCGCCGGCGTGCCGCATTACCTCGCGCTCACGCTCGGCACGGGCATCGGCGGCGGCATCGTGATCGACGGCCACCTCTACCGCGGCGCGAACGGCGCGGCCGGCGAATGGGGCTACATGATGATCGACGGCAAGATGTGGGAAGACCACGCCTCGCCGCGCGGGCTCGCGGCCGCGGCCGAACGCGCGCGGCCCGGTTGCGGCTACGACGCGGAAGCCGTGTTCGCCGCGCGCGACGCCGGCGACGCCGAGATGGGCGCGCTCGTCGCGCAGTGGTTCGGCCTGCTCGCGAGCGGCCTCGCGAACCTGCTGTTCGCGTTCAACCCGTCGCGCGTGATCGTCGGCGGCGGCATCACTGCGCGCGGCCCGGCCTTCCTGCAGGAGCTGCGCGCCGAGATGCGCCTGCGGCTGCGGCCCGAGTTCTACCGCATGTGCGACATCGAGCTCGCGAGCGCGGGCCGCCACGCGGGGCTGCTCGGCGCGGCGCGGTTGTGGTTCGGCGAGCACGGCTTCGGTGCCGTGCCGGCCTCCGCTGCGTCGCCCTCTTCCACCTCTTCGAGCACCGCAGCGTGAGCGCCATGCAAGTCCTGCTGAACCACGTCGGCTATCTCCCCAACGGCGCCAAGCGCGCGCTCGTGCAGTTCGGCGAGCCGGTCGCCGCGCACGGCTTCGCGGTCGTCGACGCGGCCACGCGCGCCGTCGTCCACACCGGCACCCTGCAGACGCTGGCACCCGTCGCGGGCTGGAAGCACCGCCACTTCGCAGCCGCCGACTTCGATGCCGTCACCACCCCCGGCCGCTACTACGTGCTGATCGAGAACACGTGGCCGCCCGTGCACTCGCAGGCCTTCGAGATCGGGAGCGGGCTGTTCGGCTCGCAGATGCTGTCGGACGTCGTCCACTACTTCAAGTCGCAGCGCTGCACCGGCCTGTTCGACGACGCCGACCGCCGCGCGCCGCTGCTCGACACCCGCGAGCCGCGCGACGTCCACGGCGGCTGGTACGACGCATCGGGCGACTGCTCGAAGTACCTGTCGCACCTGTCGTACGCCAACTTCATGAACCCGCAGCAGACGCCGCTGGTCACGTGGACGCTGCTCGCCGGGCGCGACCGCCTGCCGCCGCAGTCGAAGTGGCTCGACGAGCGCATCGTCGACGAGGCGCTGCACGGCGCTGACTTCCTCGTGCGCATGCAGGCGCCCGAGGGCTTCTTCTATACGACCGTCTTCGACCAGTGGAGCAAGGACGAGCACCGGCGCGAGATCTGCTCGTACGCGACGCAGAAGGGCCACAAGTCGGCCGACTACCAGGCCGGCTTCCGCCAGGGTGGCGGCCTGGCGATCGCGGCGCTGGCGCGCGCGTCCGGGCTCGCGCGCGACGGGGAGTCCACGCGCGAGGACTACCTCGAGCGCGCGGCCCTCGCATTCGACGTGCTCGAGCAACGCAACCTCGAGTTCGTCGACGACCACGAAGAGAACATCATCGACGACTATTGCGCGCTGCTCGCCGCGAGCGAGCTCCTCGCGCGCACCGGCGACGAGCGCTGGCGCGACGCCGCGCAGCACCGCGCCGACCGCCTCGTCGCGCGCCAGGACGCCGAGGGCTTCTACTGGGCGAACGACGCGCGCACGCGCAGCTTCTTCCATGCGAGCGACGCCGGCCTCGTGCATCTCGCGCTGATGCGTTTCGTAGAGGTGCTCGCGGGGCACGACCGCGACGCGGACGTCGCCGGCCTGCGCGCCGCGATCGCGCGCGGCCTCGCGTTCGAGCTGCGCGCCACCAACGAGCACGGCGCCAATCCGTTCGGCTATCCGCGCCAGCATGTCGCGATGCCGGGCCGCGCGCCGGCCACGCAGTTCTTCGTGCCGCACGACAACGAGAGCGGCTACTGGTGGCAGGGCGAGAACGCGCGCCTCGGCTCGCTCGCGACCGCCGCGCGCGTCGCCGCGACGCTGCGTCTGGCCGACGACCGCTTCGACGCTGCACTGGAAAGTTATGCGTGCAAGCTCGTCGACTGGATCCTCGGCGCCAACCCCTTCGACGCCTGCATGCTGCAAGGCTGGGGCCACCACCCGCCGCGCTACGAGCCCGGGTTCTGGAACGCGCCGGGCGGCGTCTGCAACGGCGTGACGTCCGGCCTGGACGACGAACAAGACATCGATTTCCGCAAGCCTGAAGAAACCGTGCCCATGCACTCGTGGCGGTGGACCGAGCAGTGGATCCCGCACGCAGCCTGGCTGTTCGCCGCGCTGTCGTCCGGGCTCACCACGCCGCGGCCGCCACATCCGACTGACGTGGCTGAAAGACGCTGACCCCGCAGCGTTCCGGAGCCGAATTCTTTCGAGGCTTTCCATGAACTTCAGACTGAACCACCTCGCATCCGCGGCGACGCTGATGCTGTCGGGGGCGATGGCCCCTGCGCTCGCGCAAACGGCCGCGCCGGCCCCGGCGGGCGCGGCCTCGGCGGTGCCGCCCGCGGCGCCCGCCGCTTCCGCGTCCGTGTCGCCCGACGTGCAGGTCGTCGAGATCAAGGGCATTCGCGCGGCCTACGAGTCGTCGTTGTCGAACAAGAAGAATGCCGATTCGATCGTCGAGGTCGTCACCGCGGAAGACATCGGCAAGCTGCCGGCGAAGAACGTCGCCGACACCGTGCAGCGCCTGCCCGGCGTCAACATCAGCTCCAACTCGGGCGGCGACGGCGCGTTCGCGGATGCCAACCGCGTGAGCATCCGCGGCACCTCGCCCTCGTTGACGCAGACGCTGATCAACGGCCACAGCGTCGGCTCGGCCGACTGGTTCATCGCGAACCAGGGCGTCAACGGCGGCGCCTCGGGCCGCAGCGTGAGCTACGACCTGCTGCCGGCCGAGATCGTCGGCAAGGTCACCGTCTACAAGACCGCGCAGGCCGACCTGATCGAAGGCGGCGCGACGGGCTCGGTCGACATCGAGACGCGCTCGCCGCTGAGCCTCGCGAAGAAGCTCACGCTCGACGCCTCGCTCGACGCGGTCTACAGCTCGTCGACGCGCAAGACCGATCCGCAGGTGAGCGGCCTCGTCGGCTGGCAGAACGACGCGAAGACCGCGGGCGTGATCTTCCAGGTGTTCTCCGAGAAGCGCCACGACCGGCGCGACGGCCAGGAGTTCCTCGGCTACGACACGGTCTCGTTCCAGGACATCTTCGGCCTCGCGCCGATCAACAACAACCCGAACGACCCGACCAACGTCGCCAACGCCGCGCAGCTCGCGGCGCTGCACGCGCAGTACCCGAACCTCGACGGCGCGACCTTCGCCAACAACGTCAACGCGACGCTGCTCGAGATGAACCAGCAGCGCAAGGGCGCGATGCTGGATGTGGAGTTCAAGCCCACGAGCGCGCTGCGCGTCGACGTCAACGGTTTCTATTCCAAGCTCACCGAGACCAACCAGGACTCGAGCCTCGAGACCGAGCAGACCGCGCTGATCGGCATGGGCGTGCTGCCGGACACCTACTCCGTCAACGGCAACGCGCTGCTGACCCAGGCGACGTGGACGCAGGCCAACATGCCGGACTACGCCTCGACCGGCGCGTACGTCGCGGACTACGACAAGTACTACCGCCCTGGCGAGAACGCCCGCGTCTACTACGCGGACGTCGACGTCGACTACACGGCGTCCGACAAGCTGCGCATCACCGGCAAGCTCGGCAAGACGCAGGCGGTCGGCGCGACGCCCAACGAGTACGCCTACGTCACCAACGTCGGCAACGCGGGCCTCAGCTACACGATGAACGGGCTCTACAAGCCGGGCGACGTGTCGTTCCCCGGCTACGCGAACACCGGCAACTACAACGACCCGCACCTGTTCCTCGCGTACGACGGCCTGAACAAGGTGAAGTCGACCGACCAGGAGACCTACTTCCAGTCCGACGCGGAATACGCCACGGAGTATGGGGTGCTCGACGCGCTCAAGTTCGGCGTTCGGCTGACCAGCCACCAGCGCAGCGTGCTCGACTACTACAACGACGGCTGCGAGGCCGTGATCCCCGACGACACCTACACGCAGTGCAACGGCATCGCGCAGTGGAACGGGCAGGTCGAGAACCGCTACGGCCAGGGCCTGGGCGGCGGCGCGGGCTTCCTGCGCGACATCTGGCAGCTGAGCCCGGGCGAGATCACGAGCTACGTCAACGCCCCCGGCAACCTGCCCGCGTCGTCGCTGCCGTACTCGTGGCCCAGCAGCTTCGTCGTCAACGAGAAGACGCAGGCGCTGTACGGCATGGCCAAGCTGGTGGGCGAGCAGTGGAAGGGCAACGTCGGCCTGCGCGTCGTGCGCACGCACCAGGTCGCGCACTACAACGAGGGCTCCGACGCCGCCGCGCCCGGCGACACGATCTACCCCGACCCGCACAACGGCGACTACATCCACGCCACCACCAGCAAGACCTACACGGACCTGCTGCCCAGCCTCAACCTCAGCTATGACTTCACGCGCAAGCTGATCGGCCGGTTCGCGGCGTCGCGCACGATGACGCGCGCCGACTACACCGACCTCGCCGGCGCCGTCAGCCTCAACGGCCAGAACGGCACCGGCTCGGGCGGCAACCCGCAGCTCAAGCCGGTGCGGTCGACGAACTTCGACGCGTCGATCGAGTGGTACTTCGCGCCGCAGGCCCTGCTCGAGTTCGGCGTGTTCTACATGGACCTGACGTCCTACATCGGCTACGGCCAGACGACCGTGCTCGCGCCCAACCTGCAGCAGAACCCGATCGTCTCGACGCCGACCTACCCGTACGCCGTCGCGCAGCCGGTCAACGACAAGGGCACGAACAAGGGCTTCGAGCTCGCGTGGCAGCAGCCGGTCGCCTACGGCTTCGGCATCGACCTGAACTACACCTACGCCGACGGCCGCGACTCGAACGGCGCGCCGCTGGCGGGCTCGTCGAAGCACACGTACAACGCCGAGGCCTGGTACGAGAACGACTCGCTGAGCGCGCGCCTGATCTACAGCTACCGGTCGGACTTCCTCACCGGCATCGTCAGCGCGCTGCCGCAGTACGTCGCGAGCGCGGGCGATGTCTCCGCGTCGATCAACTACAAGTTGACCGACCAGCTGTCGCTGTCGCTCGACGGGAAGAACCTGACCGGCCAGCTCGCGCGCCAGTATGTCGTGAACAAGGACATGCCGGCCGCGATCTACAACAACGGCAAGCAGTTCTACCTCGGTCTGAAGTACTCGCTGTGATCGCCGACCTCGCCCACCAGCGCGTCCGCGCCATCGACGCCTTCCGCGGCCTGACCATCCTCGTGATGGTCTTCGTCAACCAGCTCGCGGGCGTCGCCGGCGTGCCGCAGTGGGCACGCCACATGAAGGCCGACGCCGACGCGATGAGCTTCGTCGACGTCGTCTTCCCGGCCTTCCTCTTCATCGTCGGGATGTCGATCCCGTTCGCGCTCGCGCAACGGCGCGCAAAGGGCGACGACGGCGCCGCGCTGCAGCGCCACGTGCTCGCGCGCACCCTGGGCCTGCTGGTGCTCGGCTTCTTCATGGTCAACGCGGAGGACGGCTGGAACGCCGCGTTCATGCCGGTGTCGATCGGCACGTGGTCGCTGGGGCTGTACGCGAGCGCGTTCCTGGTCTGGGGCGTCTACGGCAGCGCGGCGCCGGGCGGGCGCAACGGCTGGCGCGCGGTGGGGGTGCTGGGCCTGCTGGTGCTCGCCGACGCGTACCACGGCGGCCACGACGGCACGGCCTGGATGACGCACCAGTGGTGGGGCATCCTCGGGCTGATCGGCTGGTCGTATCTGATCTCGGCGACGGTCTATCTCTGGTCCGGCGGGCGCATCGCGGCTCTGCTGGTCGCGACCGCCGTGTGCGTCGGCTACTACGCGGCGGGCCACGCCGTCGCGCCGGGCGACCGGTCGGCGCGGACGGCGCTGTTCTGCGAGCCCGCGATGGTCTGCGAGACCTCGCTGACGCTGCTCGGCGTGGTCACGACCGCGCTGTTCTTCGGGCCCTCGAAGGCGCGGCGCTTCGTGCACGCGTCCGCGTTGGTCGTCGTGCTCGTCGTCGCCGGCGCGGCGCTGCGGCCCGCGTACACGATCTCGAAGATCTACGGCTCGCCGACCTGGTGCCTGTACTCGGCGGCGATCTGCATCGCCATCTTCGCGGCGTTGTTCTGGCTGGTCGACCTGCGCGGCCACGCGCGCTGGACGGCGGTCATCCAGCCGGTCGCGACCAACCCGCTGGTCGCGTACCTGATCCCGTTCGTGGTCGAGGCGGCGCTCGGCGCGTTCCACCTCGAGCTGCCCGATGCCTTCAGCCACGGCGCGATCGGCGTGGGCTTCTGCGTCGCGTTCGTCGTCTTCGTGCTGGGCGCGACGGCGCTGGTCGCGCGGCGCGTCCGGCTGCAGCTTTGAGCACCGCGGCGTGAACTGCGTGGCGAATGCCCCGGAAATCCGGGTTGCCGGCGCCCGCCCTTCTCCGCATACTTGAGCGCACAACGAGCGTTCCCGCGGCAGCGGCCGACGCGCCGCGCGGGCGCTCATAAACCCCGGGGCCAGACAACCCCGACCTGCTCGAGGCGTGCCCATGTTCAATCGCCGGCGTCCTGCTTCCCCGCCCACGGCCGCGCCCGACCTGCGCGTCGACGCGCACGCCCCCGACTACGCGGGCGCGATCCGCACGATCGCCACCCAGGCCGCCGAGCTCGGCCGCGGCGCCGCGGAACTCGATGGCGTGATCGAGGACGTCGTCGCCACCAGCGGCCGCCAGGTCACCGAGATCGGCCAGCTCGCCACCGACATGGGCGCGATGGTGCAGTCCAATCGCGCGATCGAGGCCAGCAGCGCCGCCGGGCGCACGGCCGTCGGGCAGGCGCGCGACGCGGTGGCACATGTCGGTCAGGGCGTGCTGGGCGTCGTGAGCTCGCTGCGCGAGGTCGCGGCCGCGGCGACCGACATCACGCAGATCGCGCTGCAGACGCGGCTCGTTGCCTTCAACGCGACGGTCGAGGCCAAGCGCGCGGGCGAGGCCGGCGCGGGTTTCGCGGTGGTGGCCGAGGCGGTGAAGGATCTCGCGGCGAAGGTCGAGCAGTCGTCCAAGCTGATCATGGCCACGGTGACGCAGCTCGACGCGCGCATCGACAACCTCGCGGCCAGCATCTCCGACAACAAGGACGCCGCGCAGGCCAGCGCGTTCCACGCGGCGCTGGCGCAGGTCGAGGCGAGCGTCAACGAGATCGCCGCGGCCACGCAGCGCAACCTCGAGACCTGCCAGGCCGTGACGAACGAGGTCGGCACGATGGCGACGTCCGTGGCCGGCAACGCCGAGACGCTCAAGCGCGTCAACGCCAACACGCGCAACTTCCTGAAGGCGTCCGAGAACCTGGCCGAGATCACCAACGACTGTGGCGCCGTCACCGCCGACTCGCCCTTCATCGAGGCCGTGCAGCGCGGCGCGGCGCAGCTGTCGGCCGCGCTCGAGGAGGCCGTCGCGCAGGGCCGCATCTCGCTGGCCGACCTGTTCGACGAGCACTACCAGCCCGTGCCCGGCAGCAACCCGCCGCAGGTCACGACGCGCTTCGTCGCGCTGGCCGACGAGCTGTTCCCCGCGGTGCAGGAGGCGCTGCTCGCGTTCGACGGCAAGGTCGTCTTCTGCGCGGCCGTCGACCGCAACGGCTACCTGCCGACGCACAACGTGAAGTTCTCGAAGCCGCAAGGCGCCGACCCCGTCTGGAACGCCGCCAACGCGCGCAACCGCCGCCTCTTCAACGACCGCACCGGCCTCGCCGCCGGCCGCAACGAGCGCCGCTTCCTGCTGCAGACCTATCGCCGCGACATGGGCGGCGGGCAGCGCGTGCTGATGAAGGACCTGTCGGCGCCGATCACCGTGCAGGGGCGGCATTGGGGCGGGCTGCGGCTGGCCTATTCCTTCTGACCCGGCGGGCGATGACGGGCCGAAACTGACAAAACGGTCATCTCCCTGACAGCGTGGCGCGCCGGCGCCGGGCCTAGAGTGCACGCTCAAGAACCGTTCACTCCGAAGTCCGTCTTCGCCCCGGCCATGCCCTTCCGTTCCACTCTTGTCGCGCTGGCCGCGGCCGCGTTGCTCGCGGCCTGTGCCGTCGGCCCCGACTACGTCCGCCCCTCGATGGACGTGCCCGCCGCGTTCAAGGAAACCGGGCCGTGGACGACTGCCACGCCGATGGCCGCCGACAGCGGCCAGCCGTGGTGGAAGGCCTACGGCGACCCGACGCTCGACACGCTGATGCTCGACGCCGAGCGCGCGAACCAGACGCTGCGCCAGGCCGAGGCGCAGTACCGCGAGGCGCTGGCCGTCGCCGATGCCGCGCGCGCCGGGCTGTTCCCGACGCTGGGCGTGCAGGCCGGCGCGGAGCGCGCGCGCAGCAACTCGTCGGGCGCCACGCGCACCGGCAACGGCTTCACGCTCGGCGCAACGGGCAGCTGGGAGCCCGACCTGTGGGGCAGCGTGCGGCGCCAGATCGAGGCGGGCAACGAGAGCGCGCAGGCGAGCCAGGACGACCTCGCCGCCGCGCACCTGAGCATCCAGACCTCGCTCGCGCAGGACTACCTGCAGCTGCGCATCACCGACGTCGAGCGCGACCTCTACGCCGACACCGTCAAGGCCTACACCACCGCGCTGAAGCTCACGCAGGCGCAGCACGCGGCGGGCGTGGCGCTGCTGTCGGACGTCGCGCTCGCGCAGAGCCAGCTCGCGCAGGCGCAGGCCGCGGGCGTCGACCTCGACGCGACGCGCGCGGGCCTCGAGCACGCGATCGCGATCCTCACCGGCCGCGCGCCGGCGCAGTTCTCGCTGGCCGCGATCCCGCACGGCCAGCCGTTCGGCGTGCAGGTGCCGGTGATCCCGACCGGGCTGCCGTCCGACCTGCTGCAGCATCGCCCCGACATCGCCGGCGCCGAGCGCCGCGCCGCGGCCGCCAACGCCGACATCGGCGTCGCGCGCGCCGCCTACTTCCCGCAGCTCACGCTCACCGGCAGCGCCGGCTTCAACGCGGCGGCGCTGTCCAACCTGTTCGACACGCCGGCGCGCGTCTGGTCGCTCGGCGCGGCGCTCGCCGAGACGCTGTTCGACGGCGGCCTGCGCAAGGCCAAGGAAGCGCAGGCCGTCGCCGCGTACGACGTGACGGTCGCGCAGTACAAGCAGACCGTGCTGACCGGCTTCCAGCAGGTCGAGGACAACCTCGCCACGCTGCGCATCCTCGACCAGGAGTCGGGCCTGCAGGACCAGGCCGTGAAGGCGGCGCAGCTTGCCGAGAAGCTCGCGCTGACGCAGTACCGCGCGGGCACCGCCACGTACCTCGTCGTGATCACCGCGCAGCAGCAGGCGCTCTCGAACGAGCGCACCGCCGTGCAGCTGCGCGGCCGCCAGCTCGCCGCGAGCGTGAGCCTGATCACCGCGACCGGCGGCGGCTGGAACGCTGCCGCGCCCGCCGCGATGCCGGGTGCGCCGGCGGCTTCGGCCGCCGTGTCCGATGCTGCGCGCCAGCCCGCCATCCTTTCCGAATCCGCACCTGCCGCGACGACCGCCGCGCGCGCCCACGACCAAGAGCCGACGACATGAACACGATCCACCTGAACACCCGCTCGCGCTGGGCCATCGCCGCTGCCGCCGCCCTCGTCGTCGCCGGCGGCGCCCTCTGGGTCACGAGCCACGACGCGCGCGCGGCCGACAGCGAGAGCGACTCCAAGGACAGCAAGGACGGCAAGGACAAGAAGAAGGCCGAGCCGCCGGTCGTCATCAAGACGGCGGCCGTGAAGGTGCAGGACATGCCGATCTTCCGCACCGGCATCGGCACCGTCATCCCGACGTTCTCGGTGACCGTGAAGGCGCGCGTCGACGGCCAGCTCGACGCGGTCGGCTTCGGCGAAGGCGAGGACGTGAAGAAGGGGCAGGTCATCGCGAAGATCGACCCGCGCACGCTGCAGGCGCAGCTGCTGCAGGCGCAGGCCACGAAGGCCAAGGACGAGGCCACGCTCGCGAACGCGCGCGTCGACCTGGCGCGCTACACCACGCTGATGGCGCAGGACGCCACGACGCAGCAGCAGCTCGACACGCAGAAGGCACTCGTCAAGCAGCTCGAGGCCACGGTCAAGAACGACGACGCGCAGATCAACTACGCGCAGGTGCAGCTCAGCTTCACGACGATCACCGCGCCGATCAGCGGCCGCGTCGGCGCGCGCCTGGTCGACCCGGGCAACATCGTGCACGCGGCCGACACCACGGGCCTCGTCGTCATCAACCAGATCGACCCGATCTCGGTGCAGTTCACGCTGCCGGAAGACGCCGTGCAGGCGACCAACCGCGCGCTCGCCGGCACGAAGAAGCCGCTGCTCGTGAACGCGTTCTCGCGCGACAGCAGCGAGCTGCTCGGCGCCGGCACGCTGTCGCTGGTCAACAACCAGATCGACACGACCAACGGCACCGTGCAGATGAAGGGCAGCTTCCCCAACCCGCAGCACAACCTGTGGCCGGGCCAGTTCGTCAACGTGCGCCTGATCCTCGGCACGTATGCGAAGGCGCTGACGATCCCCGAGGCCGCCGTGCAGCGCAGCCAGTCGGGCGTCTACACCTACGTCGTCAGCGATGACGGCCAGAGCGTGCGCAGCCAGCAGATCTCGCTGGTGCAGATCGAGGACGGCGTCGCGATCGTCAACAGCGGCGTGACGGCCGGCCAGAAGGTCGTCGTCGACGGCCAGTACAAGCTCAAGCCGGGTTCGCACGTCGTCGACGCCGCGAAGGCCGCGTCGGCACCGCAAGGCGGCGCATCGGGCGGCTCGTCGGCGACCTCGGGAGAACGCAAGTGAGCGTCTCGTCAGGCTTCATCAAGCGGCCGATCGGCACCACGCTGCTGGCCATCGCGATCCTGCTCGTCGGGATCGCGGTGTTCCCGCTGCTGCCGATCGCCCCGCTGCCGCAGGTCGACTTCCCGACCATCCAGGTCTCGGCCAACCTGCCCGGCGCGAGCCCCGAGACGATGGCGTCCAACGTGGCGCAACCGCTCGAGCGGCAGTTCTCGCTGATCGCCGGCCTGAGCCAGATGACGTCGACCAGCGGCATCGGCTCGACGCAGATCACGCTGCAGTTCGACCTGAACCGCTCGATCGACGGCGCGGCGCTCGACGTCCAGGCCGCCATCACCGCGGCCACCGGCCAGCTGCCGACCACGTTGCCGAGCCCGCCGACCTTCCGCAAGGTCAACCCGGCCGACTCGCCGATCATGCTGCTGGCGGTGCACTCCGACACGCTGCCGCTGATCGAGACCAACGATTACGCCGACAACATCCTCGCGCAGCAGATCTCGCAGATCTCGGGCGTCGGCCTCGTCAACATCGGCGGCGCGCAGAAGCCCGCGGTGCGCGTGCAGGCCGACCCGGCCAAGCTCGCCGCGCTCGGCATGAGCCTGGAGGACATCCGCACGGTCATCGCCAACGTGTCCGTCAATTCGCCGAAGGGCACCATCGACGGCGCGAACCAGTCGTTCACGGTCTACACGAACGACCAGCTGCTGAAGGCGGCGCCGTGGAACGACGTGATCCTCGCCTACCGCAACGGCGCGCCGGTGCGCGTGAGGGACATCGGCGTCGCCGTCGACGCGCCCGAGAACAACAAGGTCGCGGCGTGGGCGTACTCCGGCGCGGCCGCGCCGGACAGCGTGGGCAACGGCCGCGGCATGCTGCTGGTCATCACCAAGCAGCCGGGCGCGAACGTCATCGAGACGGTCGACGCGATCAAGAAGGCGCTGCCGCGACTGCAGGCGGCGATCCCGCCGACGGTGCAGGTCGACACGCTGATCGACCGCACGCAGACGATCCGCGCGTCGGTGAAGGACGTCGAGTCCACGCTCGTGCTGACGATCGCGCTGGTCGTGCTGGTGATCTTCATCTTCCTGCGCAACGTCGCCGCCACGCTCATTCCCAGCGTCACCGTGCCGCTCGCGCTGATGGGCACGGCCGGCGCGATGTACGTGCTGGGGTACAGCCTCGACAACCTCTCGCTGATGGCGCTGACGATCGCGGTCGGCTTCGTGGTCGACGACGCGATCGTGATGCTGGAGAACATCTACCGCTACGTCGAGGAGGGCATGAGCCCGATGGACGCCGCGTTCAAGGGCGCGGGCGAGATCGGCTTCACGATCATCTCGATCTCGGTGTCGCTGGTGGCCGTGTTCATCCCGCTGCTGATGATGGGCGGCATCGTCGGGCGCCTGTTCCGCGAATTCGCGGTGACGGTGACGCTGACGATCGGCGTCTCGGTGATCATCTCGCTGACGCTCACGCCGATGCTGTGCTCGCGCTTCCTGAAGGACGAGCACAAGACCAAGCACGGCAAGCTGTACCAGCTGTTCGAGGCGGGCTTCGACAAGATGCTGGCCGGCTACAAGCGCGGGCTCGACGTCGTCTTCAAGCACCAGTTCATCACGCTGATGGTGTTCTTCGCGACGCTCGCCGCGACGACCTTCCTCTTCGTCATCATCCCGAAGGGCTTCTTCCCGCAGCAGGACACGGGCTTCATCTTCGGCAACGCGCAGTCGACGCAGGACTCGTCGTTCGCGTCGATGAACCGGCGCCAGGTCCAGTTCGCCGACATCATCCGCCAGGATCCGGACGTCACCGGCGTCGCGATGTTCGGCAACTCGTCGCAGTTCAACACGGGCAACTTCTTCATCGCGCTGAAGCCGAAGGACGAAGGCCGCAAGCTGAGCGCCGACCAGATCATCGCGCGGCTGCGTCCGAAGCTCGCGAAGGTCGAAGGCGCGTCGCTGCTGATGCAGGCCGGCCAGGACATCAACATCGGCGGCCGCCTGGCGCGCACGCAGTACCAGTACACGATCGTCGACGCCAACCTCGACGAGCTCAACGAGTGGGCGCCCAAGCTGCTCGCGCGCCTCCAGCAGCTGCCGCAGCTGACGGACGTCGCCTCCGACCTGCAGAACGCGGCGACCACCGCGAGCCTGACGATCGACCGCGACCGCGCGTCGAGCTTCGGCATCACGCCGGCGCTGATCGACGCGACGATCTACGACGCGATCGGCCAGCGCGAGGTCAACCAG
>JASLEM010000214.1 GCA_030151165.1 Burkholderiaceae bacterium
GGCGGCCCGATGCTCAACGGCAAGTTCCGCGGCCAGGACATCGGCTCGGGCACCGGCGTCTGGAAGATGAGCGAGATGGTGCGCGCCGGCGAGATGACGCAGGAGGACTTCACCGCCGCCGAGAGCTGCATGCACCGCTCCAAGGGCAACTGCATGACGATGGGCACGGCGTCGACGATGGCATCGATGGTCGAGGCGCTCGGCATGTCGCTGCCCGAGAACGCCGCGATCCCCGCCGCCGACACGCGCCGCAACCGCCTCGCGCAGATGACGGGCCGGCGCATCGTCGACATGGTCAAGGAAGACCTGACGATGTCGAAGATCCTCACGCGCGCCGCGTTCGAGAACGCGATCCGCACCTGCGCCGCGATCGGCGGCTCCACGAACGCCGTGATCCACCTGCTCGCGATCGCGGGCCGCATCGGCATCGAGCTGAAGCTGTCCGACTGGGACCACCTCGGCGCCGAGATGCCCTGCCTCGTCGACCTGCAGCCCTCCGGCAAGTTCCTGATGGAGGACTTCTTCTATGCCGGCGGCCTGCCCGCGGTGCTGCGCGAGATCGGCCACGTGCTGGACCTCAACGCGCCGACCGTCAACGGCAAGACGCTCGGCGAGAACATCGCCAACGCGCCGTGCTGGAACCGCGAGGTCATCCGCCCGCTCGACCACCCGCTCGTCGAGAACGCCGGCATCGCCGTCGTGCGCGGCAACCTCGCGCCGGACGGCGCCGTCATCAAGCCGTCGGCCGCGTCCGCGCACCTGCTCAAGCACCGCGGCCGCGCCGTGGTGTTCGAGTCGATCGAGGAGTTCCACGCGCGCATCGACGACGAGGCGCTGGACATCGACGAGCACTGCGTCATGGTGCTGAAGAACTGCGGCCCGCGCGGCTACCCCGGCATGGCCGAAGTGGGCAACATGCCGCTGCCGCCCAAGGTGCTGCGCAAGGGCATCACCGACATGGTCCGCATCTCGGATGCGCGCATGAGCGGCACCGCGTACGGCACCGTCGTCCTGCACACCTCGCCCGAAGCCGCGGCCGGCGGCCCGCTCGCGCTGGTACAGAATGGCGACATGATCGAACTCGACGTGCCGGCGCGCAGCCTGAAACTCGAAGTGAGCGACGCGGAGCTCGCGCGCCGCCGCGAATCCTGGAAGCCGCTCGAGCCGCCCAAGCGCGGCTGGGCGAAGCTGTACGTCGACCACGTGCAGCAGGCCCACCTCGGCGCCGACCTCGACTTCCTCGTCGGCGCGAGCGGCGCCGGCATCCCGCGCGACTCGCACTGATGACGGCCCCCGCCCCGCAACTGCGGTCGTCGCTGCGCACGATCGGCGCCGTCCGCGCCACGCTCGGCGAGGGCCTGTGCTGGTCGCCGCGCGGCCAGGCGATGTACTGGGTCGACATCCTCGAGCGCCGGCTGTACCGCGAGACGATCGCGTCGGGCGGCCATCGCGCGTGGGACTTCGACGAGACGATCTCCGCCGTCGCCGAACGCACCGCCGGCCCCGGCCTGGCCGTCACGCTGCGGCGCGGCCTCGTGCTGTTCGACCCCGCGACCGGCGCCATCACGCGCTTGCACGAGCCCGAGCTCGAACGCGTCAACAACCGCTTCAACGACGGCAAGTGCGACGCGCAGGGCCGCTTCTGGGGCAGCACGATGGACTTCGACGTCGTCGCGCCCAACGGCGCCTACTACCGCTACGACGCGCAGGGCCGCGCCGAGCGCGCGCTCGACGCCGGCTGGATCGTCACCAACGGCCCGACGTGGTCGCTCGACGGCCGCACCATCTTCCTCAACGACACCGTGCACCGCCGCATCGTCGCGCACGAGTTCGACATGGCCACCGGCGCCGTCGGCGCCGCGCGCGACTGGCTCGTCTTCCCGCCCGGCCACCACCCCGACGGCATGACCACCGACGCCGCCGGCCGCCTGTGGATCGCCCACTGGGGCGGCGCCTGCGTCACCTGCCACGACCCCGAGACCACGGACGAACTGTTCCGCGTCGAGCTCCCCACCGACCACATCACCAACGTCGCCTTCGGCGGCCCGGAGATGACGACGCTGTTCATCAGCAGCGCGCGCTTCGAGCTGAGCAAGGAACAGCTCGCGAAGCAGCCACTGGCCGGCGCGCTGTTCGCGGTCGAGACGAATGTCGTGGGGCGCGCCGCGAATCTCTTCGCGGGCTGATCGCTCGACGCCGCATCCTCGCGCGGGAGCGCGGGGAACGGCAGCGCCCCTCCTGCGCCAGGGCGAATCACCGCCCCGCGCTCCATCACCGCCACTTGGCGACTGAACGGGATGTTCGGCCGCTCCTCGTTCATGGGACGTGGAACTACCTCCCTAGGGTATCCGTTGCGATACGGCATGAGGTATCAACACAATCGCGGGCCGCTGCGGCGTGGTGTCGCGGCGGGATCAACCCGAAAACAGGGAGCCCTCCATGACCGCCATCCTGATCAGCCATCGCAGCACGCGCGACATCCCGGACGAAGACCTGCAGGCCAGCGAGGCCGCACTGCAGACACTGCAGGCCAGCCTGCTGCCCCACCTCATCAGCCTCAACTCCGTCGACCGCCTCGCGCTCGCGAAGATGGGCGCGAAGACCGTCGACTTCGTCTCGAAGACGCTGGGCTACGCGCAGGAGAATCCGCAACTCCGGCCGACGTTCGTCGACATCGACGAGTTCGCGGCCAACCTGGTCACCGTCGGCCAGTTGCGCGCGCTGCTGCGCCCGCTGGCCCAGCTGCACGACATGGTGAACGACACGATGCTGTTCACCGGCAGCGAGACCTACAGCGCCGCCCTCGCCTGCTACACGGCCTTCAAGTCGGCCGCGAAGCTGAACATGCCGGGCGCGGTGACGATCAGCGACGACCTCTCCTCGCGCTTCCCGGGCCGCCCGCAAAAGCCCAGGAAGCCGGCCACTCCGGAGCCGGCCGGATCGGCGCCGGGCGCCGCGGCGTCCTGAAGATCCGCGGTCGGGTCTTCAACATCCGTCGATGCATCAAAAAATAGGGTCATCGCCGAACTGCGGGGGGCGCCTTGGAAACATCGCGCCCGAAACGCTCACCGACCTGTGCGCGGTGGTCGTCGGAGATTCCCTGCCCGGCAGTCGCATCCGTCACCCCTGTCATCCTGCGCGCAGTCGCAGGATCCACCCCCGCCGAGGCGTTTCCCCTGGGGTGGATTCTGCGACTCCGCGCAGAATGACATGTCACCGGTCATCCTGCGCGCAGTCACAGGATCCACCCCCGCCAAGGTCTTGCGCCCGGAGCCGCGCGCTCGGCAGCGCGCCCAAACGCGCCCGTCCTCATCGCGGCATCGCGGCCTGCGTGGATCCTGCGACGACGCGCAGGATGACAGGCAAAGACATGAGCCTGCGGATGTCGGAAAACCAGTTCTCGAGCGCCGCAGGGGCTGGACTCTTCCCCGCGATTCGGCGATGAACCAAAAAATAGGCATCGATGGATGCTGGAGAGTTATTTGGGGCGTTGGACCAGCCCCCTCGAGGCGAGGCCGTTGCGCGGGCCGGTGCCTGCGCCGATCGGCCTTTCAGGCGGACGACGAGCGCGTCGCTCGGTCACGCGGCGCGCGAAGCCCGGGCTTTTTCGCTTCCTGGGTCGTCGGCTCCAGATCGGTCGCCGATCGAGCAGGCCAGCCCGCCCAGGCCGCGGACACGACGATCAGCGCGCCGCCAGCCCATCCCGCCAGACCAAGCCGCTCCCCGAGCCACAGCGTGGCCACCAGGGCGCCGAACAGCGGCTCGCTGCCCATCAGCAACGCGACGCGGCTCGGTGAGCTGCGCACCGCGGCGTAGTTCTGCACGAAAAACGCGAACAAGGTGCAGGCCAGCACCAGCCACGCGATCGTGCCCCAGAACGCGGGCGCGGTCGGCCAGGCGGCCCAGCGGCCACGGCCCGCGAGCGTCGCCAGGGCCGCGGCGCCGACGGCGATCGCGCCGGCTTGCAACGCGGTCAGCGTCGCCGCCGGCATCGCCTGCAGGCCGGCCAGCCGGCGGGTCAGGCAGACCATGAGCGCGCGCAGCAGCGCGGCGGCCAGCATCAGCGCGTCGCCGCGGCCGATCGCGACATCGATCGGCGAGCCCGCCGCCAGCAATGCCGCGCCGAGTGCCGACAGGGCCGCCGCCGCGAACACGCCGCGATCGGGCCGGCGCCCGAACATCGCCCACTCGACCCACGGCGTCAACGCCACGCACAGGCTGATCAGGAACGCGGCGTTGCCGGCGCTGGTGAGCGTGACGCCGAAGGTCTCGCACACGAAGATCGCCAGCAGGTTCGCGCCCAGCAGGCCCGCCGAGGCGAGGCCGTCGCGGCCGTCGCGGCGCAGCAGGGGCTTCAGCGCAGGCAGCAGGATCAGGAACGTCAGCCCGAAGCGCAGCGCGATGAACTGCAGCACGGGCACCAGCAGCGTCGCCTGCTTGGCGAGCGCGTAGCTGCTGCCCCAGATCGCGGCCACCACCAGCAGCAGCAGGTCGGCGACACTGCTCGTCTTCTTCGCATCCATCGGTCGTCTCGTCCAGGGAAATCGAGGAGGCGGAATCATCGAACGCGTCGCCGCGCGGCACTAGCCCGGCGCGCGGAACAGGACTCTTGCGCCGTGGGAACGAAACCCTTCATCGACGTGCTGCCCGAGATGGTCGCGTTCGCGCGTGTCGCGGCGCTGGGCAGCTTCTCCGCGGCCGCCGCGCAGCTCGGGCTGACGCCGTCCGCGGTCAGCCGCCAGGTGACGCGGCTGGAAAAGACGCTCGGCGTGCAGCTGATCCAGCGCACCACGCGCCAGCTGCGCCTGACCGAGGCCGGGCTCGAGGCGTTCGCGCATTGCAGCGACCTCGTCGTCGCGGCGCAGGCCACCCTCGACCTGGCGCAACAACATGCGCGCGTTCCCCAAGGCCTCGTGAGGCTCAGCGCGCCGCGCGAGTTCGCGCGCAGCGTGCTGCATCCTCACCTGCTGACCTTTCTTCGCTGCTGGCCCGAGGTGGACGTGCAGCTGATCGTCGAGGACCACGACATCGACCCGATCCGGGAGGGCGTCGACCTCGTCGTGCGCATCACCACGGACCCGCCGCCCGGGCTGGCCGCCCGCACGCTGATGGAGGTCGACCAGGTGCTGTGCGCGACACCGGATCACCTCGCGCGCGCCGGCGTGCCGGCGCATCCGCGCGACCTGCTCGCGCACCCCTGCTTGTATCTCGGCGAACGCGAACACGACAACCTGTGGCGCTTCCGGCGCGCCGATGACGAAGCGAGCGTGCGCGTGCGCGGCCGCTACGTCGCCAACCATGCCGAGGTGCGCCTGGAAGGCGCGCTGGCCGGCCTCGGCGTCGCGTGCCTGCCCAGCTTCATCGCGGCACCGGCGTTGGACGATGGCCGACTCGTTCGCGTCCTCTCGGAGTGGGACTTCATCGCCCCCTACGGCGGCCGCGCACTGCTGATGTATCCGCCCAACCGCTTCCTGCTGCCCAAGTGCCGTGTGCTGATCGATCACCTCGCGGACGCGTTGTCGATGCGACGAACGGCCGATCGGGCGCCGGCCGGGTCTGCGCCGGGCGCAGCGGCATCCTGAAGATCCGCGGCCAGGTGTTGAACATCCGTCGAGAGGTGTTCAACATCCGGCGATGGGTGTCTGACATCCGACGACGGATGTTCGACTTCCGACGATGCATCAAAAAGATGCATCGTCGGATGTTGGAGATGGATCGACGGGTGTTCAACATGGATCGATGGATGTTGAACACCCAAAACAGCAACCCGATTCAGCGGCACCGGGCTTCGGCACGGCCAATTTGGATGTTGGACATCCATCGATGGGTGTTCGACATCCTTCGATGCATCTTTTTGATGCATCGAGCGATGTTGGAGATGCAATTCGCGGAGATGGATGGGTCTTGACTGTCGGCGGGCGGGCCAGCGAGGCCCCCAAGTTCTCGGGGTGGCTGCAGCCGCGCGTTGCCCGGATGATGGACTACAGGTCGATTCCACACCGACCACCACCGAGGGAGTTGGCATGAAGATTCGTGAGATAGCCATCGGCGCCGCAGGCGCAGCCGCCGTTTTCGTCATCCTGGCATCGCCGCAGGTCCATGCGGTGTCGGCCGCCGTGCTGGTCAACGTCATGAACACCGCGGCCAACCCGGTGCCGACGCGCCAGGCGGACATCACCAACAGCTTCGCCGTGCGGCTTTTCCCGACCAGTAACAGCCCGGCGACCTTCACCGTGCCGGCCGGCAAGTACCTGGTGGTGACGAGCGTGAACGGCTTCAGCTTCGGTGGCACCGCGCCCGACGTCGAACTGGACGGCGTGGTCAACGGCGCCTACGCCGGCATCCGCTTTCCGTTCAACCGGCCCAATTCGTCGGCCAACAGCTACCTGCAGAACACGAACACGCAGTACGTCATCGACCCCGGGACGACGGCCTACCTCTACCTCGGCAGCAATGACAACGGGGGCTACAACATCGACATCAAGGGGTACTTCCTGCCGGCGAACTGACGTGTCGACCTCCTGGTGGCGCAGCGCCGGTGCCGGCGCCGTCCTCGGCATCGTCGGCTGGGTGGCCTGGCAGGCACACGACGGCTCCGCGCCGACTTCGGCCCTGCCATCGAGCGCTGCGGTCTCGGAAATCCCGGCCCCGCCGCCGACTCGAACGCGCGTCGCCGTGTCGCCGTCGCCTCCGTCCGCAGCGATCGACTCCCCGCCTCACGCGGCCGCGGTGCCCCTGGCCGACGGCCAGGTCATGCAACACCTCTTGCCGGTCGCGCTGCGCGCGCCGGCGAGCGAAGCGACCGCGCCCGTGGGCGCGATCTCACTGCCATCGGTGCTGCCCCCGGGCACGACGCCGGAGGACGTCTCGGTCAGGTCGTCGGGCCTGATGTCCGTGCTCCGTCACGAGCCGTCGTCGCAGGCCGACGCC
>JASLEM010000244.1 GCA_030151165.1 Burkholderiaceae bacterium
GGCGATGTCCTTCATGCTCTTGAACTTCGCGTCGTCGCCCTTGACCTTGAAGCGGTCGATCTCCCAGTCGAGGTCGTTCTCGCCGACCTCCAGCAGGTGCGCGGCGATCTTGCGCGCCTTCGCGTGGATCTTGCGCGCCGCGAGCGCGATGGCGGCGCCGGCCACGGGCGTGGAGCGCGAGCCGTAGGTGCCGAGGCCGTAGGGCGCGGTCGACGTGTCGCCTTCCTCGACCTGGATGATTTCCGATGGAATGCCCAGTTCGGTCGCGATGATCTGGGCGTAGGTCGTCTGGTGGCCCTGGCCCTGCGTGATCGTGCCCATGCGCGCGATCGCGCTGCCGGTCGGGTGGATGCGGATCTCGCACGAGTCGAACATGCCCACGCCGAGGATGTCGCACATCTTGCTCGGGCCGGCACCGACGACCTCGGTGAACGTGACGAGGCCGATGCCCATCAGCGTGGGCGACGCCGGATCCGCGCGCCTGGCGGCCTGCTCCGCGCGCAGTGCCGGGTAGTCGACCGCGTCGAGCACCTTCTTCAGCGCGGTCGAATAGTCGCCCGAGTCGTACTCGAAACCGAAGGCGCTGGTGTAGGGGAACTGCTCGCGGCGGATGAAGTTCTTCTCGCGGATCGCGGCCTTGTCGATGCCCAGCTTCTGCGCGAGCACGTCCACCATGCGCTCGATCAGGTAGACCGCCTCGGTCACGCGGAACGAGCAGCGGTAGGCCACGCCGCCCGGCGCCTTGTTCGTGTAGACGCCCTTCACGCTGCAGTGCGCGGCCGGGATGTCGTAGCTGCCCGAGCAGATGTGGAACATGCCGGCCGGGTACTTGGTCGGGTCCGCGCACGCGTCGAACGCGCCGTGGTCGGCGACGACGTTGACGCGCAGGCCGAGGATCCTGCCGTCGGCCGTGGCGGCGAGTTCGCCGTCCATGTGATAGTCGCGGGCGAAGGCGGTGGTGGAGATGTTCTCGATGCGATCCTCGATCCACTTCACGGGCCGCCCGAGCACGATGGAGGCGACGATCGCGCACACGTAGCCCGGGTAGATGCCGACCTTGTTGCCGAAGCCGCCGCCGATGTCCGGGCTGACGATGCGCACCTTCGATTCGGGGATGCCCGAGAGCAGCGACACCACGGTGCGCACGACGTGCGGCGCCTGCGACGTGATCCAGGTGGTGAGGTCGCCGCGGATCGGGTCGAAGCTCGCGACGCAGCCGCAGGTCTCGAGCGGGCACGGGTGCACGCGCGGGTAGAAGATGTGCTCGCTGACGGTGACGGGCGCGCTCGCGAACGCGGCGTCGGCCGCGGCCTGGTCGCCGGCCTCCCACGTGAAGATGTGGTTGTGGTGGTCGCGCGGGCCGTGCGCACCGACGGTCTTGCCGGCGAGATCCTCGCGGATCACCGGCGCGTCCGGCGCGAGCGAGTCGAACGGATCGACGACCGGCGACAGTTCTTCGTAGTCGACGACGACGGCCTCGATCGCGTCGGCGGCGATGTAGCGGTCGTCGGCGATCACGATCGCGACTTCCTGCATCTGGAAGTGCACTTTCTCGTCGGCCAGCACGGCGGCGACGTCGCCCGCGAGCGTCGGCATCCAGTGCAGCTTGAGCGGCTTCAGGTCGTCGGCGGTGAGCACCGCGTGCACGCCGGGGATCGCGAGCGCGGCCGACTTGTCGATGCCGCGGATACGGGCATGGGCATACGGCGAGCGCACGATGTCCATGTGCAGCATGCCGGGCAGCTTGATGTCGTCGACGTAGTTGCCCTTGCCCTGGATGAAGCGCGCGTCCTCCTTGCGCAGGCGGCTGTCGCCCATGCCCTGCAGGGCGGCGATGCGGTCGGGGGCGTTCATGCTGCTTCCTTCGCGGTCTGCTGCAACAGGTCCGCCGCGTGGAGCACGGCGTTGACGATGTTCTGGTAGCCGGTGCAGCGGCAGAGGTTGCCGCTGATGCCCGCGCGCACCTCGGCCTCGGTCGGCGTCGGGTTGTCCTGCAGGAACCTATACGTGCGCATCAGCATGCCCGGCGTGCAGAAGCCGCATTGCAGGCCGTGCTCCTGGTAGAAGGCCTGTTGCACCGCATGCAGCACGCCGCCCTTCGCGAGGCCCTCGACGGTGCGGACGTCCGAGCCCTCGCACTGCACCGCGAGGTGCGTGCAGCTCTTGACGGAGCGGCCGTCGACATCGACCGTGCACGCGCCGCAATGGCTGGTCTCGCAGCCGATGTGGGCGCCGGTGAAGTGGCATTCCTCGCGCAGGAAGTGGATCAGCAGCGTGCGCGGCTCCACGGCTTTCTCGACGAGGCTGCCGTTGACTTTCACGGCGACGAGCTTCTTGGGCATCGGGCGTCTCCTGTTCGTTGTTCGTGGTTCGGCGGGCGTTCAGCGGCAGCGCGACGCGGCCTTGCGCAAGGCGCAACGCACCATCTCGCCGGCCATCGCGGTCTTGTAGGCGACGTCGCCGCGCAGGTCTTCCTGCGGATCGCAGATCGCGCGCGCCGCCGCCACGGCCGCGTCGACGGCGGTGTCGTCGAAGGCCTTGCCGGCCAGCGCGGCCTCGGCATCGCCGGCGCGCAGGGCCGTCGGGCCGACGTTGGTCAGCGCGATGCGCACGCGCTCGACGACGCCGCCCTTCATGCGCATCACCACCGCGGCGCCGGCCGTCGCCCAGTCGCCCGTCTTGCGCTTGAGCTTCTCGTAGGCATACCCGGTTCCCGTATCGAGCGCCGGCACGCGGATCTCGGTGAGGATCTCGTCCTCGGCCATCTGCGTCATGTACGTGCCGAGGAAGAAGCCGTCGGCCGGCAGCGAGCGCGTGCCGCCCGGGCCGACGAGCACCAGCGTCGCGTCGAGCGCGATCGCGAGCGCCGGGTGGTCGTTGCCGGGGTCGCCGTGCGCGATGTCGCCGCCGATCGTGCCGCGGTTGCGCACCTGCGGGTCGGCGATCAGCTTCGCGGCCTCGCACAGGAGCGGCACGCGGGCCTGCAGGATCGGCGAGGCGATCAGGTCGTTCTCCACCGTCATCGCGCCGATGACGATCGTGTCGCCGTCCTCGCGGATGCCGCGCAGCGCGTCGATGCGGTTCAGGTCGATGAGATGCTCGGGTTGCGCGAAGCGCAGCTTCATCATCGGCAGCAGGCTGTGGCCTCCGGCGAGCAGCTTCGCGTCGGGCCCGAGGCGGCCCATCAGCGCGAGCGCGTCGGCGAGCGTGGTCGGCGCGTGATAGTCGAAGGCCGCAGGGATCATCGTCGTCTCCAGCATCTCGTTGTTCGGGTCTGCCGGAAGTCTGTGCGCATCGCCCGCGCACCTCAAGAGGCGGTCGAATACCCCGCGATCGGCGCGAATCGCGCGCCCGCTTGCACGAACGGCAGGCGCGTTGCACGAACTGCCGAAATGCCGCTTTTGCGAGTGAAACGCGGCTAGGGAAAACGATGACCGGTATTGACCCTAGCTGCTGTTAACGCTGTGCATTTGAGTTCATAACGCGTTGCGCGGAGCGCGTCTCGTGCACCCCGCGACGCGCGTCCGTCAGCGCGTCCTGCGCGGCGCCGCGCCCGCGGTCGCGGGCATGCCCAGTCGCGCGAGCAGGTCGTTCGCGCTCGTGCGCGAGACGGGCACCGGCTCGCCGCCGCTCTCGAGGTGCAGCAGCAGGCGGCCACCTTCGCGCACGAGCGACTTGATCGCCGACAACTGCACGATGTGGCTGCGGTGCACGCGCATGAACAGCCCCGGGTCGAGCCGCAGCTCGATGTCGCCGATGCTGAGGTTGCAGAAGCGGTTCGCGTTCGCGGTGACGACGCGCGTGTAGTGGCCGTCGGAGTGCAGGTGCAGGATGTCGTCCGCGTCGACGAGCAGCATCTGGTGCCCCGCCACCGTCGGGATCTTCGTCAGCCGGCGGCGCTGGTTCGGCGCGTCGGCGGGCGGCGACTCCGCGCTGACGATGTCGGTCATGTCGTGGAAGACGAGCGTGTAGCCGGCCGGCTCGCCCCGCGCGTCCGACACGCGCGACACCTTGATCAGCAGCACGCGTTCGGGGATGTTGATGATCATCGTCATCAACGGCGGGTTCGCGACCGGACACGCGGCCGCCTGGTCGAGCATGAACTCCACCTTCGGCTGCGAGCGCGGCGGATGGAACGCGAGGATGCGCTGGCCGAAGGGCTGCAGGTCGTCGACCGGCAACGTGCGGCGCGCGAGGTCGTTCATCGAGACCACGCGGCGCTCCGCATCGAGATGGACGATGCCGACGTCGAAGCGTTCGAGCAGGTAGAGCGGCGACAGTTGCGACAACGCGAACCCCTTGGTGTCGCGCAAGACTGCACCGGAATCGCGGCGTTGGCAATGCGTCCGGCGGCTCGCGCCGGCGCGCATGTTCGCACGGAAGGGCCGCGTCGCGCGATCGGTGCCGCGCCTAGTCCCGCGAGCTGCCGGCCCAATCGAGATAGCGCCGCATCGCCTTCTCGTCGCGGTCGATCGGCGGCACGAGTTCGTGCTCCTGGAGCTCGAGGCCGGCCGTCTCGATCGCGCCGCCGGCCGCCGTCCACGCGCGCGTTCCGCCCGCGAGCCATGCGACCTCGACGCGCCCGCGGTTGCGCAGCGTGGCGGCCGCGAGCGGGGCCTGCTCGCCCGACGCGCACGTCAGCAGCAGCGGCGTCGCGGGGTCGGGCACCACGCCGTCGATGCGCGTCTCCAGCCAGCCGCGCGGCAGCCAGGTCGCGCCTGGCAGATGGCCTTCGCGAAAGCGCGCGCCGGCGTCGACCTGCAGCACGCGCGCGTCCGGCCGCGCCGCCAGCCACGCCGACGCGGCGGCCGCGTCCACGCCGTCGCCGTCGCCAACGATCCCGCTCCAGCCCGACGGCCGCACGCGGCCCGCGACGAGCGGGCGGCCGTCGGCCAGCCAGCTCGCGATGCCGCCGTCCAGCACCGCGACGTCCGTCGATCCGAGCCGCACCTGCCAGACGGCCGCGAGGCGCGCGTGCATCTCGCTGTCGCCCACGATCACGAGCGGCTCCGTGCGCACGGCGATGAAGTCGTCGCTGTGCAGGATCGCCGCGTCGGCGGGCAGCGACGTCGTCCCCGCGATGTGCCCGGCCTCGAACGCGGCGCGCTCGCGCAGGTCGATCACGGCGACGTTGCGCGCGGGCCCGGCGAGCATCTGCGCGAGCTCGCCGGCGCCGATGCCACGCACGCCGCGGATCTTGGCGATGCGCGCGGCGCCGAGCTCGCCGAACTGGCGGCTGCCGACCGACGCGGTGAAGCGCGTGCGGCGCGAGCCGCGCTCGACCTCCAGTCCCGCGAGCTGCCACGCGACGAGGCCGCCATCGAGCGCGACGACGTCCTTCACGCCGAGCAGGCCCAGCGTTCGCGCCGACACGATGCTGCGCGTGCAACCGCCGGAGTAGGCGACGATCACGTCGGACTCCGCGGCGATGTCGACGCCCTGCGAGGCGATCTCGAAGCCGGTGATCGATACGGCACCCGGTATGCAACCCTGCGTGTGCTCCGCGGGCGTGCGCACGTCGATCAGCGCGACGCGCGTGCCTTCGCGCCGCCACGCAAGCAGCGTGTCGACGTCGACGCACTGGACCTCGCCCGTGCACTTCAGGCGCTCCCGGAAGGCGCGGCTCGAGACGTTGATGCCGCACACCACCGGCAGGCCGCCGCCGCGCCACGCGGCGGCGCCACCGTCCAGCACGGCGACGTCCGCGTAGCCCAGATGCCGCAGCGTCTCGGCGGCGAGGTCGGCGCGCGGGTCGGCCTTGCCGCCATCGAGGACGACCAGCGGCGTGGCGCGATCGCGCACGAGCGTGTCGATGCGGAACTCGATGCGATGGCGCGGCAGGTTCACGGCGCCGGGGATGCGGTCGCGGTCGACCTCGAAGGTGTCGCGGACGTCGAGCATCACCGCGCGCACGGGCGCCGCCGCGGCGCGCGCCACGATCAGGTCGTCGATCGTGATGCGGCGCGCGCGCGTCATCGCGTCTGTCGGATCGTCGCGGGAACGCCGCGGCCCACGCCGATCGCGGCGGCGAGGGAGATGACAGGGTGCATTCGACTCATGCGGGCCTCTCGCGGGACGGTTCGGGTCGCAGGGTCGTGAGGCGCGGCGCACGCTGCGACGGCGAGGCGCGCGCCCGGATTCAGGCTGGCTTCAGTGCCGATTCAGTCTAGGGCGGCGCTCGGCGCAGTGTCAATCGAGTTCACGCAAAGTTCACGCGCGCCATGCGGTGAACGCTCGATCAGCGCGTCAGCCAGCCTTCAGCTCATGGCGCCGGTGCGCGCGCCGCGCTGGATGGCCTGCGGCGGCTGCCCGTAGACGCGCAGGAACGCGCGGCGCATGCGCTCGCGGTCGGCGAAGCCGGTCTCCGTGGCGATCACCTCGATCGGATGGTGGCCCTCCTCCATCATCAGCCGCGCCGCCTCCAGCCGCAGGTGCTCGACCGCCTTCGCGGGCGTGTGGCCGGTCTCGGCGTGGAACAGGCGGCTGAACTGGCGCGGGCTCAGCGCGGCGGCGCCGGCGAGTTCGTCGACCGACAGCACGTCCTTCAGGTTCTGCTTCGCGTGGCTCAGCGCGCGCTGGATGCGGTCGGACTTCGGCCCGATCTCGAGCAGCGACGAGAACTGCGATTGCCCGCCCGCGCGCCGGTGGTACATCACCAGCGCGCGCGCGATCTGGCGCGCGACCTCGGCGCCGCGATCGGCCTCCACCAGCGCGAGCGCGAGGTCGAGGCCCGCGGTCATGCCGGCGGACGTCCACACCGGCCCGTCGTTGACGAAGATGCGGTCTTCCTCCACGGTGACCGACGGGTAGCGCGCCGCCATCTCGCGGGCGTACATCCAGTGCGTGGTGACGCGTCGCCCGTCCAGCACGCCGGCCTGCGCCAGCGAGAACGCGCCCGTGCAGATCGACGCGGTGCGGCGCACGCGCCGCGCGGCCTTGCGCAGCCACGCCTCGACGCCCGCCGAGACCGGATCGATGCCCGTGCCGCCGCCGACGATCAGCGTGTCGAACGCCGCGCCCGACAACGCCGTCGTCTCCATCGCGAAGCCCAGCGAGTTGACGACCGGGCCGCCGTGCTCGGACAGCAACCGCACCTCGTAGACCGGCTGGCCGGCCGCGATGTTCGCGAACTCGAACACCGACATCGCGGACAGGCTCATGATCTGGAATCCGGGGCCGACGACGAAGCCGATCTTCAACATGGCAGTGATTTCCTGGGTTGGGTCGTCATGGCTTAAAAGGTGGCAAGCATGACATTGCAGCCGCATCATCGCATGCCTACATTGGAGACACAACGGCACGCCGCCGTCCCTTCAAGGAGCCTGTCCATGACCACGTCCACCCCCGCTTCCCTCGGCATCGCCCTCGTCACCGGCGCCTCGTCGGGCATCGGTGCCGTCTACGCCGACCGCCTCGCCCGGCGCGGCTACGACCTGATCCTCGTCGCGCGCAACCAGAAGCGGCTCGCCGCGCTGGCCGACCGCCTGGTCACCGAGACCGGCCGCGTCGTGCGCACGCTCGCCGCCGACCTCGGCAAGCGCGCCGACGTGCTCGCGATCGAGAACCTGCTGCGCACCGATGCGCGCATCACGCTGCTGGTCAACAACGCCGGCGTCGGCGCGACGTCGCCGCTGCTCGCGTCCGACGTCGACCAGATGGAGGACATGATCTCGCTGAACGTCACCGCGCTGACGCGCCTGACCTACGCCGCGGCGCCCGCGTTCGCGGCGCGCGGGGCCGGCACGGTCGTCAACATCGCGTCGATCGTCGCGGTGGCGCCCGAGATCCTGAACGGCGTCTACGGCGCGACCAAGGCCTACGTGCTCGCATTGACGCAGTCGCTGCAGCACGAGCTCGCGGCCAAGGGCCTGCGCTTCCAGGCGGTGCTGCCGGGCGCGATCGCCACCGAGTTCTGGGACATCGCCGGCACGCCGGTGTCGAACCTGCCGGCGAGCATCGTGATGTCGACCGACGACCTGGTCGACGCCGCGCTCGCCGGGCTCGACGCGGGCGAGGTCTACACCGTGCCCTCGCTGCCCGACGGTGCGTACGAGCAGTACGAGGCCGCGCGCGTCGCGCTCGCGCCCGACCTGTCGAAGACCAAGCCCGCCGCGCGCTACGGCAAGTTCTGATCGCCGGCGGCCGCGCCGCGGCGGGCGCCGCTCGCCGCGCCGCCGCCCGACGCGACGACGATGCACGCGATCGCGACCCATTGCGCGGCGCCGAGCCGTTCGCCGAGCACCACGAAGCCGCACAGCGCGCCGACGGCCGGCGACGCGCTCACGAGGATGCCGAACACGTGGCGCGGCAGGCGGTGCAGCGCGGCCATCTCGAGCGAGTACGAGATCGCGCTCGAGAGCAGCGCCACGCCGAGCCCGGCGAGCAGCACGCGCGGCTCGAACAGCGCGGTGCCCGCGTGCGCGAGGCCGATCGGCACCGCGAACAACGCCGCGACCAGCATCCCGAGCGACACCGCCTGCCCGCCCGCGAGGCCGGCCACGCGCTTGCCGAAGACGATGTACAGCGCCCACGACGCCGCCGCGCCGAACGCGAACAGCACGCCGACCGGGTCGAGCGCCTCGATCGACGCGGCCTGCGCGCGGATCGGCAGCAGCAGCCACAGGCCCGCGGCGGCGAGCGCGACCCAGGCGACATCGAGCCAGCGCCGCGACCCGGCCAGCACCACCGCGAGCGGCCCCACGACCTCGATCGCCGTGGCGATGCCGATCGGAATGCGGCCGAACGCGTGGTAGATGCACAGGTTCATGCCGCCCAGCATCGCGCCGTAGGCGACGAGGTCGCGATGTCGGTGCGTGCGATCGCATGGCGCCACGGCCGCCAGAACGCGAGCAGCAACGCCGCCGACAACCCGATCCGCAAGGCCGTCACGCCCTCGACGCCGACCCGCGGGAACAGCAGCTTCGCGAACGCCGCGCCGAGGTTCTGCGACAGCAGCGACGCCGCGATCATCAGGACGGGCAGCGCGGCGTGGCCCGCCGCGCGATCCGCGCGCCCGCTCACCGCGCGCTCAACCGAAGCGATAGCTCGACACCGTGATGCCGCCGAAGAAATCGCGCTCGTGGTACGCCCGCGTCGCGGCCTCCCCTTCGGCCGCGCCGAGCGCCACCATCAGCGGCAGCAGGTGCTCCTCGCGCGGGTGCGCGAGACGAGCGGCGGGCGCGCGATCCCATTGCGCGAGCGTGCGTGAACGCTGCGCCGCGTCGGCGATCGCCAGCGTGCCGTCGAGCCAGCCGTCGAACGCGGCCGACGGCTCGCGCGCGGCCGGCCCGAACGCGCGCAGGTTGTGATAGCTGAGCCCGCTGCCGACGATCAGCACGCCCTCGTCGCGCAGCGGCGCCAGCGCGCGGCCGAGGGCGAGGTGCGTCTCGGGGTCGAGCCCGCGCTTGAGCGACAGCTGCAGCACCGGCACGTCGGCCTTCGGGTAGATGACCGCCATGGGCGCGAACATGCCGTGGTCGAAGCCGCGCTCGGCGTCCTCGCGCACAGCGACGCCGTTCGCGCGCAGCAGCTTGCCCACGCGCGCGGCCACCTCCGGCGAGCCCGGCGCCGGATACGTGATGCGGTAGGTGAAGTCGGGGAAGCCGCCGTAGTCGTAGAGCATGCCCGGCGCGGGGCTCGTCTGCACCGTGAACTCGGGCGCCTCCCAGTGCGCGGAGACCATCAGCACGGCGCGGGGCGTCTCGCCGATGTCGGCGGGCATGCGCGCGAGCGAGGCCTCGAGGCGGTCGTACGCGCCGCCGAGCTGCTCCTTCATCCACGGCCAGGGGCCGCCGCCGTGCGAGATGAAGTACGTGGGGAGTCTGCGGTCGGACATGGGGGCGGATCCTTCGTGAACCGGGCCGTCGCGCGCTCAGGCCGCCTGCCGGCGCAGCGCCAGCAAGGCCGCGCCGAACGACACGAAGATCGCGCCGACCGTGCGGCCGACCCACAGCGAGAAGCGCGGCCGCATCAGCACGGCGCGCGCGCGGGAAGCGAGCAGCGCGTAGGTGATCAGCGACGCGAACGACAGCGCCATGAACAGCCCCGTCAACTCGAGGAACTGCGGCAGCAGCGCGGCGTGCGCGTCGAGGAACTGCGGGAACAGCGCGGTGAAGAACAGGATCGGCTTCGGGTTGGTGCTCGCGGTGAGCACGGCCTCGGTGAACAGCTTGCGGCGCGTGGGCGGCGCGGTGGCCGCGTCGCCCTCGGCCGGCACCAGCGACACGCCGCGGCCCGTCAACTGCTTCACGCCGATCCAGAACAGGTAGCCTGCGCCGACCAGCTTCACCAGCGCGAACAGCAGCGCCGACGACTGCAGCACGACGCCGAGCCCGAGCATCGCGGCCGCCGAGAGGCAGAACAGCCCGCACACGTTGCCGAGCGACGACCAGATCGCCGTCTGCGGCCCCCAGGCCATGCTGTTGCGCAGCGCGAGCAGCGTCGCGGGGCCGGGGCTGACGATGGCCACGGCGGCGACGGCGGTGAAGGCGAGCAAGGTCTGGGTCTGCATGGTGGCCGATTATCGGATCGCACGGCCGGCGGCGCTGCGCGCGCACGCGTCTCCCCGCCGAGCTTGCGGCCTTCCCGCTTCGAGTACAACCTCGGCAGTCCCCGCCGAGGAGTCCGCCCATGCCCCGATCGACCGTCGCCGTGCGCCCGCATGCTCTCGTCCCGAAGCTCGCAGGCTTCGCGCTCGCGCTGCTCGCCACCGCCTGCCTGCCGGCGCGTGCACAGGACGCCGCGGCCGGCGGCATGGCCTTCCTGCAGTGCGCCGACTGTCACAGCCCGGGCGACAGCAACGGCGTCGGCCCCGGCCTCAAGGGCGTGGTCGGCCGCGCCGCCGGCAAGCAGCCGGGCTTCGCGTACAGCGCGGCGCTCGCGAAGTCGACGCTGACCTGGGACGCCGCCACGCTCGACAAGTTCCTGGCCGCGCCGCAGAAGCTGGTGCCCGGCACGACGATGACCTACCCGGGCGACGACGACCCCAAGGATCGCGCCGACCTGATCGCCTACCTGCAGTCCCTGAAGTAGGCGACCAGGGTAGGCGACCAAGCGGGCTTCGCGCTCAGGCCGCGGGGAAGTCCGCGCCGACGCTCAGCGAACGGAAGCGCTCGATCTCGGCGAGCTTCTTCTTCAGCATGTCGGTGACGGCCTCGTAGCCGAACGAGCCGAGCACGAGATGGCGCGGCGGCGCGTCCATGCTCGCGAGCGCGATCATCGCGGCCGCGCCGCGCACCGGGTCGCCGGCCTGCGTGCCGCTGCGCTCGGCGGTATTCTTCAGGCGCGCGGCGGCGGTCTCGGCGTAGTCGGCGATCGTGCTGGGCGTCTGCCGCAGCGATCGCCCGGCCCAGTCGGTGCGGAACGGCCCCGGCTCGACGCAGCTCACGTGGATGCCCAGCGGCCCGACCTCGGCGGCCAGCGCGTCCGACCAGCCCTCGACCGCATGCTTGCTCGCCGAGTAGTAGCCCGAGCCCATGAACCCGATGAAGCCGGCCACCGACGTGATGCTGATGATGCGGCCCGAGCGCCGCGCGCGCATGCCCGGCAGCACGGCGCGCGTGAGGGCGAAGAGGCCGAACACGTTGGCGTCGAACTGCGCGCGGATCTCGCTTTCCACGCCTTCCTCCACCGACGCCTGGTAGCCGTAGCCGGCGTTGTTGACGAGCACGTCGATGCCGCCGAAGTGCGCCTGCGCGGCCTGCACGGCGGCGGCGATCTGGGCGTCGTCGGTGACGTCGAGCTTCAGCGCAAGCGCCCGGTCGCTCGCGCCGTCGACGAGGTCGGCCAGCTGCTTCGGGTCACGCGCCGTCGCGGCCACGCGGCCGCCGCCCGCGAGCACCTGTTGCGCGAGCTCGCGGCCGAAGCCGGTGGAGCAGCCGGTGATGAACCAGGCGGGGGACGATGCGGAGGCGGTCATGGCGGGCTTTCGGCGAAGGAGAGGTTGCCGGCGTTTCTACCACCGCGACAAAGCCCGTGCAGCGCGCTGCGGCGAGGCTCAACCGGCGCCGGGCAAGGCCGGCGGGTCACCGTCGACGCCCGGGTCGACGCCCGCGTCGCGCTCGATCGCGGCGACGTCGCTGTCGTCCTTCAGCGCGATCCCCGTCAGCCGGCGCCGCAGCGACTCGCGCACCAGCCACGCGATGCGCCCGGCGGCGGCGGGCAGCGCGAGGCCTTCCGGACGGATGTTGCTGACGCAGTTGCGTTCGCTGTCCGCGCGCCCCGGTTGCGGCGCCCAGGTCAGGTAGGCGCCGAGGCTGTCGGGCGAGCTGAGGCCCGGGCGCTCGCCCAGCAGCACCAGCACCAGCGGCGCGTGCAGCAGCGCGCCGATCTCGTCGCCGAGCGCGACGCGCGCCTGCGTCGCGATCACGACCGGGCCGATCGCCACGCGCTCGCCGGCGCCGGCGTCGAGTGCGCGACCCAGCGCGTCGATCAAGGCCGCAACGTGCGACTGGCCGGCGACCGCGGAGAGGCCGTCGCCGACGACGACGCACAACGACACGCTGCGGCACGTGGCGGGCGCCGTGTCGGCGTCCCGCGCGGCGCGTTCGAGCGCCTCGCGGCCGGCATCGTCGAGCCGGCGGCCGAGGTCGGGGCGCGTGAGGTATTCGGTGCGCGTCGCGGCGCGGCCGCGCACGGCGACGGCCGCGTGGCCGCGCGCGTGCAGGTCGGCGGCGAGCGCGTCGACGTCCAGCGGCAGGTGCACCGCGTCACGCGCCTGCGCGTGCGCGCCGGCGAAGCGCAGCACCTCGGCGGTCGGCAGGCTGGTGCCGGCGCGGCCGAGCGAGATACGGGCCGGCGTATGCCGGCGCAGCGTCGTCCACGGGTCGGGCGGCGTCGCGTCGGGCGACGCGCGCGGCGGCTCGCCGTCGTCCCATTGCGCGGGCAGGTCGGGCAGCGTGGTCTTCATGGCGCGCCGATCTTCAACGCGAGCGCCTGCGCGAGCGCGGGCAGGCTCGTCGCCGGGCGCAGCGCGCCGTGCTCGTCGGTGATGCCCTTCGCGTGCAGCCAGGCCTCGAACTCGGGCGCGCGCTTCACGCCCAGCAGCTTGCGCGCGAACAGCGCGTCGTGGAACGAGGTGCTCTGGTAGTTGAGCATCACGTCGTCCGCGCCGGGCACGCCCATCATGAAGTTCAGGCCGGCGCTGGCGAGCAGCACGAGCAGCGTGTCCATGTCGTCCTGGTCGGCCTCGGCGTGGTTGGTGTAGCAGATGTCGCAGCCCATCGGCAGGCCCAGCAGCTTGCCGCAGAAGTGATCCTCGAGGCCGGCGCGGATGATCTGCTTGCCGTCGTACAGATACTCGGGCCCGATGAAGCCGACGACCGTGTTGACCAGCAGCGGCCGGTAGCGCCGCGCGACGGCGTAGGCGCGCGCCTCGAGCGTCTGCTGGTCGACGCCGTGGTGCGCGTCGGCCGACAGCGCGCTGCCCTGCCCCGTCTCGAAATACATCACGTTGTCGCCCAGCGGCCCGCGCTTCGACGCGAGCGCGGCCGCGTGCGCCTCGTCGAGCAGCGCGATCGACACGCCGAAGCCGCGGTTCGCCTTCTCGGTGCCGGCGATCGACTGGAAGACGAGGTCGACCGGCGCGCCCTGCTCGATCGCGCGCAGCGTGTTGGTGACGTGGGTCAGCACGCACGACTGCGTCGGGATCGCCTGGCCCGCGATCAGGTCGTCGAGCAGGTGCAGCAGCCGCACCAGCTGCGGCACACTGTCGGCCGCGGGGTTGATGCCGATCACGGCGTCGCCGGCGCCGTACAGCAGCCCGTCGACGATGCTCGCGAGGATGCCGGCGGCGCTGTCGGTCGGGTGGTTGGGCTGCAGGCGCACCGCCAGCGAGCCGGGCAGGCCCAACGTGTTGCGAAAGCGCGTGACGACGCGGCAGCGGCTCGCCGCGAGGATCAGGTCCTGGTTGCGCATGATCTTGCTCGCCGCCGCGACCATCTCCGGCGTCAGGCCCGGCGCGAGCGCGGCCAGCGACGCGGGCGTCGCGGCGTCGGACAGCAGCCAGTCGCGAAAGCCGCCGACCGTGAGCGACTTCACCGGCGCGAAGGCCGCGGCGTCGTGCGTGTCGACGATCAGCCGCGTGACCTCGTCGCGCTCGTACGGCACCACGGCATCGCGCAGGAAGGCCGCGAGCGGCAGGTCGGCCAGCGCCGCCTGCGCCGCCACGCGCTCCTGCGCCGTCGCGGCCGCCACCCCCGCCAGCTGGTCGCCCGACCGCGCCGGGCTCGCCTTGCACATCAGCTCGCGCAGGTCGGCGAAGCCGAAGACATGGTGGCCGACAGTGGCGCGGTAGCTCATGCCGATGACGATACCTGCAACGCGTGACCGTGCAAAGCGCCTTCGGGAGGAACGCGTTCCAGCGCGTCAGCGGGCCGCGTTCGCCTGGCGCCAGGCGGCGAGCGGCACGTAGCCGCCGTCCGCGTCGAGCGCGTGGGTGACCTCGCCACGGGCATCGTCGACGAAGAACACATAGCGCAGCTCGAACCGCTCGGGATGATCGACATAGACCGGCACCGACGTGCCGCACCGGCCGGAGACCTTCTCGCGGCCGAGCTCGGTGAATGCGACACGCATCGGCGCCTGCAAGCTCTGGCGCAGCGCCACGACCTCCGGCAACGCCGAGACCCTGTCGATCGCCTTGTCCTGCGCCACCATGCCAGGAGCGTCGGCACCGCATCCGGGAATCGCGGCCGCGAGCCCGTGACCGGACGTCACGCAGGCCATCGCGGCGACAAGCATCATCGTGGCCGTCTTCAAGGGCGCTCTCCAGGCATCGACACCGGCCGATTGTCACCCGCCGCTCAGCCCGCCAGCCGCGCCTTCAGCCGCGCCACTTCGTCCTCGAGTTCCTCGATCCGCCGATTCTTCTCGCCGACGACCGCGATCACCTCGTCGGCCGACACCAGCTGCGGGATGTGCTTCGGGCAGTTGGCGTCCCAGGCGGCGACGGTGAAGACGATGGCTTGCTCGCCGCGCGCTTTGTAGCCGGGCGGCATCAGCGAGGCGACGAGCGCGGCGTCGCCCTCGACCACGCGGGCCTCGCCCCAGATCTTCACGCGGCGCCGGGTCGCGTAGTCCATCAGGAACAGGTGCGCCTTCGGGTTCTCCTGCAGGTTGCCGCTGGTGATGTACTGGCGGTTGCCGGCGAAGTCGGCGAACGCGATGGTGTGCTCGTCCAGCACGCGCAGGAAGCCCGCCGGGCCGCCGCGGTGCTGGATGTAGGGCTGGCCGGCGGCGTTGGCCGTGGCCAGGTAGACGCTGACCTGCTCCTCGATGAAGCCCTTCAGGTCGTCGCCGATCGCCGTCTGCCAGCCGACCTCCTGCTCCACGTGCGCGTACGCGCGCCGGGAGCCCTTGCGCTCCTGGATCGCCTTCACGGCGGGCGTGAAGGCCACATCGCTGGGGTAGATCGGCGTCGCGTTCATGAGGGGCTCCCGGTGGGCTGGTGGCAGGTGGCGTCGGCTCGGGATCACGCCGTCTTCAGCGGCGAGACCTTCGGAAAGTCGATGTCGGTCGCAGCGACTTCGTTGATGTAGTTCGTCCACGTGTTCAACGCGACGTGCATCACGATCTCGACGATCTGCGCCTCGGTGTAGCCGGCCGCGCGCACGGCCTGCAGCGCGGCTTCGCCGACGTGGCCGCGCTCGTGCGTCACCGCGGCGGCGAAGCGCACGGCGGCGTCGGCCTTGGCGTCGAGCGACGTGCCACCGCGGTTGGCGGCCATCTCGTCGTCGCCCAGCTTCGCGAGGTTCTTGCCGAGGTAGGTGTGCGCGGCCAGGCAGTAGTTGCAGCCGTTGATCTCGGCGACCGCCAGCGCGATGCGCTCGCGCGTGGGGGCCGGCAGCGCGCCCTTGGCCAGCGCGTCGGACATGGAGAGATAGCCCTCGAGCGCCGCCGGGCTGTTGCCGACGAGGCGGAACAGGTTCGGCACGGCGCCGAGCTGTTGCTGGACGGCCTGCAGCAGCGGTTGCGAGGCGGCGGGGCTGGTGTCGATGCTGGACGGGGTCGGGATGCGGGACATGGTGGATTCCTTCGTTGCGGAGGGGGGTGATGCGACGCCTCGTGGCGCCGTGAATCAAATCTATGGCCTTCCGTTCTCCGCGACTAGGCGTCAGAATCTGGAATCACTCTCCCGAATATTGGAACCATCACCATGGACAGGCTCGAGACGATGTCGGTGTTCCTCTCGGTCGTCGAGGCAGGCAGCCTGTCCGCCGCGGGGCGCAGGCTCGGCATGCCGCTGGCCACCGTCAGCCGCAAGCTGGGGCAGCTCGAGTCGCATCTCGGCGCGCGGCTGCTGAGCCGGTCGACCCGCAAGCTCGAGCTCACCGAGGCCGGCCGCGCCTACCTCGACGCGTGCAAGCGCATCCTGGTCGACATCGCCGACGCCGAGCGGGCCGCCGCCGGCGAGTACAGCGCGCCGCAGGGGGAGCTCGCGATCACCGCGCCCATCGTGTTCGGCCGGCTGCACGTGCTGCCGATCGTCACCGAGTTCCTCGAGGCCTTCCCGGCCGTCGACATCCGCCTCGCGCTCAGCGACCGCAACGCACACCTGCTCGACGAGCACGTCGACGTCGCCGTGCGCATCGGCGAGCTGCCCGACAGCCGCCTCAACGCGCGCCCGCTCGGCTCGCTGCGGCGCGTCGTCTGCGCGAGCCCGGCGTACTGGAAGGCGCACGGCAAGCCGAAGACGCCCGCCGATCTCGCGAAGCACCGCTGCATCACGTTCGACTGGGGCCTCTCGCCCGACTGGATCTTCCGCTCCGCGCGCGACGGCGACGCCCGCCAGTTGCAGACGATCCCCGTCCGCTCGCGACTGGCCGTCAGCACGGCCGAGGCCGCCGTCGACGCCGCCGTCGCGGGCCTCGGCCCGACGCGGCTGCTGTCCTACCAGGCCGACGCCGCGCGCCGCGCCGGCCAGCTGGCCGTCGTGCTCGCCGACTTCGAGCCCGAGCGCGTGCCGGTCAACCTCGTCTTCGACGCCCAGCAGCGCGTGCCGCTGAAGCTGCGCGCGTTCCTCGAGTTCGCGGCGCCGCGGCTGAAGGATCGGCTGGCGGGGATCGCGTGACGACGCTGCCGCCCGACACCTTGCGATACTGCGGCCCATCACCTCGGAGACGCTTCGACATGAGACTGCTGCCGCTCCTCGCCCTCGCGCTCGCCTCGTCCCTGCCCGGCATGCCGGCCGGCGCCGCCCCGCTGCGGCCCGACCACCCGCTGATCGGCACCTGGGCGTTCGCCATCCCCGGCGCCCACTGCACCGAGACGATCACCTTCCTGGCGGGCGGCATGTCGGCGGTGACCAGCGGCGACGAGATCTCCGAAGCCACGGTCGAGATCTCCGACACGCCGGCCGCCAGCGGCTTCTACAAGTGGGTCGACACGGTCACCAGGAGCAACGGCGGGAAGGATTGCGCCGGCGGGTCGACGCCGGTCGGCGACGTCGCGACGAACTACATCCGCCTGCTCGGCGCCCGCGACGACCGCTTCGCCGTCTGCACCGCCGAGAACCCGGACGAGTGCTACGGCCCGTACGTCCGCCAGGCGGGCAGCGGTCGCTGACGGGGCGAGCCGGGGGTCCGCGACAGCTTCGCCCCCCATCGGAAGGACGACGCGACGCGCGCCGGCTGCCTACAGTCCAGGCTCGTCCGCCTCCTGGAGACCCGCCCATGACCCGACCTTCCGGCCTCGCGGCCGCCCTCGTCGTGGCGTCGCTCGCTGCCGTCGACGCGGCGCGGGCGACGGCGCCGGCCGACACCGCCGCCGCGTCGGCCGCCGACCTGCGCGACATCGAGCACGCGCTGCACGCCGTCGCGATGCCGCGGGGCGGCAGCACGTCCGCGCCGACGCAGCCCTTCCTCGTGCTGCCGCCCGAGCTCGTCGCGCGGCTGCACGTGCGCGCCGCCGACCTCGCCGCGGTCGACCCCGGCGTGGCCTGCGACGCCGCGCCGCCCGCGATGAAGCAGGCCAGCGTCCAGCTCGGCGCCGCCGGCTCGCTGCAGACGATCTGCCTGCCGGACGGCCACAGCCAGGGGGTGCTCGCGCTGGCCGACGGCAGCAGCTACATCACGCAATGCAGCGGCCCCGGCGCCGGCCTGGTGCGCGGATCGCTCTCGGTGACGGTCGGCGACCACACCCTGCAGGCGAGCACCGGCCCCGACCACGACGCGACGCCCGCGCCGACGCACGCGTGCAGCGGCTGGATGAAGCTGCCGGGCGGCCACTGACACCGCGTCGCGCGACGGCGTGGCGCCGACTTGCTCCAGGACAAGTGCGCCGAGCCCGACCGCGCGCAGAATGGCCGCTCCGCCTTCCTGCCCGGACCTGCCGTGACGACTGCCCCCGCGACGACCCCGCCGAACCGCCCCGATCCGCGCACGCTGCTGCGCCGCATGTTCGACGCGGCCGTCGCGTCGGCGCAGCCCGCGCTGTGCCTGCCGCCGCACCTGCCCGAGCCACCGAAAGGCCGCACCATCGTCATCGGCGCCGGCAAGGCCTCCGCCGCGATGGCGCGCGCGCTGGAGGATCACTGGCCCGGGCCGCTCGAGGGGCTTGTCGTCACGCGCTACGGCTACGAGGTGCCGTGCGATCGCATCGAGATCGTGCAGGCGGCGCACCCGGTGCCCGACGAGGCCGGGCTCGTCGCGTCGCGCCGCATCGCCGACCAGGTGCGCGGCCTGACCGCGGACGACCTCGTCATCGCGCTGATCTCGGGCGGCGGCTCATCGCTGCTCGTCGCGCCCGCGCCCGGCCTCACGCTCGCCGACAAGCAGGCCGTCAACACCGCGCTGCTCGCGAGCGGGGCCACGATCTCCGAGATGAACTGCGTGCGCCGCCACCTCTCCGCGCTCAAGGGCGGCCGGCTCGGCGCGCTGTGCCATCCGGCGCGCGTCGTGACGCTGCTGATCTCCGACGTCCCCGGCGACAGCCCGACCGACATCGCGTCCGGCCCGACGGTCGGCGACGCCACGACCTGCGCCGACGCGCTCGCGATCATCGAGCGCTACCGGATCGACATACCCCGTGCCGTACGCGACACCTTGGCCAGCGGCGCCGGCGAATCGGTCAAGCCGGGCGACCCGCGGCTCGCGCGCAGCGAGGTGCGCATGATCACCGCGCCGCAGATCGCGCTGGAGGCCGCGGCGCGCGTCGCGCGCGAGGCGGGCGTCGCGGCGCACATCCTCGGCGACAGCCTCGAGGGCGAGGCGCGCGACCTCGGCAAGGCGATGGCCGGCATCGCGCGCCAGGTCGCCACGCGCGGCCAGCCCTTCGAGCGGCCGTGCGTGCTGCTGTCCGGCGGCGAGACGACGGTCACCGTCAAAGGCAACGGGCGCGGCGGGCGCAACGTCGAGTTCCTGCTGTCGCTCGCGGTGACGCTGGACGGCCTGCCCGGCGTCCACGCGATCGCGGGCGACACCGACGGCGTCGACGGCGCCGAGGACATCGCGGGCGCGCACGCGTCCCCCGACACGCTCGCGCGCGCGTGGGCGCTGGGCACGAACCCGCGCGCCAGCCTCGACGCCAACGACGGCCACGGCTTCTTCCGCGCGCTCGGGGACTCGGTGATCACCGGGCCGACGCTGACCAACGTCAACGACTTCCGGGCGATCCTGATCGAGTGAGCGTCGCCCCGGCCGGCGCCGCCAGCGCCTCGATCTGCGCGGCCTGCGCGGCGACGCGCGCGGCGTCGTCCAGCGTGCGGCGCACGCGCGGCCACAGGTGCGGGACGGCGGCGAGCACGCGCTCGTCCTCGGCGCTCGGCGCGCGCGGCAAGGGAACGGGCGACGCGGCCGCGCCGAGCAGCGCGTCGAGCTGGCGCGCCACGTCGCGCACCGCCGCCGCGAAGGCCGGCGTGGCGTGCGCGCGCCCGTGCAGCGCGAGGCTCAGCCGCAGGTTGGACAGGTTCGCCATCAGCCCGTACGCCGCCGCGAGCCAGGCGGTGAGCTGCGGCACGGGCACGCGGACATCGGCCGGCTCGGCAAGGCTGCGCGAGCGCGTGGCGGACAGCGCGCGCAACGCGTCGTAGGCGCGCTGGCGCGCGAAGCGCGGCAGGCCCGCGGTGTCCTCGCGCGCGGCGGTGGCCTCGGCGGCATAGGCGCGCAAGGCCTCGAGGGCCTGCCGCAGCGTCGCGGGCAGGCTCCGGCGCTCCCAGGTCGGCAACGCGTACGTCGCGGCCCAGCCGAGCAAGGCGCCGGCGATGGTGTCGGCGAAGCGCTCGATCGTGCTGAAGCCGCCGGCCGGCGCGGCGAGATGCGCCTGCAGCAAGGCCATGACCGCGGCCGCGGCGGCCGTCACCGAGTAGCGCACGCCGAAGTACGCATGCGCGACGCCGGACGCGACGAGGAAGCAGGCCGACAGGAACAGCGTCGACGAGCTCGCGGCCGTCAACGCCAGCACGGCGACACAGCCCGCGAGCGTGCCCAGCACGCGCGCGTTGCGGCGCAGGAGCGTCAGCGCGAGGTTGCCCTGCATCACGGCCATGATCGTCAGCACGATCCATTGCGGGTGGGGCGCCCACGGCACGGCGCGGGCCAGCGCGTAGGCGGCGGTGGCGGTCACGCCGGTGCGCAGCGCGTGGCGAAAGACGGGCGCGTCGAAACGCAGGTTGGCCGTCACGGCGGCCAGCCGCCATTCGTCCGGCACGATGTAGCGGCGCAGGTCGCCGCGCTCGAAGGCCACGCGGGCGGCCGTGCCGGGTTCGAGCTGCCGTTGCAGCGAGCGCAGCGTCTCGAGCTTGCTGCGCACCAGGCTGCTGACGCCGGGAACGGCGTCGCCGTGGGCGGGCGTCGCGGTCTCTTCGAGTTCGGCGAGCAGGCCGCGGACGACACCCTCCCGCTGCGCGTCGGCGACCGGCCCGGCACCCGTCCGCAGGCGCGTCGCGATCGCCGCCAATGCTGCGGCGATCTCCGCGA
>JASLEM010000287.1 GCA_030151165.1 Burkholderiaceae bacterium
CGAGCCCATCTCGGCGATCTTCTGGCCGCGCTTGACGATCTGGTCTTCCTTGACCAGCAGCGTCTGGTTGTGCGCATACGCCGTGAGGTAATTGGCGTTGTGCTTCACGATGACCAGGTTGCCGTAGCCGCGCAGGCCCGAGCCGGCGTAGACGACACGACCGTCCGCCGCGGCGTAGACCGGGTCGCCGGCCTTGCCCGCGATCGCCAGGCCCTTGGTCTTGGAGTCGTCGAACGGCGCGAGCACCGCGCCGGCCGCGGGCCAGGCCCAGGTCAGGTCGTCGTCGTTGTCGCGCGCGGCCGGCGGCTGCGCCGTGGCGGCGCCGGTCAGCGGCACGGACGGGCTCGACGGCGCCGCCGCGGTCGCGACCGGCGGCAACGCGACGGCCGCGCCGCTCGCCACCTTCGTGTCGCCCGGCTTCGCGTCGCTCGCCTTGCCCAGCGGCGGCAGCGGCTTGAACGTCGCGGTCGTGGTCGTCGTGACGACGGTGGTCGCGGTCGTGGTCTCGCCCGGCGGCGTGGTCACCTTCAGCACCTGGCCGACCTCGATGTGGTCCGGGTCGACGAGGTTGTTCCAGCGCGCGACGTCACGCCAGTTCTGGCCGAAGTCGAGCGCGATCTGCCGCAGCGAATCCCCGGCCTTGACCGTGTAGGTCGGGCTGCGCGTCTCAACGGCGGGCGTCGAGTTGTCGGCGGCCGAGGCCACCTTGTTCGTGTCCGTGGTCGAGACGACCGGCCGCGTGCCCTGCTTGACGGCCGAGTGGTCCTCGACCGGCGCCTGATGCGGGGTGGCGCACCCGATCAAGGCCCAGGCGGACGCCGCGCAAACCGTTGTCACGAGCGTTCGTCGACCCCAATGCGATGCCATAGTTTCCCTGCGTTGTTTCAACCAATCCCCGATTTTAGAGGAACAAACGTGACCGACTCCCCGATCTGCCTCACGAAGCCGTCCGGGGTGCGGTCGACGATCACCAGCGCGTGGCCCGCGAGGCCGGGCATCGCGGTCGGCGCGACCAGCCGGCCGCCGGGCGCGAGCTGCTGCAACCACGCGTCGGGAATCGCCTCGCCGCCGGCCGCGGCGACGATGCTGTCGTACGGCGCGTTGGGCGAGTGGCCGATGCGGCCGTCGCCGTGCACCAGCCGCACGCCGGGCACGCCGAGCGCGTCGAGGTTGCGCCGCGCCATCTGGTGCAGCGGCTGCAGCCGCTCGATCGAGATCACCGTCGGCGCGAGCTGCGCCAGCAGCGCGGTCTGGTAGCCGCAGCCGGTGCCGATCTCGAGCGTGCGCCCGAGGTGGCCGCGCGCGCTGGCCGTCTCGCCGTCGAACAGCCACTGCAGCTGGCGCGCGACGACCGACGGCTTGGAGATCGTCTGCCCGAGCCCGATCGGCAGGCTCGTGTCCTCATAGGCCTGGACGCCCAGCGCGGTGTCGACGAACAGGTGGCGCGGCACGCTCGCGAACGCCGCCAGCAGTGACGCGTTGCGGATGCCTTCCGCGCGCAGCCGCGCGACCATGCGCTCGCGCACCGGCCCGTTGTCCATGCCGCGACCGCTCGGCACGACATGGCGCGCCGCGTCCTGCGCCGCCTGGTGCAGCAGGCGCTGCGGGCGCAGCGGCTCGCGCAGGGTGCCCGACCCCGTGCCGGCGGCCTTCGCGGGGCCGACGGACGACCACTGCGCCGGGAAGCGCTTCGCGCGCGGCGGCTCGCCGCTCATGCCGCCCCCGGCCCGAGCCGTGCCGCCCAGCCGGCCACGTTCGCGTGGTCGGTGAGGTCGACCTGCAGCGGCGTGATCGACACCCGCCCCTGCGCGACCGCGTGGAAGTCCGTGCCGGCGCCCCCCTCGCGCGCGTCGCCGACCGGGCCGATCCAGTAGATCGTCTCGCCGCGCGGGTTCTGTTGCGCGACCACCGGCTCGCTCGCGTGGCGGCGGCCCAGGCGCGTCGTCGTCCAGGGCAGCTGGTCGGCGTCGGGCCGGTTCGGGATGTTGACGTTGAGCAGCCACGGCGCCGCACCCGGCGTGCCGAACGACGGGTCGGCGATCACGGCGTCGACCACGCGGCGCGCGGCGCGCGCGGCGGCGTCGAGGTGCTCCCAGCCCTTGTGCGCGAGCGAGAACGCGATCGCCGGCACGCCGAACAGGAAGCCCTCCATCGCCGCGGCGACGGTGCCCGAATAGAGCGTGTCCTCGCCCATGTTGGCGCCGTTGTTGATGCCCGAGAGCACGAGGTCGGGCTTGCGTTTCAGCAGGCCGGTCATCGCGACGTGCACACAGTCGGTCGGCGTGCCGTTGACGACGTGGAAGCCCTGAGACGGCCCGTGCGGCGCCTCGAAGACGGACAGCGGCCGGCTCAGCGTGAGCGAGTTGGACATGCCGCTCGCGTTCTGCTCCGGCGCGATCACGTCGATCTCGCCCAGCCCGCGGCAGGCCTCGACGAGCGCGACCAGGCCGGGCGCGAGATAGCCGTCGTCGTTGGCGATGAGGATACGCATGGTCACATTGTAGGCAGCGCGACGGTGGCGCCGCCGGCGTCACCCGCGCGACGCCGCGACGCGGTCCGCGTCCTTATGATCGCGCGATCCCAATCCCACCGACAACGGAAGACGAACGCCATGCAAGCCTGGATGTGTGAGACGCTGGACGGGCCGAACGCCCTGCAATGGCGCGAGATGCCCACGCCGCAGCCCGGCGCGGACGAGGTCGTGATCGCGATCCATGCCGCGTCGCTGAACTTCCCCGACCTGCTGATCGTGCAGGGCAAGTACCAGATGCGGCCGGAGCTGCCGTTCGCGCCCGGCGCGGAGTTCGCCGGGATCATCGAGTCGGTCGGCGCGTCCGTCTCGCACCTGAAGCCGGGCATGCCGGTCGCCGCGCTCGGCGGCCACGGCGGCTTCGCGACGCATGCGCGCGTCAAGGCGCTGCAGGTCATGCCGCTGCCGCCCGGCTTCCCGCTGCGCGACGCCGCGGCGTTCGCGTTCACGTACGGCACGGCGCACCACGCGCTCGTCGACCGCGGCGCGCTGCAGGCCGGCGAGACGGTGCTGGTGCTGGGCGCGGCGGGCGGCGTCGGCACCGCGGCGATCCAGGTCGCGAAGGCCGCGGGCGCGACGGTGATCGCCGCCGCGTCGACCGACGCGAAGTGCGAACTGTGCAAGTCCCTCGGCGCCGACCACGCGATCAACTACACGACCGCCGACCTGCGCGACGCCCTCAAGGCATTGACGAAGGGCCGCGGCGTCGACGTCGTCTTCGACCCGGTCGGCGGCGCCTACGCCGAGCCGGCCTTCCGCTCGATCGCATGGCGCGGCCGCTACCTCGTGATCGGCTTCGCCGACGGCCGGATCCCCGCGTTGCCGTGGAACCTGCCGCTGCTCAAGGGGGCATCCCTCGTCGGCGTGTTCTGGGGCGACTTCGTCCGCCGCGAGCCCGAGGCCAACGCGCGCATGCTGGGCACGCTCGCCTCGCAGTACGCGCATGACCGGATCAAGCCCGTGATCGACCAGGTGCTGCCGCTGTCGCGCCTGGCCGAGGCCTACGCCCGCCTCGAGAACCGCCAGATCCTCGGCAAGATGGTGATGGTGCCGGACGCGATCCTGCAGGACTGACGCCCGCGCCCCCGTTCCCCTAGGGCTCTCCCCGAACGCCGAGCCCCCTTGAGGGGGATGCGCCGCCGCGGCGCGTTGGCTAGAGTCCACCTGTGCTTTCCCGGCCATCGGCCAGAGCACACCGAATGCGCGAGAGAGCGGGTCCGAGCCCGCCACGCGTCACTCCAGGGCAAGGCAAAGGGGAACGGCATGGCAGTCAAGGTCTTGATTCTCGAGGACAACCCCGCGGCGCGGGAATTCCTCGGCCGCGTGGTGCGCGAGAGCTTCAGCGACACCATCACCATCGTCGAGGCGGGCGATCTGGAGAGCGCGCGGCGCGCGGTGCGCATCGCGGGCGGCGCGCAGGGATACCACGGCGTCGATCCGTTCAAGCTGATCCTCGTCGACCTCGAGCTGCCGGACGGCTCCGGCCTCGAGCTGCTCGACGAACTGCGCCAGTACCCGGCGACGAAGATCGTCACCACGCTCTACTCCGACGACGAACACCTGTTCCCGGCCCTGCAGTCCGGCGCCGACGGCTACCTGCTGAAGGAAGACCGCTTCGAGCTGCTCGTCGAGGAACTGCAGAAGATCGTGCGCGGCGAGCCGCCGCTGTCGCCCGCGATCGCGCGCCGGCTGCTGGGTCACTTCCGATCCACCACGCGCACCGCGATGAACCGCCGCATCGGCGACGAAGGCAACGGCACGCCGATGCGCTCGGGCATCGGCGGCCTCACGTCGGCGCTCGCCTTCGCGACGCCGGCGCCGGTCGAGATCGAGCCGCCGCTGGACCTGCCGGCGCTCACGCCGCGCGAGGTCGAGGTACTGACCTTCCTGAGCAAGGGCTTCACGATCAAGGAGATCGCGGGGCTGATGTCGATCAAGTGGTTCACGGTCAACGACCACATCAAGTCGATCTACCGCAAGCTCAACGTGTCGAGCCGCGCGGAAGCCGCCGTGCTCGCGAGCAAGCAAGGGCTCGTCTGATCGTGCTCCCCGCAGCATGACCCACGCCGCCGTGAGCCCGATGGGGTGGCGGCGGCTGTTGCTGCTGCCGCTCGCGCTGCTCGCCAGCCTGGGCGTGGTGCTGCTCGCGCGCACGCTCGCGCAGACGCCCGACATCGAGGCCCGCTGGCGCCTCGACGCCACCGGCCATCTCCAGCTGATGGCCACCGACAGCCCCGTGCTGCGCGGCGCCCTCGGCCACTCGCTCGACGCGATCACCGCCCCCGGCCTCGCGCCGCTGGCGGTCGACGGCCGGCGCGTCGTCGTCTCCAGCCGCTGGGTCGCGGCCGATGCCGAGCGCGAGGCCGTGCTGCAGCAGCAGCGCACGATGAAGCGCGCGCTGCAGACCGACGTCCCCGTGCTCCTGAGCTTCACCGATGGCAGCATCGCGCGCGTGACGCCGCATGCGCGCGGCTACGAATCGCTCGGCATCACCTTCTGGCTGCTGTGCGGCCTCGGCCTCGGGCTGGAGCTCGTCGGCGCGGTCGTCGTGCTGGTGCGCCAGGACGCGCGCAACGGGCTCTACGTCGTGATGGCGCAGGCGCAGGCGCTGCAGCTCGTGCTCGCCGCGATCGACGCCGTGCCGGGCCTGGGCAACATCTCGCTGCTCGCCGGCCACGAGCCCGCGGCGCGCATGGTGCTGGACGTCGTGACCTGCGCCGCGCTGCTGAACGCCACGCTGGTCTACCCGACGCCGCTGCCGCCGCGCGCCGCGGCCGCGTGGCTGTCGTGGGGCATCGCGGCGCTGTTCGCGCTCGGCGCGTTGCGCTACGACCTGCCGCAGGCGTGGTGGTGGACGCAGGCGCTGTCGCTCAGCACCGGGCTGCTCGTGATCGGGCTGCTCGGGTGGTCGTACCGCATCACGCCGCATCCGTACGCCACCGTGATGCGGCGCCTGAGCATCGTCACGGTGGGCAGCCTCGCGCTCGTCACGATCGTCGTCGCGCTCAACGACCACATGCCGGGCGAGGTGCAGTCGCTCGTGACCGCGGTGCCGGTGATCTGGACGGTGTTCTTCGCGTCGCTGCTGCTGATGGCGCCCTTCCTCGCGCGCTCGCAGCACATGATGCGCGAGTTCGCGATGCTGGCCGGCGTCAGCACGCTCGCGACGTCGGTCGACCTGCTGTTCGTCGCGGTGTTCTCGTTCAACCAGTTCGCGTCGATCACCACGTCGCTGTTCGTCGCGCTGGGTGTCTATGCGGCGTCGCGCCAGTGGCTGCTCGACCAGATGATCGGCGCGCGCGCGGTAACCACCGAGCGCCTGTTCGAGCACCTGCTGCGCATCGCACGCAAGATGGAGGAGCAGCCGCAGCGCGCCGCCGACTGGCAGCTGGAGCTGTTCCACGCGGTGTTCCAGCCGCTCGTCGCGCGCCACGAGCCCGGCCACACGGTGACGACGCGCTGGTACGAAGGCGGCGCCGGCCTGCTCGTGCCGCTGGCGACCGACCTGCCGCCGTCGACCTTCCTCGACAGCACGCACGAGGAGAACCGCCTCATCGTGCTGCGCTTCGCCGAACGCGGCAAGCGCCTGTTCACCGCCGAGGACGCGCGCCTCGCCGACCGGATCGTCGAGCAGCTGCGCCGCGCCGTCGCGCACGACCGCGCGCTCGAGCAGGGCCGCAGCGAGGAGCGCGGGCGCATCGCGCAGGACCTGCACGACGACATCGGCGCGCGCCTGCTGACGCTGATGTACAAGGCGCCGAACACCGAGATGGAGGACTACGTCCGCCACACGCTGCAGGACCTGAAGACGCTCACGCGCGGCCTCGCGGCCACGACGCACATGCTGTCGCACGCCGCCGGCGAGTGGAAGGCCGACATCGCCCAGCGCCTCGGCGCCACCGGCTGCACGCTCGAATGGTCGTTCGCGCAGGACGCCGACATCCAGCTCAACGTCGTCCAGTGGTCGGGCCTCACGCGCATCCTGCGCGAGCTCGTGAGCAACATCATCGCCCATGCGCATGCGCGCAACGCCAAGATCGAGGGCGAGCTGCGCGAGGGCCTGCTGCGCCTGACCGTGGTCGACGACGGCGTCGGCGGCACGCCCCAGGAGTGGTCGACCGGCCTCGGCCTGGGCGGCATCCGCAAGCGCGTGCGCATGCTGGGCGGCCCGATCGCCTGGCTGCGCAACACGCCCACCGGCGTGCGCTGCGAGGTCAGCGTGCCGCTGTCGACGCCGTCGTCGCTGGCGTCGCCGGACTCGTCGGCGCCGGCGCTGACCAGGTGGCCCGACGCAGGCGCGGGCTGACGCGGTAGCGCTCGCCGCGGTGGTGGGCGTCGAGCGCGTCCAGCAGACGCGCGATCGGGCCCGCGCCGAAACGCGCCAGCCAGGCGAACGGGCCGACCGGGTAGTTGACGCCCAGCGTCATCGCGGCGTCCGCACCCGCGGCATTGCAGACGCCCTGGTCGACCGCGTCGCTCGCCTCGTTGACCAGCATCGCCAGCGTGCGCGCGACGACGAGGCCGGGCGCGTCCGCCAGCCGCTGCGGCAGCCAGCCGAGCGCGCGCAGC
>JASLEM010000333.1 GCA_030151165.1 Burkholderiaceae bacterium
GGGCCATACGTGCGTGGTGATGGACTCGCACGCCGACGCCGTCGCGAAGATGGTCGACGCCGGCGCGGTCGGCACCTCGACGCTGTCGGAGCTCGCCGCGAAGATGGACAAGCCGCGCGCCGTCTGGCTGATGGTGCCGGCGGCGGTCGTCGACAGCGTCCTCGACGACCTCATCGCCCACCTCGACCCGGGCGACATCATCATCGACGGCGGCAATTCCTACTACCGCGACGACATCCGCCGCGCGAAGAAACTGCACGACGCCGGCTTCCACTACGTCGACGTCGGGACCAGCGGCGGCATCGCCGGCCAGGATCGCGGCTACTGCCTGATGGTGGGCGCCGAGCAGGCGGTCTTCGACCACCTCGCGCCGGTCTTCGCCGCGCTCGCCCCCGGCATCGGCACCGAGGCACGCACGCCGGGCCGCACCGGCGAGCCGTCGAACGCCGAACAGGGCTTCCTGCACTGCGGCCCGAACGGCGCCGGCCACTTCGTCAAGATGATCCACAACGGCATCGAGTACGGGATGATGGCGGCGTTCGCCGAGGGCTTCAACATCCTCAAGCACGCCAACATCGGCAAGACGAAGCAGGTGGCCGATGCCGAGACCACGCCTTTGAGGGAGCCCGAGTTCTACCAGTACGAGTTCGACCTGCCGGAGGTCGCCGAGGTCTGGCGCCGCGGCAGCGTGGTCGGCTCGTGGCTGCTCGACCTCACCGCCAAGGCGATGCTCGCCGACCCGCAGCTCTCGAAGTTCGCGGGCAAGGTGTCGGACTCCGGCGAAGGCCGCTGGACGCTGCAGGCCGCGATCGACGAGGCGGTACCCACCCACGTATTGAGCGCCGCGGTGTACGACCGCTTCAGCTCGCGCGGCGAGGCGACCTTCGCCAACCAGATCCTGTCCGCGATGCGCGCCGAGTTCGGCGGCCACGCCGAGAAGAAAGACTGAAGGACAACCGGAACCCCACGATGACCGAAGACACCAAGACCTCCCCCTTGTCGCAGCACTCCGATGCCCTGGTGCTCTTCGGCTTCACCGGCGACCTCGCCCGCAAGAAGATCTTTCCCGCGCTGTACGCGATGGCCAAGCGCGGCGAACTCGTCGCGCGCGTGGTCGGTGTCTCGGGCTCCGAGCTGAGCGACGACGAGGTGCACCAGCGCGTGCACGACAGCCTCGAGAAGGAAGGCGGCATCGACGACCAGGCGGCGTACGACAAGCTGCAGTCCGCGATCTCGTACGTCAGCGGCGACTACAAGAAGCCCGAGACCTTCGCCGCGTTGAAGAAGGCGCTCGGCGACTCGCAGCGGCCCGCGCACTACCTCGCGGTGCCGCCCGAGCTGTTCGAGACGGTGATCAAGAGCCTCGGCACCACGGGCCTCGCGAAGGACGCGCGGCTGATCGTCGAGAAGCCCTTCGGCCGCGACCTCGCCTCGGCCAAGGAGCTCGATGGCGTCGCGCGCTCGGTGTTCCCGGAGGAGGCGATCTTCCGCATCGACCACTATCTCGGCAAGGAGGCGATCATGAACCTCCTGTACTTCCGCTTCGCCAACTCGTTCCTCGACCCGCTGTGGTGCCGCGACCACGTGACGAGCGTGCAGATGACGATGTCCGAGGACTTCGGCGTCGGCACGCGCGGCTCGTTCTACGAGACGGTCGGCGCGCTGCGCGACGTCGTCGAGAACCACCTGTTCCAGATCGTCGCGCTGCTCGCGATGGAGACGCCCAAGTCGCGCGGCTTCGCCGACCTGCAGGCCGCGAAGGCCGCGGTGTTCAAGGCCGTGCGCCCGCTGAAGCCGGAGGACATGGTGCGCGGCCAGTACGAAGGCTATCGCGAGGAGAAGGACGTCGCGAAGGACTCGGACGTCGAGACCTACGTCGCGGTGCGCCTGCACATCGACACGCCGCGCTGGCAGGACGTGCCGTTCTACCTGCGCGCCGGCAAGTCGCTGCCGAACACGACCGTCGAGGTGCTGATCCAGTTCAAGCCGCCGAAGCAGGCGCTGTTCGAGGATTCGGGCGCCGCCGGCGGTCGCCCGAACTACCTGCGCTTCCGGCTGCAGCCGACGTCGTCGATCGCGCTCGCCGCGCGCGTGAAGCATGTCGGCAAGCGCTTCGTCGGCGAGCAGCGCGAGCTCTACGCCTGCGAGGACCTGAGCGGCGAGGAAGCGCCCTACGACCGCCTGCTCGGCGACGCGATGGCCGGCGACGGCTCGCTGTTCACGAGCGTCGACGCGGTCGAGGCCGCGTGGGCGATCGTCGACGACGTGCTCGCCAAGCCGCCGAAGTCGATTCCGTACAAGCCCGGCACCTGGGGTCCGGCCGAAGCCGACGCGCTGATCGCGCCCGACGGCGGCTGGTTCGTGCCGAACCCCGAGGCCGGCTGCGCGCCCGCCAAGGCAGACGACAAGAAGGCCTCGTGATGAGCGACACGCTGACCGACCGCGCGAGCTGGCAGGCGCTCGCCGCGCACCACGGGAAGATCAAGGACACGCACCTGCGCGACCTCTTCGCCAAGGACGCCCACCGCGGCGAACGCCTGACGCTGGAGGCCGAAGGCCTCTACCTCGACTACTCGAAGAACCGCGTCGACGACGACACGCTGCGACTGCTCGTCGACCTCGCGATCGACTGCAAGCTCGAGGATCGCATCGCCGCGATGTTCCGCGGCGACAAGATCAACACGACCGAGGACCGCGCCGTGCTGCACGTCGCGCTGCGTGCGCCGCGCGGCCAGCCGATCCTCGTCGACGGCGTGGACGTCGTCCCCGGCGTGCACGAGGTGCTCGACCGCATGGCCGCGTTCTCCGACAAGGTACGCAGCGGCGAATGGAAAGGCTTCACCGGCGCGCGCATCCGCAACGTCATCAACATCGGCATCGGCGGCTCGGACCTCGGCCCGGTGATGGCGTACGAGGCGCTGCGCCACTACAGCCAGCGCGACCTGCGCTTCACCTTCGTCTCCAACGTCGACTCGACCGACCTCGCCGAGGCCGTGCGCGACATCGAAGCCTCCGAGACGCTGTTCATCGTGTCGTCCAAGACCTTCACGACGCTCGAGACCATGACCAACGCGCAGGCCGCGCGCGACTGGCTGCTCAGCCAGCTCGGCGACGAGCAGGCCGTGGCGCGCCACTTCGTCGCGGTGTCGACCAACGCCGACGGCGTGAAGAAGTTCGGCATCGACGCCGAGAACATGTTCGGCTTCCACGACTGGGTCGGCGGGCGCTACTCGATGGATTCCGCGATCGGGCTGTCGACGATGATCGCCGTCGGCCCCGACAACTTCCGCGCGATGCTCGCCGGCTTCCACGTGATCGACGAGCACTTCCGCAGTGCGCCGATCGCGCGCAACCTGCCCGCGCTGATGGGCCTGCTCGCGGTCTGGAACAACGACTTCCTCGGCTTCGGCACGCACGCCGTGCTGCCGTACGAGCAATACCTCAAGCGCTTCCCGGCCTACCTGCAGCAGCTCACGATGGAGAGCAACGGCAAGCACGTGACGCTCGAGGGCGAGCACGTCGCCGCGCACACCTCGCCCATCGTGTGGGGCGAGCCCGGCACCAACGGCCAGCACTCGTTCTACCAGCTGATCCACCAGGGCACGCGGATCGTGCCGTGCGACTTCATCGGCTTCCACAAGGCGCTCGCGCCGATCGGCCGGCAGCACGACCTGCTGATCGCCAACCTGATCGCGCAGGCCGAGGCGCTCGCGTTCGGCAAGACGAAGGAGCAGGTCGAAGCCGAGGGTGTCGCACCCGCGCTCGTACCCCACAAGGTCTTCGAGGGCAACCGGCCGACCAACACGATCCTGGTCGAATCGCTGACGCCCGAGTCGCTCGGCAAGCTGATCGCGCTGTACGAGCACAGCGTGTTCGTGCAGGGCGCGATCTGGGGCATCGACTCGTTCGACCAGTGGGGCGTCGAGCTCGGCAAGGCGCTCGCAGCCAAGGTCATCCCCGAGCTGCAGGCGCCGGCCGAACCCGCGCTCGCGCACGACAGCTCGACCAACGCCCTGATCCGACGCTATCGCCAGCATCGCGCCACCACCTGACCCGAACCGACGAGACCCCATGGCCCAGAAGATCGATCCCCTCGCCGGCAAGCCGGCGCCGCGCTCGTCGCTCGTCGACATCCCCAAGCTCGTCAGCGCGTACTACACGAACGTGCCCGATCCGGCCGAGGCCGCGCAGCGCGTCGCCTTCGGCACCTCGGGCCACCGCGGCAACGCGTTCGACGCGTCATTCAACGAGCGCCACGTGCTCGCGATCACGCAGGCGATCTGCGACTACCGCGCGTCCAAGGGCATCGACGGCCCGCTGTTCATCGGCATCGACACCCACGCGCTCTCCGAGCCGGCGCTGCGCAGCGCGCTCGAGGTGCTGGCCGCGAACGGCGTCAACACGATGCTGTCGATGAACGACGAGTACACGCCGACGCCGGCGGTGTCGCACGCGATCATCGTGCACAACCGCGATCGCACTTCCAAGCTGGCCGACGGCATCGTCGTCACGCCGTCGCACAACCCGCCGGACAACGGCGGCTTCAAGTACAACCCGACCAACGGCGGCCCGGCCGACGAAGGCATCACGAAGGGCGTGCAGGACGCGGCGAACCGCTATCTCGAGCGGAATCTCGAGGGCGTGAAGCGCATGCCCTACGCGAAGGCGCTGCATGCGCCGACGACGCACCGCCACGACTACCTCGGCTGGTACGTGGCCGACCTCGGCAACGCGATCGACATGGCCGCGATCCGCGACTCGAAGATCCACCTCGGCGTCGACCCGCTCGGCGGCGCCGGCGTGCACTATTGGGGCCGCATCGCCGAACGCTACCGGCTCGACCTCAGCGTGGTGAGCGACGTCGTCGACCCGACCTTCGGCTTCATGACGCTGGACTGGGACGGCAAGATCCGCATGGACCCGTCGTCGCCGTACGCGATGCAGCGGCTCGTCGACCTGAAGACCCAGTTCGACGTCGCCTTCGCCTGCGACACCGACCACGACCGCCACGGCATCGTCACGAAGAGCGCCGGCCTGATGCAGCCGAACAGCTACCTCGCGGTCGCGATCGACTACCTGTTCCGCAACCGGCCGCAGTGGAGCGACGGCGCGGCGGTCGGCAAGACGGTGGTGTCGAGCCGCATGATCGACCTCGTCTCGCAACGCCTCGGCCGCAAGATGGTCGAGGTGCCGGTCGGCTTCAAGTGGTTCGCCGCGGGGTTGGCCGACGGCTCGTTCGGCTTCGGCGGCGAGGAGAGCGCCGGCGCGGCCTTCCTCCGCCGCGACGGCACGGCGTGGACGACCGACAAGGACGGCATGACGATGGCGCTGCTCGCGGCCGAGATCACCGCGAAGACCGGCAGCGATCCGGGCGCGCTGTACGAGCAGATGACGAAGGAACTCGGCAAGCCGGTGTCCGACCGGGTCGAGGCGCCGGCCGACGCCGCGCAGAAGAAGCGCCTCGCCGCGCTCTCGCCCGACGCCATCCAGTCGAAGGAGATCGCGGGCGAGCCGATCACGGGGATCATCTCGAAGGCGCCGGGCAACGGCGCAGCCATCGGCGGGATCCGCGTCAGCTCGAAGAGCGGCTGGTTCGCGGCGCGGCCATCGGGCACCGAAGAGATCTACAAGATCTACGCGGAGAGCTTCGAGGGCGACGCGCACCTGAAGCGGCTGCTCGACGAAGCGCAGGCGCTGGTCGACAAGGCCATCGCCAGCTGAGGCGCACGCCCCGGCGCGCACGCGGGACGCGCGCGCGCCGGCGGCCATCGGAACTGCGGTGCAAAGCCGCGGCTCATGTGCGGATCCGCACATGGCGTCGTCCCTGAAGATCAGGTCATCCCGCGTTGGGGTGATCTCGTTCGCGACCGCTGCGTCGCGAACGCAGGAATGCCAGCGCACCTCCTGCAGTTCGACCGGTTCGCCCCGCTTCTGCCATGCGCCTGCTCCACCCGCTCCGGCTCGCCGCCGTGCTGCTGGCCCTCCTGCCCGCGTTGCACGCCGCCGCCGCCGACATGCCGCTCTCGACCGACCTGCTCGAGCCGCTCGACATCGTCGCCGCCGGCCGCTGGCAGTCCGAGCTCGTCGTGCCCAGCGCACGCAGCCTGCGCGAGCGACTCGCCGGCGACGACTTCGCCGTGCCGACGCTGCTGCGCCTGGGCGTCGGCCATTCGGTGGAACTGCGCAGCGCGATCGACGCGGCGGCGATGCCGGCTGGCTGCCGGGCGTCGCGTGGCTGGCCAACGTCGAGACGAGCGGCGGCTCGCCGGCCTTCCGCGGCCGCGACTTCCGCCCGTCGCTGCGCGCCACGGCCGAGTGGGAGCTGCCCGCCGACATGACGCTCGGCCTGATGCCGGGCATCTTCCGCGACCGCGACGACACCGGCCGCCACTACGCCGCCGGCGTGGTCGCGCTGAACCTCGGCAAGGCGTGGACGCCGCGCCTGCACAGCTTCGTCGAGCTGGCCGGCCAGCGCATGTCGCAGCAGGGCGCGCGCAGCACGCAGGCGAACGTCGACACCGGCCTCGCCTTCCGCGCGAGCGCCGCGCTGCAGGTCGCGGCGGTGGTCTCGCGCACGTTCACGGGCGGCGCCCAGGACACCCGCGGCGGACTGAGCATCTCCGCACGTTTTTGAGCGCGATCTCACGCCGCGCGTCTTGCCGCGCGGCCGACACATCGGATACACCTGCACACAGCTTCGGCCCTGCTCGACAGTCAAAGTGACGCCTCCGCGGCCGATGACAGCCTTGCCGCCGACACGCTCCACCTCCCTTCGCCTTTCCGCATGCGCCCTCCCGTTCCTCGCCGCCCTGTCGATCGCCGCGCCGGCGCGTCCTGCGCCGCGCTGGCCGCGCTGTGCTGCCTGGTCGCGGCGCCGCAGGCGCGCGCGGCCGCCGAGGACATCAACGCCGAGCCCGCGATGAGCGGCTTCGACGCCGTCGCGGCCGCGAGCCGCCAGCTGGTGGAGCGCGTGGTCGACACCGAGCACGCCGTCGTACACGCCCTGAAGCAGGATGCGCGCGAATCGTGGGTCGCGCCGAGCTGGAGCCTGTCGGCCGACGCGCCGATCGTGCGCGGCCGCCCGGTCGACTACGCGATGCGCGCCAGCGCCGCCGCCGCCGCGGCCACGGCCGCCAACAGCGCCGAGACCGCGCCGCGCTCGACTGGCACCGCCGACCTCTCGTTCGGCGCCCGCCTGCGCGTGCTGCACGGCGACGCCGACCTGCACATCCCCGCCGTCTCGTGGATGGCCGACGTCCAGCCCGCCACCAGCGGCGCGTCGTCCGGCTCGACCGTGCTGCGCCCGTCCACCCACCTCAGCGCCGAATGGTCGCTGCCCGGCGACTTCTCGCTCGGCGTGATGCCCGGCGTGGCGGTCGACCTCGACGCCTACGGCCGCCGCACCGCCAACGGCACGCTGGCCGTCACGGTCGGCAAGGCGTGGTCGCCGCAGTGGCGCACGTTCATCGACATGGCGCGCGACCGCCTCGCCGCCGTCCAGCTGGGCGGCGTGTCCACCACGCTGGACGCCGGCGTCAGCTTCGCCGCGACCCCGGCCACGCAGCTCGACTTCGCCGTCACGCACGGCCTCTCGCCGTCCGCGCCGCCGTTCCAGGCGGGCGTCGGCGTCTCGTCGAGCTTCTGATCGCCGGTTCCCATCGGGTTCGCTGAGCGTCTTCATTTGTAAGGACGGCAACCGCGCGGGAACTTGTCGCGCGCCAGCGCTTCGAAACGCGTCGACCGTCGCCGCGCGACACCGCCATCCCGGTGCGCCGATCAACGGCCCGGAGCGCCGCCTGTTGCATCGATCCCGCGGCGCGACGCCCTGAAACAATCGCGGGATTGTGGGAAGCCTCGGCCCTCGCCTATGCTTGCCGCCAACGCCCGCGTGCCTTGCACGACCCGACCGCCGACCCGATGCCCGCCAACGCCCTCGCCTCCCTGCTCGCACGCCGCCTCGCGCCGGCGCTCGCGTTGCTGCTGGTCGCCGGGGCCGCGAGCGCGCAGGACGAGCTGCCGGTCGAGACCGCCGCGGACATCGACCCCATCCCCAGCGCCACGCTCGACGCCGACGTCTTCGCCACGCTGATGCCGTGCACCAACGTCGTGCCGCGCGCGCTGGTCGACTCGGCCGTCGCGTCGGTCGTCACGCCGCAGGTCGACCCGCGTCGCCGCCCGATCGTGCCGGCGTCCGCGCCGCGGCTCGCGGCCGACGCACCCAAGCCGATCCGCGTCGACGGCAGCCCCGTCATCGAATCCCCCGCCACGCTGCAGTTCGCCGGCCAGCTCGTGCGCGTCCACGCCGATGGCATGCCCGGCCCGAACGCACCGAGCACCGACCCGTTCGTGCGCGTGCTGCCGCGCGCCGTGAACCCGGCCGACGTGCAGGTCGGCGCGCACTGGGGCTCCGAGGAGCGCATCGACGCGCCGCTGCTGTCGGGCATCGCCTGGAACGCGAACGCGGACGTCTTCGCCGGCCCCGCGCCGCGCGCCACGGTGCGCCGCTCGCTGCGCATCACCGCCCAGTGGGACACCCCGGAAGACCTGACGATCGGCTTCACGCCAGGTGTCGAGCACGTCGGCGGCTCGCTGTTCGAGCACCACGTCACCGGGCTGCAGGCGAGCACCGTCGACCGAACGCAGGCCGCGCGCTGGCGCAGCTTCATCGAGGTGTCGGGCGAGAAGCTCGGCTCGAGCAGCCTGCTCGACAACTCGACCGCGCAGGTGCACGCCGGCGCGACCTACTCGGCGTCGAACTCGACGCAGCTGGACGTGTCGGTGTCGCGCGGCACGACGCCGCTGTCCGACTTCCAGTCGGCCATCGGGCTACAAGTCCAGTTCTGATTCCTGATCCGGACTGACGCCCGCCGGTCTTGCGCGCGACGCAAGACCCCCTTCGCCAATGAGGCATCGCAGCGGGCCGCTGGGGCATCGCCGTTCCGGGACAATGGATCGCACCCCATGTTCCCGAACCCGCTCCGTCCTGCCTTCGTGTCGCGCCGGGCCCCGGCCCGCCGATGACGATCTCCGCCACCTTCCCGCTCGTCCGCCGCCAGGCCCCGTTGTGGCTGCTCGTGCTCGTCACGTTCAGCGGCACGCTCGCGATGCACATGTTCGTGCCCGCGCTCGCGATCGCGGGGCGCGACCTGCGGGTCGACGCCGCGACCATCCGCATCACGATCAGCGTCTACATCTTCGGGCTCGCCGTCGGCCAGCTCGTCTACGGGCCGTTGTCGGACGTGTTCGGGCGCCGGCCGACCTTGCTTGCCGGCCTCGCGCTGTACACGGCAGGCGGCGTCGCCTCCGCGCTCGCGCCGAATGTCGGCGTGCTGATCGCCGCGCGCCTCGTGCAGGCCGCGGGCGGCTGCGCGGGACTCTTGCTCGGGCGCGCGATCGTGCGCGACACCGCCGAGTCGAACGACGCCGTGCGCCGTCTCGCGCTGATGAGCCTGATGACGATGGTCGGCCCGGGGCTCGCGCCGCTGGTCGGCGGGCTGCTCGCGAGCGCGTGGGGCTGGCGCGCGATCTTCGTCGTGCTGTCGGCGCTCGGCATCGCGAACTTCACGATCTCGTGGCGGCTGCTGCCCGAGACGGGCCGGCCCAGCGGACGCATCAGCGCGCGCGGCGTGATCGCCGACTACCGCGCGCTGCTCGGCTCGCCGCGCTTCCTCGGCTTCGCGTTCGGCGGCGGCTGCGCGACCACCGCGTTCTACGGCTTCATCGCCGCCGCGCCGTTCATCTTCGGCGCCGCGCACGAGGTCGGCGTGTACCTGATGCTGCTGATCGTCGGGGTGTCGATCGGCAACATCATCGCCGGCAAGCTGATCGGGCCGTGGCCGATCGAGCGCCTGCTGATGACGGGCAACCTGGCCAGCCTCGTCGCCGCGGCGGTGGTGCTCGCCGCCTTCGCGGCGTGGCATCCGGGCGACCTCGCGGTCGTCGCGATCATGATCGTCTACTGCGTCGGCGCGGGCGTCTGCAGCCCGGCGGTGTCGACGCTGTCGATCAGCGTCGACCCGCGCCTGATCGGCTCGGCCGCGGGCCTGTACGGCTTCATGCAGATGACGGTGGGCGCCGCCTGCACGACGCTCGCCGGCTTCGGCCACGACCCGGCGGTCGCCGCCTGCGCCGTGCTGCTCGGCGCGTCGGTGCTGGCGCAACTGGCGTTCCGCGTCGCGTTGCGGACGCCGGCCGACGACGTCACGCGCCGCGAGGACGCCGTCGCCTGACAGCCGCCCCGCGCGCGCGTCACGCGCGTCACGCGCGCATGCGCGACGCTCGCGCGCTCACGCGCGCTCGAGCGCCAGCGCGATGCCCTGCCCGCCGCCGATGCACAGCGACACCACCGCGCGCTTCGCGCCGGTGCGCGCGAGCGCGTGCGCGACCTTCGTGATGAGGATCGCGCCCGTCGCGCCGATCGGGTGGCCGTGGGCGATGGCGCCGCCGTCGACGTTGAACTTCGCGGGGTCGATCCCCAGTTCGTCGCGCACCACCAGCGCGATCGCGGCGAAGGCCTCGTTGACCTCGAAGCGGTCGATGTCGCCGACCGACCAGCCCGCGCGATCGAGCGCCTGGCGGATCGCCGGCAGCGGCCCGAGGCCGAACATGCCGGGCTCGACGCCGGCCACGCCGATGCCGTGGATCGCGAGCATCGGCGCGAGCTTCAGGTCGTTGGCGACCGAGCGCTCGGTGACGATCATCGCCGCCGCGCCCGCGTTGACGCCCGGCGCGTTGCCCGCGGTGATCGTGCCGTCCGGGCGGAACACCGGCTTGAGCCTGGCCAGCGTCGCGACGGTGGTGTCGGCGCGGTTCGCCTCGTCGGCCGCGAACGGCACGACGCCCTTGCGCGTCTGGACGTCCAGCGGCGCGATCTCGCGTTCGAACCAGCCGGCCGCCTGCGCGGCGGCGAAGCGGCGCTGGCTCTCGGCGGCGAAGGCGTCCTGCGCCTCGCGCGTGAGGCCGAACTTCGCGACGAGGTCCTCGGTGTGCCAGCCCGAGTGCTTCTTCGAGAATGCGTCGTTCAGGCCATCGAGCAGCAGCGCGTCGACCGCCTCCGCGTTGCCCATGCGTGCGCCGAAGCGCATGCCGGGCAGCAGGTAGGGCGCGCGATCCATGTTCTCGACCCCGCCCGCGACCACCACGCGCGCGAGCCCGGAGGCGATCTCCGAATACGCGCTGACCACGGCCTGCGCGCCCGAGCCGCAGACGCGGTTCACGGTGAGCGCCGGCACCGAGACCGGCAGGCCGCCGCCGATCGAGGCCTGGCGCGCCACGTTCATGCCGTTGCCGGCCTGGACGACATTGCCCATCACGACCGCGTCGACCTGCGACGGCGCGAGCCCCGCGCGCTGCAGCGTCGCGGCGATCACGTGCGCGCCGAGCGCGGCGGCGGGCGTGTCCTTCAACGTGCCGCCGAAGCCGCCGATGGCGCTGCGGACGGGGAAACTGATGACGATGTCGTGGCTCATGGCGGGTCCTTCTGAAATCCGGTCATTGGATTACGGAAATAATATATAACCGTTCCGCGACGCGCAGGCCGGGTCCGCGAAGACCCTGCCGCGCTCAGCCCTGCGTCGCGGCGAACGGCTCCGCGCCGAGACGGAACGTGCCGACGACGCCGCTGAGCCGCTGCGCCTGCTCGCGCAGGCTCTCGGCCGCCGCCGCCGATTCCTCGACCAGCGCCGCGTTCTGCTGCGTCATCTGGTCGAGCTGCGTCACGGCGACGTTGACCTGCCCGATGCCCGCGCTCTGCTCGTTCGCGGCGGCGGTGATCTCGCCGATGATGTCGCGCACGCGCTGCACGCTGGCGACGATCTCGGTCATCGTCGCGCCCGCGTCCTCCACGAGCCGCGCGCCGGCCTCGACCTTGTCGACGCTCACGCCGATCAGCGCCTTGATCTCGCGCGCCGAGTCGGCACTGCGCTGCGCGAGGTTGCGCACCTCCGTCGCCACGACCGCGAAGCCGCGCCCCTGCTCGCCGGCACGCGCCGCCTCGACCGCGGCGTTCAACGCGAGGATGTTGGTCTGGAACGCGATGCCGTCGATGATGCCGGTGATGTCGGCGATGCGCTTGGCGCTGGTGGTGATGTCGTCCATCGTCGCGACGACCTGCTCGACGACCGCGCCGCCGCGCACCGCGACGTCCGCGGCCGACGCGACGAGCTGGTTGGCCTGCGCCGCGGAGTCCGCGCTGTGGCGCACGGTGGCGGTGATCTGCTCCATCGAGGCGGCGGTCTCCTCGAGGTTGCCCGCCGTGTGCTCGGTGCGCGCGCTCAGGTCCTGGTTGCCGCTCGCGATCTGCGTGCTCGCGGTGGAGATGCCTTCGACGACGTCGCGCACCTCGTGCAGCGCGCGCGTGAGCGCGCTGCGCATCGTGTCGATCGAGCGCAGCAGGCGGCCGGTCTCGTCGTCGGCGTAGTGGCCCAGCGCACGGTCGGTCAGGTCCATCTGCGCGATCGTGCGTGCCATCGCCTCGGCGCGGCGCAGCGGCCGCGTGATGCTGCGCGCGAGCAGCCAGGCGAGCAAGCCGCCGGCGAGCAGCGAGACCGCCGCGCTGGCGACCAGCGCCGTGGTGGCGGTATCGCGCTCCTGCTCGACCTGCTTCGCGGCGGCGTCGAGCTGCGCGCGCTGCTGCGCGCTCAGCGCCTCGACGGCCGCGGTGTAGTCGCGTGCCGTCGGCTCGAAGCGCTGCGTGAACGCCTGGCGCGCGCCATCGGCATTGCCGGCCGCCTTCAGGCTGGAGATCTCGTCGCGCGCGGCGAGGAAGGCCTTGCGCAGCTCGCCGACCTTGTCGAACTGCGCGCGTTCGGCGGGCGTGTCCATCCTGGTGCCGATGAACTGCTGCAGCGCGGTCGACTTCTGCGTCGCCTCGGTCGTCACGGCCGCGAAGTAGTCGACCAGGCTCGGGTCGCTGCTGCGCGCGATGGCCGCCGAGCGCTGCACGGCGGACGACACCTGCATCAGCCAGTCTGCCGCGGCACGTTCGACCTTGACGTTGTCCCGCACCATCAGCGTCACCTCCGCGCTGAGGCGGCGCAGCGTCAGGCCCGCGAACAGGCTGGAGAGCAGGGACAGCGCCAGCATCAGGCCGAGCACGAGGGCCAGGCGACGGGCGATCGACAGGTTGTTCAGGAACATGGCGGCTTTCGGGTGAAGGGTGGGAAGGGATGGACGGACGATCCCCGCACTCTGCCCGGCCGCGGCGCGCGCCGACAGGCGCAGATCGCGCGATCGGGAAGCCGAGCAGACGGGGTTTCCGATCGGTTGCAAGCGCGGGCGGCGCGCGGATACTCGGTGGCAAACCGACCGGGAAACCAACCCGGGAGCCGAGAGGAGGCTCATCGATGGCGATCTACACGGAACTGGCCGACGACATCGCACGACAGATCCAGCGCGGCGTGCTGCGCGCGGGCGAGAAGCTGCCGTCGGTGCGCGCGCTGTGCACCGCCCGCGGCATCAGCCAGGGCACGGTGATGCAGGCGTACTACCTGCTCGAGGACCGCGGGCTGGTCTCGACGCGTCCGCGCTCGGGCTACTTCGTGAACGCGCGCCCGCGCCCGCCGCTGCCGCTGCCGACGCTGCCCGCCGAGGATCCGAGCCCGGTCACGATCTCCGTCGGCAACCTGCTCTACAGCGTGCTGGCCAGCATGAAGCAGCGCGAGAACGTCCCCCTCGGCAGCGCCTTCGTCAGCCCGCTGATGTTCCCGCTCGCCAAGCTCGCGCAGCACCTGGGCAGCGTGGCGCGCCGGCTCGACCCGAGCCGCATCGTCGACGACCTGCCGCCTGGCAACGCCGACCTGCGCCGCCACATCGCGCGGCGCTACCTGGAGATGGGCGCAAACGTCGACCAGGCCGACATCGTCATCACCAACGGCGCATCCGAGGCGCTGCTGCTGTGCCTCTACGCCACCACGCGGCCGGGCGACGTCGTCGCGATCGAGACGCCCGCGCACTACAACGTGCTGCACGCGATCGAGACCTCGGGCCGGCTGGCCGTGTGCATCCCGACCTGCTCGCGCAACGGGCTCGACGTCTCGGCGCTCGCCCGCGCGATCGAGGCGCAGCCGATCCGCGCCGTGTGGGCGATGCCGACCTTCCACAACCCGACCGGCGCCGCGATGCCGCCGACGCGCAAGCGCGCGCTCGTCGAGCTGCTGGCCAAGCACGGGATCCCGCTGATCGAGAACGACGTCTACGGCGAACTCTATTTCGACGACGAGCGCCCCGCCCCCGCCAAGGTGCACGACCGCTGTGGCGGCGTATTGCACTGCGGCTCGTTCTCGAAGAGCCTCGCGCCCGGCTACCGCATCGGCTGGGTCGCGCCGGGGCGCTATTTCGAGGCGGTGCGCCAGCACAAGTTCCTGCTGTCGACCAGCACCAACATCCCCGCGCAGGCCGCGCTCGCCGACTTCGTCCAGCACGGCGGCTACGAGCTGCACCTGCGCCGCCTGCGCCTGGCGCTGCGCGCGCAGCGCGACGCGATGCTGCGCGCCATCACGCGCTACTTCCCGCCGGGCACCTGCGTGTCGCGCCCGACCGGCGGCTGCTTCCTGTGGGTGCAGCTGCCGCCCGGCAGCCCCGACACCGTCGACCTGATGCGCCAGGCGCTCGACAACGGCATCAGCGTCGCGCCCGGCGCGCTGTTCGCGCACCAGGGCCAGTTCGGCGCCAACCTGCGGCTGAACTTCGGCTATCCGTGGAACGCGCAGCTGGAGGAAGCGGTGCAGATCCTCGGGCGCCTCGCGGGCGCGTGCGGCCGCCCGCTCGCGCTCGGCGCGTCGTCCGAGGCGCCCGTCGATGCGGACGCCGCCGCCGGGCCGCCCGCCTACGTCGACCCCGATCTCCTGCCACTCGTGCCCGAGCCGGCCGGCGCGGATTGCGAGGACGACCAGTAGCGCGGCGATACCTGCGTTGCGCAACGGACGAGATCTGCTGCAGCGCACAAGATGCGCATCTGCTGCTGTGCGCGGGCGCGCGACGTTCCTAGAGTGCACCATCCGCGCATTCCGCGCGCCGTCCGAGAGCACTCATGAACGAAGACCGCCGCGACCCCTCGCGCTGCAGCCGCGCGCACTGCGTCGCGCTGCTCGAGACCGTCCTCGCGCATACCCCGGGCAGTGTCCGGGGCACGGCGGTGTTCATGCTCGACATCGATCGCCAGCACGCCTTCGACGCCGCCCGCTGCCGCGCCTTCGAGACGATGCTGCCCGAGATCGGGCGCCGGCTCGCGGCCGTCGCGCCGACCTGGCACCGGCTGATGCTCGGCGAGAACAGCCAGTTCATCGTGATCGCGCAGGGGCTCGTCGACGGCGGCGCGGTGCTCGGCTGCGCCGCGCGGCTCGTCCACGCCTACGACGACGCGCTGCAATCGGGCGACGCGAGCTTCGGCGACGTCTCGATCGGCATTGCGTTCTCGCCGCAGCACGGCGCCCGCGCCGACGCCCTGCTGCGCGCGGCCGAGGCCGGACTGCGCGACTCGATCAGCACCGCGCGGCTCGGCCAGCGCTCGAGGACAGACGGGCGCGACGCCAGCAACGACGGCTGCTGCGATTCGTTCGGCAGCTAGCCCCGCGCGGGCGCGGCCTCGAACTGCAAGTCCTCGAACTTCTCGCTCCAGAACGCGATGCGATCCTTCAGCGCGGCGTGCTCGTCGTAGGGCGTCTCGTAGCTCCAGGCAGCGTCGGGCATCCGGCCGTCCCCGATCGTCATCGCGAACAGCACGCCGTCGCCCTTGAACGGGCAGTGGGTGGGCGTCGACGTCCGCTCGAGCGCGTCCATGCGCACGTCGATGCGCGGGAAGTAGAAGCGGGGCGGGTTGTCGTCCTCGTCGACCTCGAGCACGTCGGCCGACTCGGCGAGCACGTCGGCGCCGAGCCGCACGCGCAGGCGGCCGGGCACGGGGCGCTCGACGACGAGATGCTCGGGGTGCTGCTGGTGTCCTGGTGATTTCATGGCTGCCTCCTGGTCGCCGGCATCGATCAGGCCGCCGCGTGGCGTCGCGAAGGCCGGGCGCGCGCCGCCGGCCTCCTCGTCGCGCCGGGCCGGCCGAACAGCACGCGGAGTTCGTCCTTGGCCACCTCGAGTCGCCGCCGCTGCGCCGCCGCGAGGTTCTCGCCGGCGCGGTTGACGTAGAAGGTCAGCATCGACATCGCCGAGCGGTACGGACTGCTCTTGCGCCGCCGGCTGTGCTCGGCGGACGCCTTCAGCGCGCGGGCGATGTGCGCCGGGTCGGGCGACCGGAAGATGTCGCGCGGCAGGTCCAGCGCGTCGCTGGTCCCGGTCACGCGCTGCGACCACTTCTTCGGGCGATGCGACGGGTTCTTCGTGCTCGTCATGCGTCGGGCTCCTTGTGCGAATCGACGCTCCTGAAGCAGCAAGACGCATACCCCGTCGCGCTCGAGGCCGCCACTCGTCAGGGCACGGCGTCGAGCAGCGCCGCCGCGCGCGACAGCGCGTCGGCCTTCGCCCGCCGGTTCGCGTCGACCGCCTGGCGCGCGGCACCGGGGTCGTCGAAGTCGTGCGTCGCGCCGTCGTACACCGTCACGTCGACCGGGCCGCCACGGCTCTTGCGCAGCAGGTCGGCGCAGACCGTGGGCGAGACCTCGTCGTCGTCGCTGCCGAGGAAGGCCCACAGCGGCGCGTCGGCCACGAAACGTTGCGACAGCAGCGCCGCCGGCCCGCAGCCCGGGTAGAACACGAGCGCCGCGCGGAATCTCGGCGCGGACGACGCCGGCGCGGCGCGCGTGGCCTGCCGCAACATCACGTTGAGCGCGGTGCTCGCGCCGTTCGACCAGCCCTGCATCATCACGCGATCGGGGCGCACGCCGGGGCGCGCCGCGAGCCACGCGAGTGCGCCTTCGGCGTCGAGCGGACGCACGGTGCGCTCGTCGACGGCGTCGCGGTCGGGGTCGCCGTGCGTGTGGCGGCCGTAGCCGTGCGCACGGCCGCGCGGCCCGAAGCTGTCGACCAGCAACGCCGCATAGCCGTGCGCGGCCCAGTAGTCGCCCCACATCGCGTGCCGCTTCGACAGCGTGCCCGCGTTGCACGGCGACGCCTGCCCCGGCGCCACGAGCGTGCAGCCAGCGGCGACAGTCGACGAGTACGGCCCCGCGCGGCCATGCAGCAGCACGATCGCCGGACGCGGGCCGGCGGCCTCGGGCTCGAACAGGTAGCCGATAAGCGTCGTCCGGCCGTCGGCGCTCGGGAACGACACGGCCTGCGCGAGCCCGACCGCGTGCGCACGTGACGTCGCGGCGCCCGCGTCGAATGCGATGACCGCCAGGAACGTCGCGAGCACGCGCTGCCAGGTCCGGGTCGGGGTCATCGGCATTCCGTTCACATCACATCAGCGCGTGGACACCCTGCCAGCCGACGTAGAGCCCGACCAGCAGGATCAAGCCGCCCGACAGGTACGGCACCTTCGCCGCGAGCTCGCCGAAGCGGCCCGAGTCGCCCAGGCGCTTCGACAGGTGCTTGACGCTCAGCGCCGCGACGACGCCCGACGCGACCATCGTCAACGCGAGGCCGACGCTGAACCCGAGCACCAGCACCGCGCCGAGCGCGAGCTTCTTCAGCTGCAGGCACAGCAGCAGCACCGTGATCGACGCCGGGCACGGGATCAGCCCGCCCGTCAGGCCGAACATCACGATCTGCGCGGTGGTGACCTGGCGACCGGCGAAGCGCTGGTTGATCTCGGCGGCGTGCGCGCGGCTGTGGGCGTCCTGGCCGTCGGCGACGAGGGCGGCGGGCTCGTGCGCGTGGTCGTGGTGGTCGTGGTGGTCGTGGTGGTCGTGACCATGATCGTGCGAGCACGACGCGCCGTGGACGTGCGCCGCCGCCATCGCCAGCGCGGGTTCGGCCGTCTGCGCGTGCGCGTGGCCATGCGCGTGATCGTGGCCGTGTGCGTGCGCATGATCGTGCGCGTGCGGCTCGTGATGGGCGTGGTCGTGGTGTGCGTGATCGTGATCGTGATGATCGTGCCCCCCATCGCTGCCATGGTCGTGGAAGCACGCCGCCTTGTTCTGCGACGTGCGCCACAGCATCCACGCGGCCACGCCGATGATCAGCGCGGCCGAGACGATCTGCATCCACGGCTCGCTGGCCTCGGCGCTCCAGTGCTGGCCGAAGTAGAGGCCGCCGAGCGCGATGAGCCAGACGATCGCCGTGTGCGACGCCGTCGCCGCCAGGCCCAGCAGCACGGCCTGGCCCAGCGTGCCGCGCACCGCGATGATGAACGCGGCCATCATCGTCTTCGAATGGCCGGGCTCGAGGCCGTGCAGCGCGCCCAGCAGGATCGCGCTCGGGATGAACAGCCAGGCGTTGCCGTTCTGCAGGAGGGTGGTGAAGTCGGTCATCGCGTGCTCAGAGGTATTTCGTGATCGCCTTGAACTCGCGGATCGCGTCCCGCGCGCCGGCGCCCTCGACCGCGTGCTCGAGGCAGTGGTCGATGTGGTCGTGCACCAGCGTCCTCTTCGCGTTGCCGACCGCGCTCTCGACCGCCTGCATCTGCTGCGCGATCTCCAGGCAGTCGCGGCCTTCCTCGAGCATCGCGACGATGCTGCGCAGGTGGCCTTCGGCGCGCTTCAGGCGCTTGATGATGTCGGGGTGGGACGGGTGGACGGACATGGCCGGGCCTGCATTCGTATCCTGTGGGGGAGGATAGGATACGCGGGCGCCCCGTCCGGGAGCTGAATAGCCCTTCAGGCCGGGGTGACGGGGGTCGCCGCGTCGGTGGACGCCACGGCCGCCGGGGCCACCGGGTCGAGCAATGCGCGCACGCGGCCGCCCTCGAGCCGCAGGCGCAGCCCGCGGTATTTCACGAAGTACCGGATGCCCACCGCCGCCGCCAGCAGGCCCGACGCCGCGCCCACGCCCAGCGACCAACGCGCGCCGAAATGGTCGGCCACCCAGCCGACGAGCGGCGCGCCGAGTGGCGTGCCGCCGAGCGCGATCGCGAGCAGGATCGCCATCACGCGGCCGCGCATCTCGGGGTCGGTGGACAGCTGCACCGTGCTGTTGGAGGTCGTGTTGAAGGTCTGAACCGACACGCCCACCACCACCAGCACGATGCCGAACAGCCAGTAGTTGGGCATCACCGCGGCCAGCACCATGCCGACGCCGAACAGCAGCGCGCCGCCGATCAGCACCGCGGCCTTGGGGCGCGCGCGGCGCGCCGACATCAGCGCGCCAACGACCGAGCCGACCGCCATCGTCGACGTCAGCAGCCCGAACTCGCGCGAGCCGGCGTGGAACACGGTGATCGACATCGTCGACAGGAAGATCGGGAAGTTCAGCCCGAACGTGCCGATCAGGAACAGCATCAGCAGCACGGCCTTCAGGTCGGGCCGCCGCATCACGTAGCGGAAGCCCTCGGCGAGGCTGCCCGGCTTGCGCTCCGCGCGCTTGCCGCGGTGCAGCTCGTGCACCCGCAACAGGCGCAGCGACGCGAGCACCGCGACATACGACGCCGCGTTGATCAGGAACACCCAGCCGGTGCCGACCTCCGCGATGAGCAGGCCGGCGACCGCCGGGCCGATCAGCCGGCCGGCGTTGAACGACGTCGAGTTGAGCGCCACCGCGTTCGACAGGTCGGCCTCGCCGACCAGCTCCGAGACGAAGGTCTGGCGCGCGGGCGCGTCGAACGCCGTCGCGCAGCCGAGCAGCAGCGCGAACACGTACACGTGCCACAGCTGCACGACGCCGGTCACGGTCAGCACGCCGAGGCCCAGCGCGAGCGCGCCCATCGCGCCCTGCGTCGCGAGCAGCAGCTTGCGCCGATCCCAGTGGTCGGCCACGAAGCCGCTGAACGGCAGCAGCAGCGCCATCGGGCCGAACTGCAGCGACATCACGATGCCCACGGCCGTCGCGTTGTGCGGCGTCAGCACGGCCAGCACGATCCAGTCCTGCGCCGTGCGCTGCATCCACGTGCCGATGTTCGACACGAAGGCGCCCGCCGCCCACACGCGGTAGTTGTGGCCTTTCAGCGAGCGGAAGGTACCCGTCACCGTATCGCGCTCCGTGGGTTCGACCGCAGGGTCACGCGCCGAGGCCCTGCACCAGCGCGACGATCTCCGCCGTCGTCGCGGTCTCGCCGATGCGCGGGAAGACGCGCGCGACGACATGCTCGTGCGATTCGATGCTCGTGTCGGTCATCGCATCGACCGCGAGCGTCACGTTGAAGCCGAGTTCGTGGGCGAAGCGCGCGGTGGATTCGACGCCGGCGCTGGTCGACACGCCGACCACGACGACCTGCGTCACGCCCTGCGCCCTCAGCCACGCCTCGAGGTCGGTGCCGGTGAAGGCGCCCCACGTGCGCTTGGTGACGCGGTGGTCGGCCGGCTGGGCGTCCAGCTCGGGCACGAGCTCGGCGAAGTCGGCCGGGAACGCGCCGCGGGCGCGCGACTGCTCGACGCGCCCCGGTGCGCCGCCCGTCACGTTGACCAGCACGACGGGCAGCGCCTTCGCGCGGAACGCGTCGAGCAGCGTCGCGGCGTTGCGGATGACGTCGGCCATCGGGTGCGCCGTCGGGTAGGCGGCGATGCCTTTCTGCAGATCGATGACGACGAGCGCGATGCGAGGGTCGAGCGTGGTGGCGGTCATGGGAAGGCTCCGAGAGACGGCGGTGTCAGGAATCGGCGAGGCGGCGCAGCAGGTCGACGGCGCGCGCGAGCTGCTCGCGTTCGGCGGACGACAGCGTCGACTCGATCGCGCGCGACAGCCAGTCCTCGCGCGCCGCGCGGCCGGCCTTGATCCAGTCGCGGCAGTGCTGCGTCAGCGACCACAGCGTCTGGCGGCCGTCGGCCGGATCGGCCGCGCCGCTGACGAGCCCCGCGGCCTCCAGCACCGCCACGTTCGCCCCCATCGACTGCGGCCGCATGCCTTCGGCGCGCGCGAGGCTCGTGGTCGTCGCGGGGCCGTCGGTCTCGAGGCGCTTGACGACGGCGATCTGCGACCCGGTGAAGTCGTCGCTGCTCGCCTGCTCGCGCAGCCGCCGACGCAAGCGCACCAGCTGGACGCGCAGCTCGACGGCGAGGGCCTTCGTGCGGTCGGGGTCGAGTGCCAGCGCGGGCGGGGACACGGGTTTCGTCATGCGGTCGATTCTGCATCTGCGAAGGCAAACTACAAAGTTAACCTTTGTATATCACTGCCGGCGGCATGACCATTCGACGAGTCGCCTGTCGATCGGATCATCGAAACATCGGCAAACAAGTTAGTTGTACAGACCAACTTCATTGGCGTATGATGAACTCACCGACGAAAGAGGACGCTTCATGAAACAGCAGATCCAGCTCCTGGTCATCGACCCGCAGAACGATTTCTGCGACGTGCCCGCCGCCTACCAGCCCATCGATCCCCTGACCGGCGCCGCCATCGCGCCCGCGCTGCCCGTCGCCGGCGCCCATGCGGACATGCGTCGCACCGCCGCGCTGATCCGCGCCGGCGGCCTGGCCCTGGGCGGGATCACGATCACGCTCGACTCGCACCACCGTGTCGACATCGCGCACCCGACGTTCTGGTTCCAGGCAGATGGCCGGCCGGTCGCGCCGTTCACCACGATCACGGCGTCGCAGGTACGCGCCGGCGAGTTCGCGCCGCGCGACCCGGCCGCGCTGCCGCGCGCGCTGGCCTACCTCGACGAGCTGGAGCAGCGCGGCCGCTACACGCTGATGGTGTGGCCGGTGCACTGCGAGATCGGCACCTGGGGCCACGATGTGCACGCGGACGTCCGCGCCGCGTACAACGCGTGGGAGGAAGCGACGCTGCGCGGCGTGCGCAAGGTCAGCAAGGGCGAGAACCCGTGGACGGAGCACTACAGCGCGATCGAGGCCGAGGTGCCCGACTCCGCCGACCCGGACACGCAGCTGAACGCCGCGCTGCTCGCCGACCTCGACCGCGCCGACGTGCTGCTGATCGCCGGCGAAGCCGGCAGCCACTGCGTGCGCGCCACGACCGAGCACATCGTCGCCAACCTGCCCTCGGCACACCCCGAGCGCGTCGTGCTGCTGACCGACTGCATGAGCCCCGTCGGCGGCTTCGAGGCGCAGCAGGCCGCGTTCCTCGAACAGATGCGCGCGTTGGGCGTGCGGCTGATGACGTCGGCCGAGGCCGCGACGCTGCTGTCCGCGAACCTCGGGCATGCCTCCGCCGCGCTGGCGTGATCCCCCGTTCCGCAGCGTCCGCAACCACGAGAATCCGTCCATGACCCCGATCATCCACAGCCTGCTCGAGACCGACCTCTACAAGTTCACGATGTGGCAGACGATGCTGCATCGCCACCCGCAGGCGCAGGCCGAGTACCGCTTCGTGTGCCGCAACACGCCCGCATTCCCGCTCGCGGAGTTGCTGGCCGAAGTCGACGAGCAGCTCGACCACCTCTGCGCGCTGCGCTTCGCCGAGGACGAGCTCGCCTGGCTCGGCGCGCTGCGCTACATGAAGAACGACTTCGTCGACTTCCTGCGCATCTTCCAGTTCCAGCGCCGCTTCGTGCGCGCGTCCATCGCGGCCGACGGCCAGACGCTGGAGATCGTCGCGTGCGGCCCGCAGGTGCACGTGATGGGCTTCGAGATCTACGTGCTCGCGATCGTCAACGAGCTGTACTTCCGCCGCAGCGACCAGGCCGCCGCGCTCGCCGAAGGCCGCTCGCGGCTGCAGGCCAAGATCGCGGCGCTGCGCGAGTTCGGCGCCGCCAACGGGCAGGCCGGCCGCGGCGCGGCGAACCCGTTCGAGTTCTTCGACTTCGGCGTGCGGCGCCGCTTCTCGGGCGCGTGGCAGGAGGAAGTGGTGCGCACGTTGAAGGCCGAGGTGCCCGAGTTCTTCAAGGGCACGTCCAACGTCTGGCTCGCGAAAAAGCACGGGCTGGTGGCGATCGGCACGATGGCGCACGAATACCTCCAGTCGTACCAAGCCTTCGACGTGCGCCTGCGCGACTTCCAGAAGATGGCGCTCGAGAACTGGGTGCAGGAATACCGCGGCGACCTGGGTGTCGCGCTGACCGACGTCGTCGGCATGGACGCCTTCCTCGTCGACTTCGACCTCTATTTCGCCAAGCTCTTCGACGGCCTGCGCCACGATTCGGGCGACCCGATCGAGTGGGGCGAGAAGGCGATCGCGCACTACGCGAAGCTGCGCATCGACCCGCAGACCAAGCGCCTCACGTTCTCGGACGGCCTCGACCTGCCCACCGCCTTCCGCATCTGGCGCCACTTCGCGAGCCGCACGCAGCTCGGCTTCGGCATCGGCACGAACCTCAGCAACGACGTCGGCCTCGTGCCGCTCAACATCGTGATGAAGCTGACGCAGTGCAACGGCCAGCCGGTGGCCAAGCTGTCGGATTCGCCGGGCAAGACACTCTGCAACGACGAGACCTTCCTGGCCTATCTCCGGCAGGTCTTCCATGTCGCGCCCGAAGCGACGCTCGCGCAGGCCTGAGGACGACGCCGTGCTGAAGATCACCGTCGCCCAACTCAACTACATGGTCGGCGACGTCGCCGGCAACGTCGCGAAGATGGTCGCGGCCGCGCGCCAGGCGGCGGACGCCGGCGCCGACCTCGTCGTGTTCTCCGAGCTCTCGATCACCGGCTACTACCCGGGCGACCTGCTCGACGAGCCCGACTTCCTCGCGCGTGTCGCGCGCGGGCTCGACGACCTGTGCGCCGCATCGCGCGAGTGGCCCGCGCTGCACTGGATCGTCGGCACGCCGCTGCCGCGCGAGGGCGCGGGCAAGCGGCTGCAGAACGCGCTGGTCGTGATCCGCGACGGCAGCGTCGTGCTGCGCTACGCCAAGCAGCTGCTGCCGACCTACAACATCTTCGACGAGCTGCGTCACTTCGCACCCGGCCCGGACGTCGCGCGCGTGCTGCGCATCGGCGGCACGCAGGTCGGGCTGATGATCTGCGAGGACGGCTGGAACGACGCCGGCGCCGACTACGCCGTCAACCCGTTCTCGCGCCTGGCCGACGCCGCGCCCGACCTCGTCGTCTCGATCAACGCGAGCCCGTCCGACATCGGCAAGCGCGAGATGCGTCACCAGGTCTTCGGCGACGCGTGCCGTGCGCACGGCCTGCCGTTGCTGTACGTCAACCAGATCGGTGGCCAGGACCAGGTCGTGTTCGACGGCGCGTCCTTCGCGATCGAGCCGGAGGCCGGCGTCTGCTTCGAGGCGCGGCGCTTCGTCGAGGACGTCACGACGCTGCGCTTCGACGACGGCCGCTTCAGCCGCGACGACGGCGGCGCGCTCGCGCCCGTCGCGCCGCAGGGCCTGTCGACGATGGCGTTCTACCGCGCGCAGATCGTGCTGGGCCTGCGCGACTACGCGCGCCGCTGCGGCTTCACGCGCGCGGTGATCGGCTCGTCGGGCGGCATCGACAGCGCATTGACGCTCGCGCTCGCGGTCGATGCGCTCGGCGCCGACAACGTCGTCGCGATCACGATGCCGTCGGTGTACTCGTCGGCGGGATCGGTCGATGACTCGGTGACGCTGTGCCGCAACCTCGGCGTCACGCTGCACACGCATCCGATCGCCGACACCGTCGCCGCGTTCGCGCGCCAGTTCGAGGCGAGCTTCGGCCAGCCATTGAAGGGCCTGCCGCTCGAGAACCTGCAGGCGCGCGTGCGCGGCACCACGTTGATGGAATACTCCAACACGTATGGGCATCTGCTGCTGACGACGGGCAACAAGTCGGAGATCTCGGTCGGCTACTGCACCCTCTACGGCGACACCAACGGCGGCCTCGGGTTGATCGGCGACCTGTACAAGACGGAGGTCTTCGCGCTCTCGCGCCATGTCAACGAGGCCGCGGGCCGCGAGCTGATCCCGAACGCGATCATCGAGAAGGCGCCGTCGGCCGAACTCGCGCCCGACCAGCGCGACACCGACAGCCTGCCGCCGTATCCGGTGCTCGACGAGATCCTGAAGCTGCTGATCGAAGGCGGCCGGCTCGCGCCCCAGGAACTCGCGGCCGCCACCGGGTTCGTCGCGACGCTGCGCGCGAGCGCGGACGGCGAGGCACTCGTGCAACGCGTGCGCGGCATGATCGCGCGCAACGAATACAAGCGGCGCCAGGCGCCGCCCATCATCCGCGTGCGGTCGCGCGCGTTCGGCGTCGGCCGGCAGATGCCGATCGCGGCCAAGGTCGTCTGAGGAACCACCATGTCGATGCAGGAACACCCCGCCGTGCAGGCCGATTGCGCCGTCGTCGTCGGCCGCTTCCAGCCCTTCCACAACGCGCACCTCGCGCTGCTGCGGCGCGCGCTGCGGGCCGCGCCGCGCTGCGTCGTCGTCATCGGCTCGGCCTTCCAGGCGCGCACGCCGAAGAACCCGTTCACGTGGACGGAACGTGCCGAGATGATCCGGCTCGCGCTGCCCGAGGAACAGCGCGAACGCGTGCGCTGCGTGCCGATGCGCGACTACTACGACGAGGCGCGCTGGGTGCAGTCGGTGCGCGAGAGCGTCGAGGCGGAACTCGCGCGCGACGCGCGCGAAGGCGCGAGCGAGCCGCGCGTCGCGCTCGTCGGTCACTTCAAGGACGCGACGAGCGCCTACCTCGGCGCATTCCCGGGCTGGCAACTCGTCTCCGTCGAACAGCTCGGCGGCGCCGACGGCACGCACCTGCGCGACGCCCTGTTCGCGAGCCAGCCGGACGACGACCACGACCGCGACTCGCTGGAGGAGGCGCTCGCCAGCTTCGTCGACCAGGCGCCGCCGTCGACCGCCGCGTTCATCCGCTCGTGGGCCGCGCTGCCCTTCATCGGCGAGCTCGCCACCGAATGGCGCATGCTGAAGAAATACAAGGCCGCGTGGCGTGCCGCGCCGTATGCGCCGACCTTCGTGACCGTCGACGCCGTCGTGCGCTGTGCCGACTGCATCCTCCTGATCCGCCGCGGCAAGGCGCCGGGCCGCGGGCTGCACGCGGTACCGGGCGGTTTCATCGAGGAGCGCGAGACGACGTGGCAGTCCTGCCTGCGCGAGCTCGACGAGGAGACCCACCTCAAGCTGCTCGACGACACGATGCGCCGCAGCCTGCGCGAGGTCGCCGTGTTCGACCACCCCGACCGCAGCCTGCGCGGTCGCACGATCACGCACGCGCACTACTTCGACTTCGGCGACCGCGAGCTGCCCGAGGTGCGCGCCGACGACGATGCGATGTCGGTGGAATGGGTTCCAATTTCCGAGCTCGCAGCGATGGAAGACCGCTTCCACGACGACCACTTCCACATGCTCGATCACTTCCTCGGATTGACCGGCGCACCAAGGCGGTGAGCGAGGCACTTCGGCGGTGCGCGCCGGCGCGCCAGCAGCTCGTCGCGGCGCGATATCTGGCCGGGGTTACCCGCCAGTTCACGCGAATGGCCGAGCACCCGGCGGCTAACATGGCCCCGCACCGGCGCCCTGTCGAATCGACGCGGCGCGCGGACGAAAAGCAAGATCTCCTGCAGCTCGTGATGCATCCGCCCGGCGCCACGAACGCCGCGGATTGACATCGTTGTCCGTCCCCTCTGACACTCGGTCCATGGCCCTCTACAAAGGCATCGCATTCCCCGACGACGTCGCGCCGCTCGCGCGTCACATGGAGTCGTTGAACGACCATCGCGAAGCGCTGACGAACCTCAGCAACACCTGGGACACGCTGGGCCTGCTCGCGCACCTGTCCAACCTGAAGGCGGACATGAGCGAGGTGCGCGGCAGCTTCGCGCAGCTCACCACCGAGCTGCTCGTGTGCCTCGCCGAGGAGTCGCTCAAGCGCGCGACCGAAGCGCTGGGCCACCAGGCCAGGATCGCCATCGACGTGCTCACGCGCAACCTGTTCGAGCGCACCGCCGACATCGGCTTCCTCGCCACCGACTCGGTGATCGTCGACGCCTGCGCCACGCGCGACGCCGCGCAACTCGACACGCTGCGCCAGCGCCTGCGCGTCTATGCCGAGCGCTACACGGTGTACCGCGACATCGTGCTGCTCGCGCCCGACGGCCAGGTGCTGGTGCGCATGAAGGACGGCTTCGACGGCCGCTCGACGTCGGGCGTCGTGCGCCGCGCGCTCGAGGCGAGTGGCGGGTTCGTCGAGACCTACGAGCCCACCGACTTCTGCGGCGGCGCGCGCGCGCTGACCTATGCGTGGCGCGTCGAGCGCGACGGCCGCGCGATCGGGGTGCTCGCGCTCGAGTTCGATCTCGCGCGCGAGGCGCACATGATCTTCGAGCAGCTGTCGTCGGACGACGAGCTGCTCGCGTTCGTCGACACCACGGGCCACGTCGTCGTCGCGAGCGACGCCGCGCGCCTGCCTGCCGGCCACCTGCTCGCGCTGCGCGCCGGCGCGGCCTCGCTGCGGCTCGGCGGCGTCACCTACGTCGCGACGCGCGCCGAGGGCCAGCCGTACCAGGGGTATGCCGGCCCGGGGTGGTCGGTGGTCGCGCTGTCGCCGGTGGAACTCGCGTTCGACCGGGCCGACGGGCCGACGATGGACGTCGCCTTCTCCGGCGAGACGGTCTTCTCGCCGCGGCTGCTCGACGTGCCCGTGCGCGCCCGCGAGATCCAGCGCCGCCTCGATCGCATGGTGTGGAACGGCCGCATCCACCAGTCGTCGGACGCGAACGCGTTCTCGCGCTCGCTGCTCGAGGAGATCGCCGCGACCGGCCGCAAGACCAAGGACGTGTTCGAGCGCGCATCGGCCGAGCTGCTGACCACCGTCGCGTCCGGCTTGCTCGGCGAGGCGCAGTTCCTCGCGGGCCTGTCGGTCGACATCCTCGACCGCAACCTCTACGAGCGCGCCAACGACTGCCGCTGGTGGGCCGCCAGCCCCGCCCTCGCGACGATGGACGCGGCCATCGCGCGCAAGACGCTCGCGCACATCAACGGCCTGTACACCGTCTACTCGAACATCCTGCTGTTCGACGCCCACGGCCACGTGGTCGCCGCGAGCCGCGACACCGCCGCCGAAGACCGGACGCTCTCCCAGCCCTGGGTCGCCGACTGCCTCGCGCTGCGCGACCCGATACGGTATGTGGTATCGCCGTTCGAGGCGAGCGCGTTGTACGGCGGCGCCGGCACCTATGTCTACGCGGCGCCGATCCTGCAGGGCGGCAGCGCGATCGGCGGCGTCGCGCTCGTGTTCGACAGCACGCCGCAGTTCGAGGCCATGCTGCGCGCCGCGCTGCCCGATGCCGCCGGCGCGGTCGCCGCGTTCTGCAGACGCGACGGCGTCGTGATCTCGCGCACCGGGGAGCTGCCCGTCACGCTGCCCGCCGACGTCCTCGCGCTCGGCGCCGGACAATCGTGGTCGGGCGTGCTCGCCGAGGGCGGGCAGTGCTTCGTCGTCGGCGCGACCGCGGGCCACGGCTACCGCGAGTTCAAGACGAGCGACGGCTACGACGAGCCCGTCGTCGGCGTCGTCGTCATCCCGTGCGGCACGCCGGTCGACCGCCATGTCGACACCGCGCCGCAACTCGCGCGCGTCACCGGCGGCACGGAGGTCGCGACCTTCCTCATCGGCAACCAGCTGCTGGGCGTGGTCGCGAGCAAGGTGATCGAGTGCATCGAGGTCGCGTCGGCGGTGCGTGTCTGGCGCGGCGGCTTCGCGCAGCGCCACGTCGGCTTCGTCACGTGGAACGACATGGCGCTGCCGCTGATCGACATCGCCGCCGACATCAACGCCGCCCCCGGCGCCGCGCAACGGCACGCGATCGTGCTGCAGTCCGGCAACCAGTGGTTCGGCCTGCTCGTCTCCGACCTCGGCCCGGTGGCCGACATGAAGCTCTCCGAAGAGCGCGGCCTCACCGGCTCGGGCGACGCGTCGCGACTGATCTCACAGCTCGGGCGCGCGGGGTCGGTGCTGTTGCCGGTGTTGTCGCCGGATGCGGTGTTCGGGGTGACGGCGGCTTGAGCGGCGGCTGAAAAACTGGACGCCGACAATCAAGGCGTACAGTACAACCACCACGCCCGATTCCTCGCGAGCCCCATGGCAGCCAAGCCTTCGTCGACATCTCCGCGCCCGAAAGAAGCGGACTTCCCGCGTCCGTACACCACCGTCGACATCGTGATCTTCACGGTACTCGGCGAGACGCTCAAGGCGCTGCTGGTGCAACGCCCGTCGGATACGGGGGAACCGTATCCCGGGATGTGGGCGTTGCCGGGCGGATTCGTCGATGTCGATCGCGATGACAGCCTGCTGGCGTGCGCGCGCCGCAAGCTGCAGGAGAAGACCGGCGTCGCCAGCCCGTACCTCGAGCAGCTCGGCAGCTGGGGCGGCGCGAAGCGGGATCCGCGCGGGTGGTCGGCCACGCATGCGTACTTCGCGCTGATGCCGGCCGACGGTGTCGTGCTGGCCAAGGGCGCTAACGCGGCGGACGTCGCGTGGTTCACGGTCGACGAACTGCTCGCGAAAAAGCGCCTCGCGTTCGACCACGCCGACATCCTCGCCGCCGGCGTCGAGCGCCTGCGCAGCAAGGTCGAATACACCTCGCTGCCGGCCTTCCTGCTGCCCGAGCCGTTCACGCTGCCACAGCTGCAGCGCACCTACGAGACGGTGCTGGGCCGGCCCGTCGACAAGAGCGGCTTTCGCACGCGCATGATGGCGGCCGGCTTCCTGGAGGAGGTCGGCGTCGTCGCGAGCGACTCCAACCGGCCGCCGATGGGCTACCGGTTGAAGGATCGCGCGGCGCCGGTGTTTTTCCCGCGGACATTCAGCCCACGGGGATGACGGCCGTGCCGGCCGGACGCCTCAACCGACCCCGCCCGCGCCCTTGCCGACCTTGTCCAGCGTCGCGAACTCCTCGTCCGTCAGCACGATGTCGCCGGCCTTGACGTTCTCTTCGAGGTGCGCCACCTTGGACGTGCCGGGGATCGGGATGATGACCGGGCTGCGCTGCAGCAACCAGGCGACGGCGATCTGGCTGGGCGTGGCGGCGTGGGCCTTCGCGATGGCGTCGAGCTTGGCGCTGCCGTCCTTGGCGTGCTCGCCGGCGCCGAGCGGGAACCAGGGGATGAAGCCGATGTTGTTGGCTTCGCAGTACGCGAGCACGTCCTCGCTGCCGCGGTCGGCGAAGTTGTAGCGGTTCTGCACGGTGGAGACGTCGAAGAACTTCTGCGCGGCCTTGATGTCGTCGACCGAGACCTCGCTCAGGCCTGCGTAGACGATCACGCCGTCGGTCAGCAGCTGCTTGACGGCGCCGAACTGCTCGTCGCGCGGCACGTTGGGGTCGATGCGGTGCAGTTGCCACAGCGCGATCTGCTCGACGCCCAGGCGCTCGCGGCTCGCGTAGGCCTCGTTGACGAGGTAGGTCGGGTCGCCCTTGGGCGTCCACACGTCGGGGCCGCTGCGCGTGAGGCCGGCCTTGGTCGCGACCGTGACCTTGCTGTACGGATGCAGCGCCTCCTTGATCAGCTCCTCGGAGACGTTCGGGCCGTAGGAGTTGGCGGTGTCGATGAAGTCGACGCCGAGTTCGGGCAGGCGGCGCAGCGTGCGCAGCGCTTCCTCGCGGTCGGCCGGCGGGCCCCAGATGCCCTTGCCGGTGATGCGCATCGCGCCGTAGCCGAGACGGTTGATCTCGAGCTCGCCGCCGAGCATGAAGGTCTTGGTCGGTGTCGTCATGGCAGCCATCCTTGGTGGGAGAAATGAAGCGTCGCGCAGGACACGAGGTGATGCGCGACGGTTCGCTCCAGTATGGCGAAGCCCCGTGACGTTTTGGTCGACGTGGTTTTAGGCCGCGCGTCGACCTCGGCGAAGCGGCGCCGCGTCAGGCCTTCTGCACTGCCAGCGCCTGCACCGGCTCGCCGGACGGCCGGTTCAGCGCGGCGAGATGCTGGTGGATCAGCGCGACCGCGGCGGCACCGTCGCCGATCGCGCCGCCGACGCGCTTGACCGAGCCGGCGCGCACGTCGCCGACCGCGAACGCGCCGCGCACGCTGGTCTCGAAAGGGTTGGGCACGCGACCCGGCTTGACGTGGCCGTCGTCGTCGGTGATCGCGTCGACGCCGGTGCGCACGAAGCCGTTCTGGTCGACCGCGACGCCGCAGCCCTCGAGCCAGCGCGTCTCCGGGTCGGCGCCGACGAACATGAACAGGTTGCGGCACTCGACCTCGTGCTTCTCGCCGTCCGGGCCGCCGGTGCGCCACTTCACGAGCCGCAGGCCGGCCGGCAGCGCGCCGTGCAGCCCGGTGAGCTCGCTGCGCGTCCACAGCTGGATGTTGGGCGAGGCCTTGATGCGGTCGATCAGGTACTGCGACATGCTCGCCGCCAGCCCGTCGCCGCGGATCAGCATGTGCACCTTCTTCGCGTGCCCGGCGAGGAACACCGCGGCCTGGCCGGCCGAGTTGCCGCCGCCGACCAGCACGACCTCGCAGTCGGTGCACGCCCGCGCCTCGATCGCCGAGGCCCAGTACGAGACGCCGTGGCTCTCGTACTCGGCGATGCACGGCAGGTTCGGCCGGCGGTAGCGCGCGCCGCTCGCGATCACCAGCGCGTGGCTGCGCAGCGTGCGGCCGTCGGCGAGCTTGACGGCGAAGATGCCGTCGGTCTCGGCGCGTGAGCAGTCGAGCGACATCGCCTCCGCCGGGATGATGATCTTGGCGCCGAACTTCTGCGCCTGCACATAGGCGCGGCCGGCGAGCGCCTGGCCGGAGATGCCGGTCGGGAAGCCGAGGTAGTTCTCGATGCGCGCGCTCGCGCCGGCCTGGCCGCCGTACGAGCGGCAGTCGAGCACGGCCACGTGCAGGCCCTCGGACGCCGCGTACACCGCCGCCGACAGCCCGGCCGGCCCCGCGCCGACGATCAGCACGTCCAGCACCATCTCGCAGACGCGGTCGTCGATCATGCCTAGCGCGGTGGCGAGCTCGGTCTCGGTCGGGTCGACCAGCACCGTGCCGTTGGGGGCGACGGCCAGCGCCTCGGTGGCCGCGGCGCCGTACTGCACCAGCAGCGCGGCGGCGGCGGGATCCTCGTCGCCGGTGACGACGTGGTGCGGCTGGCCGTTGCGTCGAAGGAAGTTCTGCAGCCGCATCACCGAGGGCGAATTCGCCGCGCCGATGATCGTCGCGCCGCTCGCGCCGGCCTGGATCAGCGCGACGCGCCGCAGGATCAGCGCGCGCATGATGCGCTCGCCGAGGTCGGCCTCCGCGATGATCAGCGCGCGCAGCTGGTCGGACGGCACCAGGTAGCCATCGGAATCCTCCAGCGCGGTGATGTCGACCAGCACCGGCGCGCCGGTCAGCGTGCCGGCCTCGGCCATGAACTCGCCCGGGCCGTAGACGCGCAGCGGCACGCGGTTGCCGAGGCCGTCGCGCTGCGTGAGCTCGATGCGGCCGCTGAGCATGAGGAACATGCCGCGCGACTTGTCGCCGGCGCGCACCAGCATCTCGCCCTTGGCCACGGTCATCCGCTTGCCGAAACGGTAGACGCGCTCCATGTCGGCGGCGTTGAGCACCGGGAACATCTGGTGGTCGCGGTTCTGCATGGACGCGACGGTGGATTCGGGGAGGACGTTGGTGGCCACGGGACTTGCTCCAGGCGGGATCTTGGGACGGGAAGGACGCATATTGCCGCAAGCGCGGGCGCAGCGCGAGTGTGCGTCATGCGGCGGTCGCGAAACCCGGTCGTTCGGGACAGATCAGGGTCGGTCGCTGGTTCCAGGGTCGACGCGACTCGCCCTCGAAAAGGTTGCCACCGGACGAAATGCGTCTAGCTTGAATTCCAGTCGACTAGCGAGAAAGCCAAGACATTTCGGATCACGGATTCGACCGGCTTCGGGCGCGATCGCCGTTTCATGAATCGAATCAATGGGTTGCGATCATTTCCCCCTGTGGCTTCGGACGTGGCACGGTCGTTGCGATCCAAGGTTCGAACTTCAAAGAGAACGACATGGAACAGAACTACGACATCGAGACTCCCGAAGGCGGCGTGCCCATCAAGATGTGGACGCGCGGCGTGCCCGTCGAGCCGGAAGCGCGGCAGCAGCTGTCGAACGCGGCGCGCCTGCCCATCGTCTTCCGGCACGTGGCCGCGATGCCCGACGTGCACCTCGGCATCGGTGCGACGGTCGGCTCGGTGATCCCCACGCTCAAGGCGATCATCCCGGCGGCGGTGGGCGTCGACATCGGCTGCGGGATGATGGCCGCCAAGACGACGCTGCGCGCCGAGGACCTGCCCGACAACCTCGGCCCGCTGCGCTCGGCGATCGAGCGCGCGGTGCCGCACGGCCGCTCGCCCAAGGGCTGGCGTCGCGACGAAGGCGCGTGGGAGCACCCGCCCGAGACCGTCGACCAGGCCTGGGCCGGGCTCGCGGACGAATTCGACGCGCTGTGCGCGCTGCACCCGCGCCTGCGCAGCACGAACAACCGCAAGCACCTCGGGACGCTCGGGACCGGCAACCACTTCATCGAGGTCTGCCTCGACGAGCAGGGCGCGGTGTGGTTCATGCTGCACTCGGGCTCGCGCGGCGTGGGCAACGCGATCGGGACGCACTTCATCGAGCTCGCCAAGAAGGACGCGCTGCGCAACAACGCGAACCTGCCGGACGAGGACCTGGCGTACTTCGAGGAAGGCGCGCAGTACTTCGGCGACTACGTGCGCGCCGTGAGCTGGGCGCAGAAGTTCGCGCTGAAGAACCGCGAGGTGATGATGGCCAACCTGATCGCGACCGTCCGCACGGTGATCGCGAAGCCGTTCGAATCGCACGTCGAGGCGGTGAACTGCCACCACAACTACGTGCAGAAGGAGACGCACTTCGGCGAGGACGTGTTCGTCACCCGCAAGGGCGCCGTGAGCGCGAGGCGCGGCCAGCTCGGGATCATCCCGGGCAGCATGGGCGCACGCTCGTTCATCGTGCGCGGCCTCGGCAACCCGGAAAGCTTCGAGTCGTGCTCGCACGGCGCGGGCCGCGTGATGAGCCGCACCAAGGCGAAGAAGCTCTTCACCGTCGACGACCAGGTCAAGGCGACCGAAGGCGTCGAATGCCGCAAGGACGCCGACGTGATCGACGAGATCCCGATGGCCTACAAGGACATCGACGCGGTGATGGCGGCGCAGAAGGATCTGGTGGAGGTCGTGCACACGTTGAAGCAGGTGGTGTGCGTGAAGGGATGAGGATCGGAGAGGATCATGAAACGGATCGACGGCACGAAAGGCATGAAGAAGCGCCATGAGAAGGAGGACGACGTTCCCCTGCCGCGTGGCCTGGTTCCGCATCCGCGATTCGGGGCCCGGCAAACGCATCTCCATCGCGTCGCGGTGTCGACGGCGGAGGTGCGCGCGCGCGTCTGGCAGACGCGGCGTGCGACGCTGATCCCCGGCACGGTGCTGGCCGCCAACGCGGCGCTGCAGAACTTCTCGCTCTATCCGCGCGCGTTCTACGTCGACATGCTCAAGACCTGTGGGCAGTGCGATCGCCCCTTCGTGTTCCACGCCGCCGAGCAGAAGCACTGGTTCGAGGTGCTGAAGTTCTATGTCGACGCGGATTGCGCGCGCTGCGTCGAATGCAGGAAGCGCGCGCAGCGGCTGCGTGGCGCGCTCGCGCGGTATTCGCGTCGAACCCGCGAGCCGAGGCTCGATGCGAAGGACATGAAGGCGCTCGTGGACGACGCACTCCTGCTGCTCGAACAGGGCGTCGTTCGAAACCTCGCCGTGCTCGGCGCGTTGAAGAACCGGGCGCTGCGCGAAATCGGAGCGACTTCGGGCGTCGAACGGCTGTCGGCCGTCCTGGCGCAAGCGCACCTCGCTGCCGCAATGCGACCCGGTGCGCATTTCGGGCGACGACGACCTGCGTCGCCTGCAGAACCTGGACACTGACATGGACTGGCTGAAAACACTCCTGGAAGGCAACACGCGCGCGACCCGCTGCGACGATCTCGTCCGCCAGACCCGCTCGCGCAACGGCTTCGAACGCCAGGCGGCGGTGCGCGCGCTGGCGTCGTCGCGCCACGCCGCCGCGCTGCCGGCGCTGATCGAGCGGCTCAACGACTGGGTCGACGCCGTCCGCCACGATGCGCGCCTGGCCGTGCAGGCCTTCCTGCGCGACGAATTCACCGCCGACTGGATGGCCTCGCTGGAGGCGCTCGCGGCACTGATGCGCCGAGGCCGCGTCGACCACACGGCGATGATCGAGTGCATCGGCGCGTTCCTGCTCGAGCCTGGGCGCCGCGCGGTGCTGCGGTCCACGACCGTGCCGCGCGAAGTCGACCGGCTGCTGCTCGACCTGCAACTGCGCGACGCGGCCTCCCTCGATCGCCCGCGGGCGTTGCGCGAGGCCCTGGTGTCGCACGACATCGTGCTCGCGGGCATGGCCGCCACGGCGATGCTGGCACCGGACGCCGACCAGGCCGACCTCGCCGACCTCGCGCGACTCGCCTGCGGCGCACGCTTCACCAGCGTGCGCGTCGCGGGCCTGCGGGCGGCGCTGGCGCTCGGCGGCGGGTTCGCGGCCGAGCGCGCGCGGGCGATGGCCCTCGACGGCAACGCCACCGCCCGCTCGCTCGCGATCGCCGCCCTGCGCGACGACCACGGCGCCCGGACCGAGCTCCTCGATCGCGCACGCGCGACGCTGTCCGGCCACGGCAACACGCGTCGCCGCATCGTGGCGCTCGACGCCCTGTGCACGCTCGACGAAGCACTCGGCCTCGCGTCCTGCCGCAGCCTGCAGCACGACGCCTCGGCGGCGCTCCGTGTCGCGGCGCTGCGCCGCCTGTTCGCGCGGGCCACGCCGCAAGCGCGCGACGCCCTCGTACTGCAAGCGCTCGGCGACCTGTCGAGCAAGGTTCGTCGACTCGCCGTCGCCCAGGTGCGCCGCGGCGCGAATCCACCATCGATCGATGCACTGGACTCGCTGTGTGCCACGCGGCCCGCGGCATGGGCCTCCGTGCTGGCGGTCGGGGAGCGTTTGTCACCGTGGACGCGGCTCGCGTTGTCACTGGCCCTGCTGCAGACGCTCGCCCGCGACACGCAGGCCGTCGACCGGCTGCAGCGCGACATCGCCTCGTTCACGTGCCACCGAGGATTCCCGCCGTACGCGAACGAGACGGACGCCGTGCGCCGCGCGTGGGCTGGCGGTCGTGACCTGCTGCCGATCGACCTTCACCGGCAGGCCTCGGCCTTCCTGCGCGATGCCGGCGTGCTCGTCGCGTGACGTCGAAGGCTTCGCCACGCCGGCGAGCGCCCCTGTCGCGCCAAGGTCGGGCTCGCGGCCACACAATCGGGGCAACTTCATCGACGAGAGAGCCCACCCATGATCCTCGAACAAGCCGACTTCACCATCCACCCCGGCCAGCAGGCCGAGTTCGACGTCGCGATCCGGCGCGGGGTCGAGACGATCATCGCGAAGGCGAAGGGCTTCGTCGGGTACGAGGTGCAGAAGGGCATCGAATCGCCCGAGCGCTACCTGCTGCTGATCCGCTGGGAGACGGTGGAGGATCACACCGTGGGCTTCCGCGAGAGCGCGGCGTTCCAGGACTGGCGCGCACTGGTCGGGCCGTTCTTCGCGAAGCCGCCGACGGTGGAGCACTTCACGCGGGTCGCGCCCGTGGCCTGAACGGGGCGACGCGCACGCGCACGCACCCGCGTGACGCGCGAGCGCGCCGGCGCGGGCCGGGTCAGGGCCCGGCGGTGACGTCGCCCATCACGGAGCGACCGGCGGCCATCGTCTCGACGCGGCCGTCCGCGTGCCGCGCGAAGCGCACGTTCTCGGGCCCGTGCACCGGCGCGTGGTCGGGCCAGGGCCAGCCGCCGAACTCGGTGCGTCGGTAGTCGGCGAAGGCCTGCTTCAGCTCGGCCTCGGTGTTCATGACGAACGGGCCGTATTGCGCGACGGGCTCGCCGATCGGGCGGCCCTGCAGCATCAGGAACTCGGCGACGTCCGTGCCCGTGTTGACGATCTCGACGGCGCTCGCGGCGCGCAGCTCGATCGCCGCGTGCTCGCTCAGCGCCCCGCCCGCGATCCGCACGCTGGCGCCCTCGAAGAAGTACAGCTTTCGACGCGCGGCCGGGTTGGCGGCGGCGGGCAAGGTCCAGCGCGCGCCGGGCGCCATGCGCAGCGTCCAGATCGCGACGTCGGCCTCGGGCCGCGCGCCCCACGAATCGGGCGGCGGCGGCAGCGGCACGGCAGCGTCGCCCGACACCGAGCCCGCGCCGTCGAGCCGGCCGGCGATGCAGGCGACCTCGGTCGTCGCGCCGTCCGGGCCCGCGAAGACGCGGTGCGGGATGTCCTCGGCCCAGAACATCGTGAAGTGCGGCTCGCACATCTTGCTGCGCGCCGGCAGGTTGAGCCAGATCTGGAAGAGCTCGAGCGGATTGGGCCGCGCGGTGTCGAGCAGCGGGAACATCTCCGAATGCACGATGCCCTTGCCGGCCGTGAGCCACTGCACGTCGCCGCCACCGAAGCGCGCCGCGGCGCCGAGCGAATCGGAATGGTCGGTGAGCCCCTGGCGGACGATGGTCACCGTCTCGAAGCCGCGATGCGGGTGCGACGGGAAGCCCGGCACCTGCTGGCCGTGGTACATGCTCCAGCCGTCCTTGCCGCCGAAGTCCTGCCCGAGGTCGCGGCCCGCGAGCGACGCCGCCGGCCCGAAGCGGCCGTTGCCCGCCGGATAGGCGTCGTCGTGGTGGACGCAGAACAGGAACGGATCGATCGTCTGCCAGGGAAAGCCGAGCGGCTGGACGTCGAGGATGGCGGGGTCGGACATGGGCGGGCCTTCGAGTGCGGGCGCAGGGGCGCGATCGGATCAGTCTATCGACTCGCGACGCCCCGTGTGCGCCCGGCAGGCATGCCCCTCGGCACCGTCACGGCGCCGGCGCGGACGCTGATGCGGCGGGTGCGGCGGACGGCGCGGGCGTGGCCGGGAAATCGATCGTCGCGAGGAACGCGTCGACCGCCGGAGCCCACAGCCGCGGCGCGCGCGCGGACAGGCCGTGCCCCTTGCCGCCGTCGACCGGCGGCGCGTGCACGAAGGTCGTCCGGCTGCCGCCGCCGGCGAACGCGTCATGCCACGCGACCGGGACGGACGCGCCCCAGAACTCGTCGTTCTCCGCGTACATCCACAGCCCCGGCACGGCCGTCGTCCTGCCCAGCTCGGCGAACAGCTCGGTCGCCTGCTCCGGGTGGCAGCTGTGCGCCGGCGATTCCTTCGAGTTGCCGCCGACGCCGCCCGCGTAGTTGATGTAGCCGACGACGCCCGCCGGCCGCAGGGCCGCCGCGGCCACCGTGGTGAAGCCGCCGTACGACTGGCCCACCAGCAGCACGTGCTCGCGGTCGGCCCAGCCCTGCGTCTTCAGCCAGTCGAGCGTGGCCGTGACGGTGCGGCTCGCGGCGGTGGCGACGTCCTCGAAATGCGGGCGCCCGATGCATCGGCCGATGCCCTCGAAGCGCACGTTGATGCCCTCGAAGTCGGTGCCGCCGGTCGCGCCGTAGCCGGGCCGGATCGGCGCGACGACGGCGTCGCCGCGGCCGATCCAGTAGCGCAGCTGCTGCAGGCTCACGCCGACCTTCAGCGCCTCGCGGGCATCGCGATCGGCCGAACGGCCGTGCGAGAACACGACCACCGGGAACGGCCCCGGGCCGCGCGGCAGAAAGACCTGCGCGCTCATCGCGATGTCGCCGCCGAACAGCGTCACGCCGCGCAGCGGGATCGACACGGTCTGCAGCACGGCGTCGACCGCGGGCCGCCGCGCGGGCGCGGACGCCGACGAGGCCGGCGCCTCGACGGCCACGGCGGACGCCGCGGCATCGGCGCCTGGCGGCTCGTCGGACTGCGCGGACGCACCTCCGGACGCGGCGCTGACGGCCAGGCCGCAGGCGAGCGCCGCGGCCAGGCGCGGGATCGAAGAGCGATTCGACATGGACACTCCCGGCGCACCACCCGGCGCCGCGCCCGTACTGTAGGCGGCCGATGGCGGCGTCGCCCCCCTCTCGCGAGCGGCGAAGCTGAACGGGAGCCGACGCGTCAGAACGGCGCGGACGCGTCCTCGGCGTTGGCCGGCGCGTAGACCGAGCCCGAAGCCGAGCCCGAAGCCGAGCCGGTCGCCATGTCCTTCGACTGGCCGGTCAGCGCGGCGATCACGCGGTCGGTGGTCGTCGTGCCGGCCTCGCCGAGCTTGAGCGGGCCGCCGAGCGCCTCGACCAGGTCGGGGATCAGCTGGCCGAGTTCGCCGGTGGTGATGGCGACGTCGGCGTCGAAGCCGTTGTCGCCCTTGCCCGCCTTCTCCTGGCCTTCGAGCACGACATCGAGCAGCTTGATCTTCTTGATCGCGAAATTCTCGGTCAGCACGAACGAGACGCGGTTGTCCCAGGTCAGCGCCAGCGACGTGGGCAGCTTGCCCTGCTTGATGTGCTCGCCGACCTCGTCGATGTCGAGCGTGTGGCGCGCGTAGCGCACGAGCGCCTTCTCGCTGTCGGGCTGCTTCAGCTCGCACTCGCGGTCGATCGTGAAGTCGGCCGGTGCCTCCTTGGTCGACAGCCATTCCGCCATCGCCGTCGCGGCCGACTGCTGCGTCTGCACGAGGTCGAGGCGAATGCCGCCGGCGAGCAGCTCGGAGAGCGTCGTCGTGATCTTGTCGGCCTTCTTCGCGCTGGCCGCCCCGACGATCACGAGCTTCGCCTCGAGGTCGATCCAGATCGGCGTCGTGCCGCGCTTCGGGAACGCGCGCGGCAGCAGCTCCAGCACGATCTCTTCCTTGATCTCCTTGGCGTGCTTGCCCTTGGGGCGGCGGCCGGTCTCCTGCTCGACCTTGTCGAGCCGGGCCTCCAGCTGGGACTTGATCGCGCCGCCGGGCACGGCCTTGGTCTCGGTGCACAGCTTCAGGATCCACTGCCCGCCCACGCTCTCGACCAGCGGCCCGTGCTTCTCGCCGCGCGGCTCGACCCAGCCGGACGACTCCTGCTGCGACGCCCCGCACTCCACGAACCGCGCCGTGCCCAGGCGCTCCTCCAGGTCGGCCAGCGAAGGCTGCTCCCATTGATCGATGCGATAGACGATGACGTTCTTGAACATTTGGCGGGACCGGACTGCGAAAGGGCAAGGGCGCGATTCTAGGCTCCCCTGTGATTCCGTCCAGCGAAACCCGCCTGCCCGGTCGCCGCCCGCGCGCCAGGCGCGAGAATCGGGCCTGCCGGACTCGGCCGCCTGCCGAATCGAAAGCCTCCGCCATGCCCCGCTTCGCCGCCAACCTGTCGATGCTGTTCACCGAGGCGCCCTTCCTGGACCGCTTCGCCCTCGCCGCCCGCGCCGGTTTCCGCGCCGTCGAATGCCAGTTCCCTTACGAGGCCCCGGCCGTCGAGATCCGCGCGCGGCTGGACGACCTGGGCCTGCGGCTCGTGCTGCACAACCTGCCCGCGGGCGACTGGGCGACCGGCGACCGCGGCCTGGCCTGCCTGCCCGGGCGCGTGGACGAGTTCCGCGCCGGGGTGGCGCGCGGGATCGCCTACGCGCAGGCGCTCGGCACGACACAGCTGAACTGCCTGGCCGGCATCGCCCCGCCCGGCCAGGACGCCGCGGCGCT
>JASLEM010000370.1 GCA_030151165.1 Burkholderiaceae bacterium
GACGCCGCCGCGGTTCGAGATGAACGCGGGCAGCTCGTGGTGCATCTTGACGTCGACCGGCTTCGGGTACGCCGCGGTGTGGCAGAAGGACTGCATCACCATGTCGGCGCTAAAGCCGAGGCAGGCCAGGTCCTTCAGCTCGTCGCGCGTCATCGGGCCGGTGGTGTCCTGGCTGCCGACGGTGGTCATCTTCGGCTCGCAGTACGTGCCCGGGCGCACGCCCTGGCCTTCGGGGAAGCCGCAGGCGCGGCCGACCATCTTCTGCGCCAGCGTGAAGCCGGCCTTCGAGGCGACCGGCGCCGTCGGCAGGCGGAACACGTCGGAGGCGGACAGCTTCAGGAACTCGCGCGCCTTGGCGGTGAGCGAGCGGCCGATGATCAGGTTGATGCGGCCGCCGGCGCGCACCTCGTCGAACAGCACGTCGGACTTCAGCTTGAAGTCGACGACCTTGGCGCCGTCCTTCTCGATGCGGCCGTCGTACGGGAAGATGTCGATGACGTCGCCCATGTTGAACGCGGTTACGTCGACCTCGATCGGCAGCGCGCCCGAGTCTTCCTGCGTGTTGAAGAAGATCGGGGCGATCTTGCCGCCGAGCGTGACGCCGCCGAAGCGCTTGTTCGGCACGAACGGGATGTCCTCGCCCGTGGCCCAGATCACCGAGTTGGTGGCGCTCTTGCGGCTCGAGCCGGTGCCGACGACGTCGCCGACGTAGGCGACCAGGTGGCCCTTGGCCTTCAGGCTCTCGATGAACTGCATCGGGCCGCGCTTGCCGTCCTCTTCCGGCGTGATGCCGGGGCGCGCGTTCTTCAGCATCGCGAGGTAGTGCAGCGGAATGTCCGGGCGCGACCACGCGTCCGGCGCGGGCGACAGGTCGTCGGTGTTGGTCTCGCCGGTGACCTTGAACACGGTCACGGTGATCTTCTGCGCGACTTCCGGACGCGAGGTGAACCACTCGGCGTCGGCCCAGCTCTGCACGACCTCGGCGGCGAACTTGTTGCCGGCGGCGGCCTTCTCCGCGACGTCGTGGAAGAAGTCGAACATCAGCAGCGTCTTCTTCAGGCCGGCGGCGGCGACGGCCGCGACATCGGCGTGGTCGAGCAGGTCGATCAGGGGCTTGACGTTGTAGCCGCCGACCATCGTGCCGAGCAGCTCGGTGGCCTTGGCCTTGGAGATCAGCGCGACCTCGACGTCGCCGTGCGCGACGGCCGACAGGAAGCTCGCCTTGACCTTGGCGGCGTCGTCCACGCCCGGCGGGACGCGGTGGGTGATCAGGTCGACGAGGAAGGCGTCCTCGCCGGCGGGGGGCGCCTTCAGCAGCTCGATGACGGCGGCGGTCTGCTGCGCGTCGAGCGGCAGCGGCGGGATGCCGAGCGCGGCGCGCTCCGCGACGTGTTGTCGATAGGCTTCAAGCATGGGGTTCTCCTGGGGTGCCGACGTCGGCGTCGATGTGAGTTGAAAGCAAACGGAAGTTGGCCGAGGTCGATTCGATCGATCGGCTCCGGCGCTGCCGCTCGAACAGCGGCCGGAAGAATCGGGGGAGCGCTGGAGCCGGCTTTGCCGGGCCAGCCGCGGCCGGCGCCTCGGGGGCAGCGACCGTCAGGAAGCGTGGGGCCGTCATTTCGGGACGATGACTTTCAGGCCTTTGAAATAGTCGCGGAAGAAGCCTTCGTCGCGCGTGATCAGGCCGTTGCATTGCAGCAGCGCGTGGGCGCCGACGAGGAAGTCCGGCATCGTGCGCGGCGTGCCCACCGCCTTGCCGGCCGCGCGCGCGCGCTGCAGGTACTTGCGCTGCATCTCGCCGGCGCGCACGGCGGAGCGCTGCTCGATGGCGGAGAAGCTCAGGCCCATGTCGTCGAGCGCGTCCATCACCTCGGCGCCGTGGCCCAGCCCGGCGGTGACCTCGCTCGCGACGACGTCGCACACCACCACCGGCCCGCTGCCGAGCGCGAGCCGCAGGCAGGCCTCGGCGGCATCGGCGCCGCTGCCGTCGCCCAGCAGGTCGATCAGCACGGAGGTGTCGATGGCGATCATCGCGCCGCCTTCGAGGGACAGCGCGCCGACAGCGTGCGGGAGTAGGGCATCATTAGAATTCCGGCGTCTCGTCCGGTGACCGACCGCGGAGATCCTGCATGACGTCGTCGGTTGAGACACCGCTCGGCAGCTTGAAACGGCCGCGCACGCGAGAGATCGCGTCGCTGACGTCCTTGCGCAGGATGATCCTGCCGCCGTCCAGTTCGACTTTCAGCACGGTGCCCTTGGTCAGGCCGAGCGCATCGCGCACGGCCTTGGGCAGCGTGATCTGGCCGCGTTCGGCGACGGTGGCTTCCATGTTCGACCTCTCGAGAGACTGACGACCAAGGCGGAAAGCTTTGGTATGCATATTCTATACGTACCGAATCTGTCAGTCATGTATAAGACTGACCGCCGCGTGCGTATTTGTCTTCGTTCCCGCGGGGAACCATTGGCCCATTCACGACTCCTGAATCCATGCCTCCTATCCGCCTGATCCCGCCCCTGACCGCGCTCGCCGCCGCCAGCGTCGCCTTCCTCTGCAGTTGCGCGACGGCGCCCGAGTCGACCGCGGGCGCGTCGGCGGACGCGTCCGTCGCGCAGGCCTCGGCGATGCCCGAGACGCCGTCCGCCTCCGGCGTGGCCGGCGCCGCCAGCGGCGTGCAGCCGCCCGGGCGCATCACGACGATGCGCAACGGCCAGCAGGCCGCCGGCTCGGCCGCGGGTGGGGCCGGCACGCCGCCGGTGCCGCCGTTCGCCGTGCTGACGAAGGACGCGCACCGCAGCGACGGCATGATGGCGATCTGGCAGAAGGACGACAAGGTCTGGCTGGAGCTCAAGCCCGAGGACTTCAACCGGCCGATGTTCTTCTCGCCCAAGATCTCGCAAGGCATCGGCGAGGCCGGCTTCTTCGGCGGCACGATGGCCCGCCCGGGCGCCGACTGGGGCGCGCCGCAGATCGTCGAGTTCCGCAAGATCCACAACGTCGTGCAGATGCTGGCGCTCAACGAGACCTTCCGCGCGAAGGAAGGCACGCCGGAGGCGCACGCGATCGACGCCGCCTACGCGCCCAGCCTGCTCGGCGCGACGCCGGTCGCGAGCCAGGCCGACCCGCGCACGCACGCGGTGCTGGTCGAGGCGAACAGCCTGTTCCTGACCGACCTGCTGGGCATGGGCATCCACCTGCAGCAGGCCTATCGCCAGAACTACGGCATGGACTCGCGCAACTCGTTCTTCGACTACGTGCGCACCACGCCGGACGAGGTGGTCTTCGACGTCTCGGCGCACTACTTCACGCCGGGCATCGCGATCGCGCAGCCGGGCCAGCCGCCCGGCACGCCGATCCCGACGGTGCCCAGCTTCGTGCCGGACGTCCGCAGCTTCTTCCTCGGCTTCCACTACTCGCTCGCGCGCCTGCCCGAGCATCCGATGGAGCCGCGGCTGGCCGACCCGCGCGTCGGCTTCTTCACCACGACCGCGGCCGACTTCAGCGACGACACCAGCCGCATCCCGCGCCAGCGCTTCATCAGCCGCTGGCGCCTCGAGAAGAAGGATCCGTCGGCGGCGCTGTCCGAGCCGGTCAAGCCGATCACGTACTGGATCGACCGCACGGTGCCGTTGAAGTACCGCGACGCGATCACGCGCGGCATCCTCGAGTGGAACAAGGCGTTCGAGAAGATCGGCTTCAAGAACGCGATCGTCGTGAAGGTGCAGCCGGACGACGCGTCGTTCGACACGCTGGACGTCGGCGCGGCGTCCGTGCGCTGGGTCGTCAACGCCTTGCCGCAGTACGGCGCGATCGGGCCGACCCACGTCGACCCGCGCACCGGCGAGATCCTCGACGCCGACATCGCGATCGAGAGCCTCTCCTCGCGCGACCGCCGCTGGCTGCGCTCGCAGGTGCTCGACACCGGCGCCGCGTTCGACTGGGCCGCGCTGCTGCAGGCGCCGGCGTCCGAGCTGGCGGGCGCCAGCGGCGCGGTGGCCGACGTCAACGGCGGCCTGCCGGCGCGCTTCTCGGCGCCGATGTCGATGCCGCTGGGCGGCGGCTCGTCGCTGCGCAACGCGGCTGCGATGGCGCGCGACCCGCAGGCCTGCATGGCCGGCGACTACGAGGCCGAGGAGGCGGGATACGCGCTCGACGTGCTCGAGGCGCGCGGCGACGTCGACCCGGGCAGCCCGGAGGCGGACGCCTTCGTCCAGGCCTACCTGACCGACGTCACGATGCACGAGGTCGGCCACACGCTGGGCCTGCGCCACAACTTCCGCGGCTCGCGGCTGTACAGCGACAAGCAGCTGTCCGACCCCGAGTTCACGAAGACGCATGCGCTCGGCGCCTCGGTGATGGACTACCTGCCGGTGAACCTGTCGCGCAAGGGCGAGTCGGCCGGCGCGCCGTTCCAGGCGACGCTCGGGCCCTACGACTACTGGGCCATCGAGTACGCCTACAAGCCGTTCGCCGACGGCGAGACGGCCGCGCAGAAGCACGCCGACCTGCTGGCGGTGGCCTCGCGCAACAGCGAGCCCGGCCTCGAGTACGGCACCGACGAGGACAACTTCCTCGGCGTCGATCCGTCGTCGCTGCAGTTCGACCTCGGCGACGACTCGATCGAGTTCGCGCGCAAGCGCTTCGCGATCGCGCGCGAGCTGTTCGAGCGCCAGGAGACGCGCAAGCTGCGCCCGGACGAGGACTACTCGGTGCTGCGCCTGTCGGTCACCTACGCGCTGCGCGACGCCACGCGCGCGGCCGGCGTGCTGCTGCGCCAGCTCGGCGGCGTGACCACGCTGCGCGATTTCCCCGGCTCCGGCCACGATCCGATGCAGCCGGTGCCCGCCGCGCAGCAACGCGCCGCGCTCGAGACGCTGATCGACGGCGTGCTCACGCCCGACAGCTTCCGCATCACGCCCGCGCTGCAGCGCCGCCTCGCGCCCGACTTCCTCGAGCGCGGCGACGACAGCGCCGGCAGCGGCTTCGTGTCGACCGACTACCCGGTCGAGACGGTGATGCTGGACCTGCAGCGCCAGGTGCTCGCCGCGCTGATGAGCGACGGCCTCGCGCAGCGCCTGGAGGACGGCGCGCCCAAGCTCGACCACCCGGCCGACGCGATGATGCCGCCCGACGTCTACGCGCGCATCACGAAGTCGCTGTGGTCGGACGCCGCCAACTTCGGCCCGAACGGCAAGGGCGACATCCCGGCGCGCCGCCGCGAGCTGCAGCGCGACCACGTCAACCGCCTCGCGCAGGTGCTGCTGCGCACGCCAGGCGGGGTGCGCGTCGACATGCGCGCCACGCTGCGCGCCGAGGCCGTCGCGCTGCTGCCGCGGATCCAGGCGGCAGAGCATCGGCCCGGCTTGAGCGAGGCGTCGAGGCTGCACCTGGCCGACTGCGCGGAGACCTTGCGCGTCGCGCTCGCCGCGCCGATGCAGCGCGCGGGATTCTGAGATCGGGCGGGAGCAACGCCGCAACGCCGGCACGGGTTCCGTTGTTCACGCCCCGCCAACCGTCGCCCGTCGCACCGCGCGGGGGTGACGCTTGGGCGTGGGGCGCGCGAGCGGTTATCGTGACGGCATGTCTTCCCATTTCCCTGTCGCGCCTCCGGGCCCGGACGCCGCCGCCGTGCCGCGGGCGACCTGGGCCGCGTTCCTGCGGGCGCTGACGCCGCGCGCGATCGGCCTGACGCTGGCGCTGTCGCTGGCGGTGGCCGTCGTGCTGAATCCGATCTTCGCGGTGCCGTTCAGCGAGCTGCTGGGCCGCACCCTGTTCGTCGGGCTGCTGACGCTCGTCGCGCGCAGCGCCGCGTCGCTGTGGCGCCAGCGCATGGTGCCGCCGTGGGTGCTGCAGTCGATCACGGTGGCGGTGACGGCCGCGCTCGGGACGCTGGTCGTCTACCTGTTCGCGACGGGTGGCGACTTCACCGAGATCGTCACGCACGAGGCGCGGCTGCAGGGCTTCATCCTGATCTCGGGGCTGTCGACGATCGCCGGCCTGATCCTCGCGCTCGGCGCGTTCGAGCGCCAGCGCGATTCCGAGACCAAGGCGATGAGCCTCGAGCTGGCGCTGCAGCGCTCGCGCCTCGAGCGCCATGCCGCCGACGCGCGCCTGGCCGTGCTCACCGCGCAGGTCGAGCCGCACTTCCTGTTCAACACGCTGGCCAACGTGCAGGCGCTGGTCGAGACGAATTCGCCGCGCGCGCCGGCCGTGCTGCGCAGCCTGATCGCCTACCTGAAGGCCACGATGCCGCGCCTGGACGACGGCGACGCGCAGCTGGGCCGCGAGATCGCGCTGGTGCGCAGCTACCTCGAGCTGATGCACCTGCGCATGCCCGAT
>JASLEM010000503.1 GCA_030151165.1 Burkholderiaceae bacterium
CTGCGGTCATCGCCGCGGCGTCCGCGCCGGTCGTCGCGTCCGCGCCTGCCGTCGCCGCACCGCCGGTCGCCTCGGCGCCGGTGCGCGCCGCCGCGCCCTCGCGTCCGGCCGTCGCACCCGTGCCCGCACCGGCCGACGACAGCTTCCTGTCGACGATCACCGACAACCCGCTCGTCCTCGGCGGCCTCGCCGCCTTCGTCGTGGCGCTCGGCGGCTTCGCGTTCTGGCGCAAGCGCAAGGGCAGCGCGAACAAGTTCTCGGGCGAGACCTCGTTCATCGAGAGCAAGATCCAGCCGGACTCGTTCTTCGGCGCCAGCGGTGGCCAGCGCGTCGACACCCGCGACGGCGCGCAGAACTCCGCGTCGTCGTCGCTGAACTACTCGCTGAGCCAGCTCGATGCGATCGGCGATGTCGATCCGGTGGCCGAGGCCGACGTCTACCTGGCCTACGGTCGCGACCTGCAGGCCGAGGAAATCCTGAAGGAAGCGCAGCGCTCGGATCCGGATCGCCTCGCGATCCGCACCAAGCTGCTCGAGGTCTACGCGAAGCGTGCCGACCTGAAGACCTTCGAGACGCAGGCGCGCCAGCTGCAAGGCCTGACGAGCGGCCGCGGCGAGGACTGGGCCAAGGCGCAGGAACTCGGGCGCCAGATCGACCCGACGAACCCGCTGTACCAGGAAGGCAGCGAGATCAGCATGGCCGACACCGAGCCGGCCGCGCTGACGCCGCTGGTGGCCGAAGATCATCCGGAGGACGTGACGCTGGTGCGCCCGCCGAAGGCCGAAGGCCATGCCGACTTCGGCTCGACCGACCTGCCGATCGAGTTCGACCACGAGCCGAGCACGACGCCGCAGGCCTTCGCGCCGACGGCCGAGGTGCCGCTCGATTCGGGCCACGGCGACCTGTCGATCCCGCCGGCGAACGCGGAAGAAGTGCCGTTCGAGGTCAGCGATTTCGACATCGAGCCCGAGCACGTCACGATCCCGGCCGCGACGCCGGCCGCGCACCACCTGGACGCGCCGACGGAAGCGAAGCCGCCGTCGATCGACTTCGACTTCGGCGACCTGTCGCTCGACCTGGACAAGCCGGCCGCCGCCGCGCATCCGGTCGAAGTGCCGGAAATGCCGGAGCTGCCGGAGCTCGACATGGGCGCCGCCGGTGGCGACAGCGAGCCGATGGCGCGCAAGATCGAGCTGGCCGACGAGTTCCGCCGCATCGGCGACCACGAAGGCGCGCGCGAGCTGCTGGAAGAAGTCGTCTCCAAGGCCGAAGGCCCTTTGAAGACTCGCGCACAGACGATGCTGGACGCCTTGGGTTAATCTCGGGTCGGTGAAGCCAACCGACACGAAACACCCTACCGATCCCTCGGGCGCAACGCCCGGGGCGCATGACTCCCCGGACGCCGCGTCCGGGGCTTCCGGAGCCGCTCCCGCAGCGGCGCCCGAATCGCCTGGCCTCGCGCCCGGCGAGCCCGATTCCCACACCTCGAGCGCCCACCTGGCCGACCCCGACCAGCCGCCCGGCCGCATCGCGCTGGGCATCGCCTATCGCGGCCAGCAATACCACGGCTGGCAATCGCAGCCCGACGGCAAGACCGTCCAGGACGCGCTGGAACGCGCGCTGGCCGAGTTCGTCGGCCTGCCGCGCGGCGAGATCATCACGACGGTCTGCGCCGGGCGCACCGATGCCGGCGTGCATGCGCTCAACCAGGTCGTGCATTTCGACGCGCCGGTCGTCCGCGAGGAGTTCTCCTGGGTGCGCGGCACGAACCGCTACCTGCCCGAGGACATCGCCGTCCAGTGGGCGCGCACCGTCGAGCCCGACTTCCACGCCCGCAACGGCGCCCGCGGCCGGCGCTATGCCTTCCTGGTGCGCGAATCGATCGTGCGCCCCGCGATCGAGGCCGGCCTGTGCGGCTGGGTGTTCAAGTCGCTCGACATGGACGCGATGCGCCAGGCCGCGCGCGCGCTGATCGGCGAGCACGACTTCAGCTCGTTCCGGTCGTCGCAGTGTCAGGCGCTGTCGCCGGTGAAGGAACTGCGCAGCATCGACATCGCGCGCATCGGCGACTACTGGCGCTTCGACTTCGAGGCCAGCGCCTTCCTGCACCACATGGTGCGCAACATCATGGGCGCGCTGATCACGATCGGCAGCGGCCACCAGCCGCCCGGCTTCATGACGGAGCTGCTCGGCCACCGCAACCGCGAGCTCGCGCCGCCGACGTTCCCCGCGGCCGGCCTCTACTTCCTCGGGCCGCGCTACGACCCGCATCTCGCGATCCCGCAACGCACCAGCGCGCACGACTGACTGCCGAGCGCGCCGCCGGAGCTGGCGCGGCCGGACGAGGCTTATCCGTTCGTCTCGGGCTCGATCGCGAAGCAATGAGGACCTGCAGGGAATCCGGGCGACCCGGAGGGCATTCGAGGGCAGCGACATGAGCCAGAGAACACGCATCAAGATCTGCGGCCTCACGCGCGAGCAGGACGTCGATGCCGCCGCGGCCGCCGGCGCCGACGCGGTCGGCTTCGTGCTGTACGACAAGAGCCCGCGCCACGTGACGGTCGCGCGCATGCGCGAGCTCGCGCGCCGGCTGCCGCCGTTCGTGCAGCCGGTCGGGCTGTTCGTCAACGCGAGCCCTGACCTCATCGACGAGGCGACGGCCGCCGTGCCGCACCTGCTGCTGCAGTTCCACGGCGACGAGACGCGCGAGCAGTGCGAGCAGCCCGCGCGCGCCTACCTGCGCGCGGTGCGGATGGCGCCCGGCGTCGATTTGCTAGACTTCGCGTCTGGTTTCGCCAGCGCGACCGGCCTGTTGCTCGACGCCTTCGTCGACGGATACGGCGGCAGCGGAAAGGTTTTCGATTGGTCTCAAATTCCTCCCGGCGTTCCCCTTCCGGTCGTTTTGTCTGGTGGGTTGAATCCTGCAAACGTGATCGATGGAGTGATGCACGTCCGGCCCTGGGCCGTTGACGTGAGCTCCGGCGTGG
>JASLEM010000516.1 GCA_030151165.1 Burkholderiaceae bacterium
GGAAGACCGGGCAAACGAACGTGGGACGACGGGGAAACGGCGGCGCCGGTGGCGGACGGCGACGGCCGGCCGCGGACGCGGAACTGCGGGGAGCGGCGGCGGACAGGCGGCGCATCGCGCGCGGCGGCCCCCGGCCGGATAGCCGCGGCGCCAGCGCCGGGGCTCGCCCGATCATAGCGGCCCGGGCCGCGCCCCGGCGCGCCGGGCCTTGTGTTCTCGTGACGGACGGCGCGCTTCGCGTGGCCGGAGGCGCCCGACGCCGCCTCGCCGCCTTCGTCGATCACGCAGCCTGCATTCGTCGAACCGACGATGCCCGCACCAAAGGCAGGCTCGCACCGCCACGGGGCTTCGCGGCGCCGGTTTTCTTCATTGTTGGGCAAGAAATTTCAAAATGCACGTAAACCGTTCGGCAAGTCGGCTCGTTAAGCACTCGTCCCCCATTCATTCCACCCACAAGGTACTGACCATGAAGAACGCTCTGATCGCTTCCCTGCTGCTCGTCACCGCCGTCGCCGTCTCGGCCCAAGGCGCCCCGGCCTCCGCCGCGCAAACCGGCACGGCTTCGCCGTCCGTCGCCGCTTCGGCCGTCGCCAAGCACAAGGCCAAGCGCGCTGCCAAGAAGGCCGCCAAGGCTGCCAAGGCTGCTTCCGCCGCCTCGATGTAATTCCCGACGCCGGCACGCGGCACCGGCCGCGACGCCAGCCAGGAATTCGAAGAAAGACCGATCCGGTTCGCCGGGTCGGTTTTTTTTCGTCCGTGCGCGGCGACCCCCGAGCGGCACCGCGCATGAAAAAGGGCGCTCTTTCGAGCGCCCTGTCGGTCTGCCTGGAAGCGGGCGACGCCCGCGCCCGGTCAGCCCAGGTTCACCGGGAAGAAGATCCGCTCGCCATCGCGCCAGATCAGCAGCGCCACGCGCTTGGGCTTGCTGGCGAGGATGCTCTTGACGTCGTCGACCGATGCCACCGGCTTGCCGTTGACGGCCAGCACGACGTCGCCCTGCTGCACGCCGGCCTTCGCCGCCGGGCCCTGCGCGCCTTCGACCACCAGCCCGCTGGCGCCGACCTCGCCGCGCTCGTCGCGGTTCAGCGGGCGCAGCGCGAGGCCCAGCTTCTGGCCGTCGGCGGCGTCGCCGCCGCTCGCGACGTCCAGCTTGTCCGTGCTGGCGCCGAGCGTCGCGACCACCGTCTCGTTCTTCTTGTCGCGCCACACTTCCAGCGTGACCTTGTCGCCCGGGCGCGAGAGGCCCACGCGCGACGACAGCTGGCCCGGCTCCTCGATCGCCTCGCCGTTGACCTTGGTGATGACGTCGCCCGACTTCAGGCCCGCCTTGGCCGCGGCGCTGTTCGGGGCGACGGTCGACACCAGCGCGCCGTCCGGACGGTCGAGGCCGAAGCTCTCGGCCAGGTCCTGGGTCAGCGGCTGGATGCTGACGCCCAGGCGCGCGTGCTGCGCGTGGCCGGTGGCGACGATCTGGTCCTTCACGGCGAGCGCGACGTCGATCGGGATCGCGAAGCTCACGCCCTGGAAGCCGCCGGTGCGGCTGTAGATCTGCGAGTTGATGCCGATGACGTTGCCCGCGGCATCGAACAGCGGCCCACCCGAGTTGCCGGGGTTGACGGCGGCGTCGGTCTGCAGGAACGGCACGAAGTTCTCGCCGCCCTCGCTGGGCAGCGAGCGGCCCTTGGCGCTGACGATGCCGGAGGTGGCGGTCTGGTCGAGGCCGTAGGGCGCGCCGATCGCGAGCACGTAGTCGCCCACCATCAGCTTGGCCGGCTGGCCGAAGCGCACGACCGGCAGGCCCTTCGCGTCGATCTTGAGGACGGCGATGTCGGTGGCGGTGTCGACGCCCAGCACCTTGGCGGTGTACTCGCGGCGATCCTGCAGCTTGACGCTGACTTCCTTGGCTTCCTTGACGACGTGCGCGTTCGTCAGGATCAGGCCGTCCGAGCCGATGATGAAGCCGGAGCCGAGGCCCTTGAACGGCTGCTCGGGCGCCTGGCCGCCGCGCTGCACGTTGGGCATGCCCGGCATGCCTCGGAAGAAGCGGAACAGCGGATCGTCCGGGCTCAGCCCGCCCGCGGAGCCTTCCTCCTGCGCTTCCTCGGCGGTCTGCTTGTGGCTGCCCGAGACGTCGACGTGCACGACCGACGGCCCGAACTCCTGCACGATCGCGCGGTAGTTCGGCGCGGTGCCGGGCGGCAGCGACGGCAGCGGCGGCGTGACGGGCGTCGGCGCGACCTGCTGGCCGGTGGCCGCGGCGATCGCGCCGGCGCCGCTCGAGCCGGCGGTGGCCGCGGTGTTGTGGTGCAGCCAGGACGGCAGATCCAGCGCGCCGGCGGTGCCCATCACCGCGACGCCCGCACCCAGCAGGCCCCATGCGAGCGGCTTCAGGTTGAGATTGCTCATGAACGTTCGACTCCTTGTCGGCAGATGCTGTCGGTGACCGCGCCGCCCTGGGGTGTCTTCCTGTCGAAGAGACCGGCCTTCGCGGCGCATGACGGTGAATGTGCGCGCGCTGGATGAAGGGTCCGTTAGTTCAAGATGAAGTCAGGATTAGGACGCGGCGCCCGCCGGCCACGCGACCCGCACGCGCAATCCGCCCAGCGGCGAGTCGCCGAGCGTCACCTGCGCGCCCTGGCGCAGCGCCACCTGGCGGACGATCGCGAGGCCGAGCCCCGAGCCGGTCTGGCCGGCGGCGTTGTCGCGGCGGACGAAGCGGTCGAAGACGAGCTCGCGGTCGGCCGCCGGGATGCCGGGGCCGTTGTCGTCGACCTGCAGCACCGTCGCACCGCCGTCCGCCGGGTCGGCGCCGACCCACACGGCGACGCGGCCGCCGTCCGGCGAGTAGCGCACGGCGTTGTCGATCAGGTTGCGCGCGAGCGCGGAGACGTCGGCGATGCCGTGGGCGAGCAGGCTTTCGGCGCCGTCGGCGAGATCGAGTTCGAGTGTCGTGCCGCGCGTGGCGGCGAGCGGGCCGACGTCGGCCATCGCCTGGCGCACCAGCTCCGCGAGCGGCGCCGCCGTGGGCAGCGCCGCGTCGCGCGCCGGCCCGGCCTCGCTGCGGGCGAGCGCGAGCAGCTGTTCGACGAGGCGGGTCGCGCGGTCGACGCCGGCCGTCAGCGCGAGGGCGGCCTCGTCGCGCGCGGCGTCGTCGGGCGCGCGCCGCATCAGCTGCACCTGCAGCTTCAGCGCGGTGAGCGGCGAGCGCAGCTCGTGCGCCGCGTCGCCGACGAAATGGCGCTGCGCCGCCAGCGCCGCGCCGAGCCGATCGAGCAGCGCGTTGAGCGACTGCACGAGCGGCAGCACCTCGTCGGGCAGGCCGTCGACCGGCAGCGCCTGCAGCGAGCCGCTGTCGCGCGCTCGCACCTCCACGGCCAGGCGCTGCAGCGGCGCGAGCGAGCGCGAGACGAGCCAGCCGATCACCAGCGCCAGCGCGGGCGCGACGGCCAGCAGCGGGATCACGCTGCGCAGCGCCGCCTGCGCCGCGCGCGCGTGGCGCACGCGCGCGGGCTGCGCGACCTGGATCACGCGGTCGCGCGCGACCACGCCGTAGGTTCGCCAGACGATGCTGCCGGAGTCGATGTCCGCGTAGCCGATCACGGCGCGCGACGGCGGGTCGACCGGCGGCCGGGTGGCGTAGACCTCGCGCCCGTCCTGGCGCCAGATCTGCACGACGAAGTCGAGCTGGCCGTCGGTCAGCGCGGGCGCGTCCTCGGGCGCGACCTCGCCCTGGTCGCGCAGGGACAGCGCCATCTGGCGCAGCTGGTAGTCGAACAGCGCCTCGGTCTGGCGCAGCACGTTCCAGTAGACCGACACCCCCATCGCGCCCGCGGCGAGCACGAGCATCGCCAGCAGCGACAGCAGCAGCCGCACCCGCAGCGTGCTGCCCAGGCCGAATCGACGCGCGCGCGCCATCAGCGCGAGCCGTTCATTCGGCCGCTCCCGCCGGCGCGCCGCCCTTGCCCAGGTAGTAGCCGACGCCGCGCATCGTGCGGATCAGCTCCGGCCCAAGCTTCTTGCGCAGCTGGTGCACGTAGACGCTGACGGCGTTGCTCTCGACTTCCTCGCCCCAGCCGTACAGCCGGTCCTCGAGCTGCGCGCGCGACAGGATCGCGCCGGGCCGCTGCAGCAGCGCCTCCAGCACCGCGAGCTCGCGCGCCGACAGCATCACCGGCTCGCCGCGCAGCGTGACCTCGCGCGTCGCCGGGTCGAAGCTGAGCTCCTCGTGCGTGAGCCGCGTGGTGGCGCGGCCGCTGTGGCGGCGCAGCACGGCGCGCATGCGGGCGAGCAGCTCGTCGAGCTCGAAGGGCTTGCTGAGGTAGTCGTCGGCGCCGGCGTCGAGGCCGGCGACGCGGTCGCCGAGCCCGTCGCGCGCGGTCAGCACGATCACCGGCGTGCTGTCGCCGCGCGCGCGGATGCCGCGCAGCACGTCGAGCCCGTTGCCCTTGGGCAGGCCGAGGTCGAGCAGCACCAGGTCGAAGCGCTCGGTCGCCGTGGTCGCCGCGGCGGCCTGCGCGTCGGTGACCCAGTCAACGGCGTGGCCCTCGAGCTTCAGCGCCGCGCGCAGGCTCTCGCCGATCATCCGGTCGTCCTCAACCAACAGCAGTCTCATGCGGCCGATTCTGACGGATTCGGGATCAGAACACCTTGGCGAGGCGCACCGTGACGCCTGCGAAGAACTGGTTGCGCGGCGAGGCGTCGGTGAAGCCGCGCGCGTAGCCGAAGTCGAAGACGGCCGCCGGAGAGGCCGCGAAGCTGCCGGCGACCAGCGCCTGCGAGGTGTTGGCCGCGTCCACGCCGCCCTCGTGCGTGCCGGAGAGCTCGCCCGTCGCGCCCCAGGCGTCGGTGAGCTGGCGCGAGAAGGCCGCGGCCCAGCCGGTCTGCCACTGGCGCGACTCGCCGGACGGCACGCCCAGGCGCGTCTCGTTCAGGTTCACGTCGACATGCCACTGCGGCGCGAAGTCGCTGCTGAAGATGCCGTTGACAGTGGTGTCGGCGTGGCCGCTGCCCCGCGTCGAGCCGGCGGTCGGGAACTTCTCGCCAAGCTCGAGGCCCCAGGCGGTCGCGTCCGAGACGGCGAAGCGGCGCTTCAGCACGACGGAGGTGTCGCCGCCGCCCTCGTCCGTCTGCCCGGGTGCGACCTGCCGCACCCACGCGTCGCCGCCGACGCGCAGGCCCCAGTCAGGCGTGAACGCCAGCTTGAGCGTGTACGGCACCGTGAAGCGCGACGTGCCGTGGTCGGGCCCGGTGGCGCGCAGGCCGCCGGCCTCGAGTTCGAGATAGCCCGGCGCCGACAGCTGCGCGGGCGTCGAGACGCTCGGGCGATACGGCGCGACGGCCGGGCCGCCGTCGGCGGCGTCGCCATCGGCGGCGTGCACGGTCGAGGCCGCGAACGCCAGTGCCGCGAGCAGCGAGGGCGCCAGGGCGCGGGTCAGCGTCATCGGAGATCCTTGCGCATCGTGATGTTGGTCGGCGCGAAACCGAGCTCTTCGTAGAGCCGGCGCGCGCCATGGTTGTGGCCGAAGACATGCAGCGAGACGAAGCGCAGGCCGCGCGCGCTGGCGACGCGCTCCAGCTCGGCGAAGGCCGCGCGCGCCACGCCGCGCCGGCGCGCGTGCGCCTCGACCTCCACGCCGTACACATACGCGCCCTGCATCCCGCCGGCCTCGACCTCGGCCCACCACAGGTGGCCCGCGTCGTCGTCCTCGCCCACGATCCGCAGCTTCATGAACGTGTGCCCCGGCGTCTGCTCGCCCTGCGGCAGCAGCAGCGCGTGGGCCTCGGTCGACTTCTGAATCGACTCCGCCAGCGTCCACTGCCCGTCCTCGACGTGGCCGAGCGCGTACGACGGGATCGCGAGCGTCAGCCAGGCCTGGTAGTCGGCGGGCGTGAACGGGACGAAGCGGACGACGACGGCCATCGCAGGCATCAGGCGCGCGGTTCGACGACCACCGCCGTGCCGTAGCAGAGGACCTCGGTGAGGCCGGCCATCAGCTCGGTGGCGTCGTAGCGCATGCCGATGATCGCGTTCGCGCCGCGCTCGCCGGCGTGCTCGCACATCTGGCGATAGGTCATGGCGCGCGCGTCCTCGCAGAGCTTCGTGTAGATCGTGATGTTGCCGCCGAACAGCGTCTGCAGGCCGCCGACGAAGTTGCCGACGATCGAGCGCGAGCGCACCGTCAGGCCGCGCACGACGCCGAGGTTGCGCACGACCGCGTGGCCCGGCAGCTCGAAGGCCGTCGTCACCATCGCGTCCTGCACGATGCCCGCGTGGCCGCGGCGCGGCGCGATGGCGCTCATCACTTCTTCGAGTAGACGATCTTCTTGGCGCCGCCTTCGCAGCTGCCGACGACTTTCGCGTTCGCGTCGGCCTTGTCGGCGTCGACGATGTCGAGCGCGTAGCCGGTGACGTTCTTCGCGTCCAGCTTGGCGGCGATCTCGGTCTTCAGCTCCTCGCAGGGCTTGCCGGCGGCGAAGGCGGACGTGGAGAAGAAGACGCCGGCCAGCGGCAGGCTGGCGGCGACGATCAGTGCGGTCCTGGCGTTCATCGAAGGCGCTCCCCGGTTCGGATTGGAATCAGCGGCCACTGTAGCGCGCCAGCCTGTCGGCCGGGGCATGCCGTCGCGGCGATCCGACGCCCGTTCGCGGGGGTTGGCGCGGGCTCAGATGGCGAGCGGATCGACGTCGATCGCCCAGCGCACGATGCCGCGGTGCGCGTTCTTCAGCGCCGGCAGTTCCGGCGTGAACAGCGCGAGCAGGCGCTGCAGCGTCGCGCGCGACGCGCATTCGATCAGCATCTGGCGCCGCTCGAAGCCGGCGACCTTCGCGATCGACGGCGGCACCGGCGCATAGAACATGACGTCGGCGGCTTCCGGATAGGTCTTCGCCAGGTCGCGCGCGGCGCGCAGGAACGCCTCGGCGACGTCCTCGGTGCGCGCCTCGGCCCGCAGCAGCGCGAGGTGCGAGAACGGCGGCAGGCCGGCGGACTGGCGCTCGTCCAGCTGCGTGGCGGCGAAGGCCGCGAAGTCGTGCTTCTTCAGCGCCTCGAAGAGCGCGTGCGCGGGGTTCCACGTCTGCACCCACATCTCGCTGCCGCGTCCGGCGTCGGCATCGCGCCCGGCGCGGCCGCCCGCCTGCATCAGCAGCGCGAACAGGCGCTCGCTGGCGCGGAAGTCGGCGGCGAACAGCGCGCTGTCCGGGTTGACGGCGGCGACGAGCGTGACGCGGCGGAAGTCGTGCCCCTTGGTGACCATCTGCGTGCCGACCAGCACGTCGACGTCGCCCGCGTGCACGGCCGCGAGCTGCGCCTCGAGCGTGCCCTTGTTGCGCGTGGTGTCGGCGTCGATGCGCAGCACGCGCGCGCCGGGCAGCAGCTCGGCGACCTGCTCCTCGAGCCGCTCGGTGCCACGGCCCATCGGCTCGATGTCGAGGTTGCCGCATTCGGGGCAGGCGCGCGGCACCGGCTCCTGCGTGCCGCAATGGTGGCAGCGCAGGATGCGTTCGCCCTTGTGGAACACGCGCCACGCGCTGCAGTGTGGGCAGCCGCTCTTCCACGTGCAGGCCGGGCAGTGCAGCACCGGCGCGAAGCCGCGGCGGTTGAGGAACAGCAGGCTCTGCTCGCCGCGCGCGACGCGCTGCTGGATCGCCTCGATCAGCTGCGGCGCGAGCGCCTGCGGCGGCGCGCGCGGCGCGGGGCGCGGCACGGTGGCCATGTCCAGCAGCCGCACCGCGGGCAGCGCGCCGCGGCCGAC
>JASLEM010000550.1 GCA_030151165.1 Burkholderiaceae bacterium
GCACCAGCGTGCGCGAGACCTGGGTGGACATGGTCGACCGCGTGAAGCTGCTCGCACCTGACGCGCAGGTCAACGGCGTCACCGTGCAGAAGATGGCGCGGGCGCGGCGCGGGCGCGAGATCTCGGTCGGCGTCGTCACCGACGACCCGTTCGGGCCCGTCATCGTGTTCGGCGCCGGCGGCGTGATGATCGAGCTGATCGCCGACCGCTCGATGGAGCTGCCGCCGCTGAACCAGTTCCTCGCGCGGGGGCTGATCGACCGCTCGCGCGTCGCCGAGACGCTCGCCGAATGGCGCGGCGCGAGCGCGGCCGACTTCGGCGCGCTGGAGCAGATACTGCTGCGGGTATCGGAGATGGTGTGCGCACTGCCGCAGCTGCGCGAGATGGACATCAACCCGATCATCGTCGACGAGCACGGCGCGATCGCGGTCGACGCGCGCATCGTCGTCGACGGCACGCCGCAGGCCGCGGTCGGCTCGCCCGGCCAGTACGCGCACCTCGCGATCCTGCCGTACCCGACGCGCCACGAGCAGCAGTGGACGCTGCGCGGCGGCGACACCTGCCTCGTGCGCCCGATCCGCCCCGACGACGCCGAGATGCTGCAGAACCTCGTGCGCGGCCTCACGCCCGAGAGCCGCTACTTCCGCTTCGTGTCGTCGTTCAGCGAGCTGCCGGCGACGATGCTGTCGCGCTTCACGCTGATCGACTACGACCGCGAGATGGCGCTGGTCGCGGTGATGCGCGAACGCGCGACGGCGGCCGACGGCACGGTCACCGAACGCGATCGCATCGTCGGCGTGTCGCGCTACGTCATCACGCCCGACCAGACGAGCTGCGAGTTCTCGCTCGTCGTCGCGGAGGACATGAAGGGCCGCGGCCTCGGCTCGCGCTTGATGGAAAGCATCATGGACGTCGCGCGCGAGCGCGGGCTCGCCGAGATCGACGGGCTGGTGCTGCGCAGCAACGCCGCGATGCTCAAGCTGATGCGCGGCATGGGCTTCGCGGTCAAGCGCTACGACGAGGATCCGGACTTCGCGCTGGTGACGCACGAGCTCTAGGCGCGCCCAGGGCCGGGTCACTTCCTCAGGTACACGTTCGCGAGCAGCAGCGCGACCGCCAGCGTGCCGTGGAGCGGCGCGACGGCGCCCGCGACGATGTAGCCGGCGAGCGATCGGGCCTTCGCGGCGACCGGCGTCGTGTCGAGCGAGAACCGCGCGATAGCGGGATCGTCGCCGACCGCGGCGTCGTACAGCGCGCGGAACAGCTTCTCCTGGCGGAAGTAGTAGGCGTCGAGCACCCAGAACACCAGGATCGGGAAGAACGCGATCGCCATGAAGTCCTTGTTGGCGTCGTGCGTCGACAGCACGAAGATCGCCGCCACCAGCGAGATGCTCCAGCCCTTCACGAGGAAGCAGTTGGAGGCCATGCGCGTGATGACGGCCTGGATGAAGCCGAGGTGGGCGAGCTTTTCTTCCATGGGAGCGCCTCCGGGAGTTCGCCGTCGCGGCGATGCGCAGGGCATTGTGCAGGCAAACGGCGCCGATCCGGCCTCGGCGCGCCGCGCGCGCGCGGGCGCGCCGGCACGGGGGCCGCGCCGCTCCCTAGACGTGCGACAACGCCAGCGCGTCCGCCAGCGTGTGCGCGAACACCGCCGGCCACAGCCTGCCGGTGCGCCAGTAGAAGACGCTCACGATCACGCCGTACACCAGCACCGACAGCGCGCCGAGCGGGCCCTGGTAGAGGTGGTACAGCACGCGCACCAGCACGCTCAGCCCGATCGCGAGCGACGGCCCGGCGGCGAGGAAGCCGCGTTGCAGATAGCCGAGGAGGAAGGTCTCCTCGTAGAGGCCGTTGACCATGCTCAGCGCGATGATCACGGGCATCGTGACCTGGCGTTGCGCGACCATGTCGGTGAGCGGCTGCCGCGCGAAGTCGGTCGCCGAGAACAGCTGCGACACCGCGCCCCACGCGAGCTCGATGACGACGTACAGCCCGACACCCATCGCGCAGCCGAGGGCGGTGGGCGTGGGCAGGAGCTCGGCGATCGCGTAGCGCCGCGCGCGCAGCACGACGAGCGCGAGCGAGCCCAGCACCAGCTCGGTCGCGATCAGCAGGATCAGCGACGCGTCGGTGAACGGCGACGCGGCGCGCTTCGGGAATCCGGCGAGGACGACCTCGACCGAGATCGCGATGAACCAGCCGAAGCAGATCGCGACGATGAGCGCGGCTTCGAAGGGCCTGGGGGCAGGCAGGGGAGTCTCGCGAGTCGTCAAGCGCGTGTTCCGGACCGCGGTCGACGGCCGCGCGTGGGCGCGATGATAGCCGTGGGAGCGCGGTGCCGCGGTGCCGCGGTGCCGCGCGCGTGACGGAATGGGCGTGCGGCGGGCCTGGCCCGGCTCAGCTGAAGAAGATCGCGAAGATGTCGGGTTCGCGGACCTCGCGCACCTCGAGGCCGGGCAGGATCTCCTCGAACGGGCCGGACATCAGCGGCGCCTCGAAGTCCGACGGCACGGTGTCCATCCACGTCGGCTGCGAGCGGTGGCGGCGCGTCTGCAGCAGGTTGCGCAGCGAGGGCAGCAGTTCCCAGTCGATGCGGGCGACGGTGTTCGAGGCGGCGGAGGAGAGGGACATGGTGTCTCGCTGGAGGCTGGTGCGGCGCCGGCGTGGGCCGCTCTGCTCCTGATATCGAGCGTTACACCTTGCAACTGAACCGTCGAGACTTCCCTACAGAAGACTTAGTTCACGGTCGAGCGGCAACTCGGCTGTCGCGGGGCTTGCGCCGGCCTGGAACACGGCGCGGGCCTGCTCACCTCCCGTTCAGCGCGGATCGAGCACGTCCGCGAACTTCTTGCGGTCGACGTGGCGCTCGAGGCCGGACATCACGTCCGTGACCGACTTGTCCGACATCAGCTCCTGCATCGCCAGCTGGCCGAGGCTCTCGAACGCGCCGCGGATCGCGGTCGAGCCGTCGGCCTTGACGGCGGCGCGCGTCGCGTCCCGGCAATCGACGGTGAGCAGGCGCGTGAACAGGTCGGCCGCCGTCTGGTTCGACGCGTCCTGGATCGCCGGCGTGACGGTGGACAGGTCGCGGATGGCCGGATGCGCGGCGACGGCGACGAAGACCCAGCGGGCGAGATCCTTGCGATCCTTGCCGGTCGTGTGGTCGGCGAAGCAGTTGCCGAGGGCGACGGTCTGCGGCCCGGCCACGGCGGGCAGCGCCAGCAGCGCGGAGGAGGCGGTGACGGCCAGGGCGAGAGAACGGGCGAAGCGGCGCATGGGGTGAGGTTCTCGGTCGGACATTCCGCCAGGAGCGGCGGGCGCCGCGATCATAGAGGCCGCGGCGGCCGGCCCGCGGCGCGCCCCGGCCCAGCCGCGACCTTTGTCACGCGCGAGCCCGCGCTGGCGCCTACATCTGCCGGAACAGGTGCAGGAACGACCGGCTGACAGGCAGCACGTCGTCGCGGCCCTTGAGGTGGACCTGCGCGGTCTCGTTGATGCCGCGCGTGACCTGGCTGATCGAGCGCAGGTTGACGGCGACGGAGCGGTGCACCTGCGCGAACTGCGCGGGGTCGAGCTGCGCCAGCAGCGTCTTCAGCGGCGTGCTGATCAAGGCCTCGCCGGGCCTGCCGCCGTCGCCGCGCCACGCGACGAGGGTGTACTTCTCGTCGGAGCGGATGAAGTCGATCTCGTCGACCGCGATCAGCCGCACGCCGTGGCCGACCGTCGCGCGGATCCAGCGCAGCGGCTCGGGGCCGCCGCGGCGCTGCAGGTGTGCGGCGAGCTGGTGCAGCAACGCCTCGGTGGCCGCGGCGGGCGTGGGCGTCGCGGAGGCGAGCCGCTCGCGCAGGCGGTCGACCGTGTTCGCGAGCCGTGCGGGCTCGACGGGCTTGACGAGGTAGTCCAGCACGCCGTGCTCGAACGCCTTCAGCGCGTACTGGTCGAACGCGGTGACGAAGACGATGTGCGCGCGGCGGCCGATCTGGCGCGCGGCGTCGACGCCCGACAAGCCCGGCATCTGCACGTCGAGGAAGCACACGTCCGGCCGATGCGCGTCGACGCCCTCGACGGCCTCGCGCCCGTTGCGCGCCTGCGCCACGACCCGCAGCTCGGGCCAGGCCTGCGCGAGCAGCGCGGCGAGCTCGTCGCGCAGCATCGGCTCGTCGTCGGCGATCAACGCGGTGGGGCGGCCGTCGATCATGCGTCGCCCTGCGTCGCGTCGGGTCGCGCCGGGAACTCGATTTCCGCCGATACCCCATGCGGCATCGACGGCGAGAGGCTGACGCGCGCACCGTCGCCGAACACGAGCCTCAGCCGCTCGCGCAGGGTCGCGAGGCCGGTGCCCAGGCCGGCGTCGGCGTGCGGGAGGTCCGAGCGGGTGCCGACGCCGGTGTCGACGACGCGCGCGACGCAGCGGCCGTCATGCACCGCGACGCTCACGTCGATGCGGCCGCCGTCCTCGGCCGGGTCGATGCCGTGGCGCACCGCGTTCTCGACCAGCGTGAGCAGCGTCATCGGCGGGCAGCGCAGCGCGAGTGCCGCGTCGTCGACATGCAGCGCGAACTGCAGGCGATCGGGCAGGCGCATGTGCATCAGCTCGAGGTAGGCGCGCACCAGCGCGATCTCCTGGCCGACGGTGGTGGTCGGCGCGTCGAGGTGCGGCACCGAGGCGCGCAGGTAGGCGATGAGGCTGTCCAGCACCTCGGGCGCGCGCGGCGAGCCGGCGCGCACCAGCGCGCGCACGTTGGCGAGCGTGTTGAACAGGAAGTGCGGCTGCACCTGGGCCTGCAGCAGGCGCAGGCGGCCGTCGAGCGCCTGGCGTTCGAGCTCGCTGCGCTCGAGCTGGAACGCGAGCGCCTGGTGGCGCGCGAAGGCCTCGCGCTGGCGCAGCATCGCGGCGAGCGCGACCCAGGGCGCGACGAGCACGCCGAGGAAGGTGATCTCGCCGTAGCCGATGAGGCGCAGGCGCTCGTGCCAGAACTGCGCGTCGCCGGTGGTGAGCCAGTAGGCGACCCATGCGCCGACCGGCACCGCGCCGACCACGCCGAGCAACTGCAGCACCCAGCGCGCGAGCCAGGGCGCGAGCGCCGCGGGCACCTGCTCCAGCGCGCCGAACGCGGCGAGCGCGAACAGCGCGACGACCATCGCGCGCTCGACCCACACGAGCGGCGACGTCAGCGAGCCGATGCTGATCATCAGCCCGAACGGCACGGCCATGCCGAGCGCGAATCGCACGCGCCGCCACGTGAACACGCGGCGCAGGTCGAGCAGGGCGGGGACGGCGTCGGCGGGCATGTCGGGCGATTGTGCAGGGCGGGGCGCTAGGCCTGGAAGCGGGGAATCCACATGATCATCGACGCGGCGCCGATGCCGAGCGCGGTCAGCAGCGTCAGCGCGAGCAGCGTCGCGGCGAACCCGAGGCGCGCCAGCGGGCCGCCACGGGCGCGCACGAGGAAATGGAGCTCGAGGACGGCGAGCGGCAGCAAGGTCTGCGCGAACGCGATGGCTTCGAGCGCCGGGCCCTCGAACTTGTCCGGATCGAAGCCGACAGGCCCGCGGTTCACGGCGATCCACGCCATCAGCATGATCCGGAAGAACCAGACGCCGCTCGCGACGAGGTACAGCCGCAGCGCCCAGCGCCGATGCGCCTCGAACCGGTGCGCCCGCGCCGCGCGCCACGCCAGCGCCGCGAACAGCACGATCGCCGCGGCGTTGCCGAGGATCGCCGCGTGCTGCACGAGGTTGCCGGCGGTGTCGCGCATGGCGACCATCGCCGCGCCGCCGGCCGCCGCGGCCATCGCCGCGACCATGAACACGCGCCCGTTCCAGCGATGGAACCTCGGCGCGTGCCGCCGCACCGCCGGCACCAGCTGCAACGCGCCGCACGCGAGCAGCAGGGCGGCGCACAGCACGTGCGTGGCGAACACGAGGTTCGGGCCCGTCGCGCCCGGCACCCATGCGTGCGGGACGACCCGGTTCCACAACCGCGGCTCGCCGCCGACCAGGGCGCGGCCGTAGAGCGCGACGATGTAGGCGGCGAAGACCAGCTGGCCGGCCACGGCGACCGCGACCCATGACGTCGCGGCGATCGCCAGCGCGCGGTCGGCTGCGGGTCGCATCGGCGGCGTCGGCGGTATCGGCGGCGTGGCGCGCGGTCTCGCGGCAGCGAACCCGGTCGAGGCGAGCGGAGTGATCGAGGAAGGCATGGCGTCGGCTCCGGCAGGTGAGGCGACGCCAGTGTTCCCACGGTGCGCCGCGCGGCCAAGCGCGACCCGACCGGCCACGGCGCGCGGGCGCCGAGCCACGCGGGGGGCCGACGAAGCGCGCCGCCCCGCTACGGTTTGCGCGGCCGGATCGCGAGTTCGGCGTAGCCCGTGCTCGCGTCGGGCTCGCGGCCGAACGACCATTCGTCCAGCAACGCGACCAGCACCTCGGCCGTCGTGCGCACGATGCAGCCGTAGGCCAGGTGGCCGCCGACGACCGCGCCGTCGGCGTCCGACAGGCTCGCGTGCAGGTGCGAACCGCCGGCGCCGAGCGTGCCGGCGAGGGTCAGGATCTCGAGGTCGCCCGCCACGCGCGCGGGCGCGTCGCGGCCCGCGAAGCGCACCTGCGCCTCGGCCAGGCTGCCGATGCCCGACACCACGAACGCGGCCTCGCAGCCCTGCGCCGCGACGGCGGCCTCGAGCGCGCGGCGCACGTCCTGGCCGGGGAGCAGGCGGATCGGTCGTGTCTTCATGATCCGGGCAGCGTACCCGATCGACGTCGCGCCGGGGCCCGGGCCGGGCCGGAAACACGCAGTCGCTAAAATCGCGGGCTCGCTTACCGGCGATGCCTCCCGATCCGCGTACCCCGCGGCCCACGCGCCCCTCGCGCCGAACCTTGTCCGATGCCCGTCCCATGCAACCCAAGCTGAAGTCCCTGGTCTCCGTGCTCGCCGCCACCGCCCTTCCCCTGATCGCCGGCGCCGCCCACGCGACGACGGCGTCGACGGACAACGCCCTGCTCGTCCCGAGCACGCTGCCGCTGCACTACCCGCCGTTCGACAAGATCCACAACGAGGACTTCGCGCCGGCGTTCGAGAAGGGCATGGCCGAGAAGCTGGCCGAGGTCGAGCAGATCGCCAACAACCCGGCCAAGCCGACGTTCGACAACACGATCGTCGCGCTCGAGCGCTCCGGCGCGACGCTGACGCGCGTCACGATGGCGTTCTTCAACCTGACGTCGTCCAACACCAACCCCGCGCTCGACACCGTCGAACGCGACACGGCCCCGAAGCTCGCCGCGCACAACGACGCGATCCTGCTGAACCCGACGCTGTTCGCGCGCATCGACTCGCTGTACAAGGCGCGCGACACGCTGGGCCTCGACGCCGAATCCGCGCGCCTGCTGTGGCGCTACCACCAGGACTTCGTGCGCGCCGGCGCCGAGCTGCCGGAAGCGAGCAAGGCGAAGCTGCGCGCGCTCAACGCCGACCTCGCGACGCTGCAGACCACCTTCACGCAGAACGTGCTGAAGGAGCGCGCGGCGTCGTCGGTGATCTTCGACACCCGCGCCGAGCTGGACGGCCTGAGCGACGCGGAAATCACCGCCGCCGCCACCGCCGCGACCGCCGCCGGCAAGCCGGGCAAGTTCCTCGTCGAGCTCGTGAACACCACGGGCCAGCCGCCGCTGACCACGATGCGCAACCACGTGTCGCGCGAGAAGATCATGGCCGCCTCGCTCGCCCGCGGCAGCCGCGGCGGCGAGTTCGACAACCGCGCCACCGTGGCCGCGCTCGCGAAGAAGCGCGCCGAGCGCGCGGCGCTGCTGGGCTACCCGACCTACGCCGCGTTCCAGCTCGCCGAGCAGACGGTCGGCTCGGTCGACACGCTCAACAAGCTGCTGGCGCAGATCGCGCCCGCCGGCGTCGCCAACGCGCGCAAGGAAGCGGCCGAGCTGCAGAAGGTGGCCGACGCCGAGAAGGCCGGCATCGCCGTCGGCGCGGCCGACTGGGACTATTACTCCGAGAAGGTGCGCGTGGCGCGCTACGCGTTCGACGAGTCGCAGCTCAAGCCGTACTACGAGCTCGACCACGTGATCCTCGACGGCGTGTTCTACGCCGCCAACAAGCTCTACGGCCTGACGTTCAAGGAACGCCACGACCTGCCGGTCTACGAGCCCAGCGTGCGCGTGTTCGACGTGTTCGACAAGGACGGCTCGCAGCTCGCGATCTTCCTGGGCGACTACTACGCGCGCCCGAACAAGAACGGCGGCGCGTGGATGAGCCTCTACGTGAACCAGGACGGCCTCGCGGGCGACAAGCCCGTCGTCGTCAACAACCTCAACATCCCGAAGCCGGCCGCGGGCCAGCCGACGCTGCTGACGCAGGACGAGGTCACCACCGCGTTCCACGAGTTCGGCCACGCGTTGCACGGCATGCTGTCGCACACGAAGTACCCGCGCTTCGCGAGCCCGGCGGTGCCGAACGACTTCGTCGAGTACCCGTCGCAGTTCAACGAGATGTGGGCGACGTACCCCGACGTGCTGAAGAACTTCGCGAAGGACTACCGCACCGGCGCGCCGATCCCGCAGGCGCTGGTGGACAAGGTGCAGGCCGCGGCGCGCTTCAACCAGGGCTACGCGACGACCGAGTACGTCGCCGCCGCGCTGCTCGACCAGGCCTGGCACCAGATCCCCGCGTCGGCCGTGCCGGACGCCTCGGGCGTCACCGCCTTCGAAGCCGCGGCGCTGCACCGTGTCGGCCTGGACTTCCCGCCCGTGCCGCCGCGCTACCGCAGCACGTACTTCTCGCACGCGTTCTCGGGCGACTACGCCGCCGGCTACTACTCGTACCTGTGGAGCGAGGTCCTCGCGGCCGACTCGACCGACTGGGTGCTCAAGCACGGCGGCCTGACGCGCGCCAATGGCGACCACATCCGTTCGACGATGCTGTCGCGCGGCGGTGCCGACGAGCCGCTGAAGCTGTTCCGCGACCTCACCGGCACCGCGCCGGACCTCGGCCCGCTGCTCGTCAAGCGCGGGCTGGACACGCCGGCGTCGCACTGATCGTCACGCCGACCCGCACGGCCGCCGGCCGTCTCCTCGCGCGCCGGGCATCCCGCCCGCGCGCGGCCATCACCTCGCGTGACGCCGTTCAGCCGTGATGGCGAACGTGGTGGTGATGGTGGTGATGACGATGATGGTGGTGATGCGGGGCCGCGGAGGCCGCGACCGCGAAGGTCGACAGCAGCGCCGCGACGAGCAGTGTCTTGGTCAGTTTCATGGGTGTCTTCTTGGGTGATGTGATTCGAGGCGCCGCGCACGGTCGCTGATGTTGCGTCCATGAACACGAGGCCCCGCTGCGATTTTCCCGCATCGGGGCCTCGTTGCGTCAGCGGTGTTGCGGCGATCCCCCAAAGACGCTCGTCCAGGGGCCGCCGCGGTCGTGATCAGTGGTCGGCCTTGGTGTCGACCTGCTTCAGCTTCGCGTCGGCCTTGTCCTTGCGTTCCTGCGCGCCGACATCGTCCTTGCACGAGCGCCCGGTGGCCGTCAGCGACGAGCCGCAGTCGGCCTTGGCCATCGCGTGCTTCGCCTCGGCGGTCTTCACGTCGGACTTGTACTGGGCGTCGGCCTGCTTGTCGGCCTGGCGCTTGGTCAGGTGCTGCTCCGGCGCCGAGGCCGCGTCGTCGGCGTACGCGACCGCGCACAGGCTGGCGACGGAGGCGGCGAGCAGGGCGGCGAGGATCTTGGTCATGATGCGTTCCGTGGTGGTGCTGGAACCCCAGCGATCCACCCCATCGGCAATCCCCGTGCCGCGGCCGCGGGCGCGCGCTTTCGTGCCGCTCAGCGCCGTTCAGCGCCGGGCCGCGCGCCCCGGCCAGCGCGGCGGCAGCCACCACCACGTCGCGAGCACCGCGAGCCCGAACAGCGTGTACGACATCGTGAACACCCACGCCGGCGCCTGGTAGAACAGGATGCTCTGCATCCAGTGCTCCATGAAGCCGCCGCCGTAGGTCGACGCGCGGGCCTTCGAGCGCCAGTACATCTCGAGCGTCGTCAGCGGGCACGTGATGCCGAACCAGGCCTCGGCGACGACGATCGCGATCGTCGCGAGGTGCAGCAGCCGGAACCACAGCGCGTTGACCCAGCGCCAGCCGAACACGTTGCCGACCAGGATCAGCGCGAGGCCGATGATCACGCCGAACACGATCACGATGTGCAGCAGCAGCACCGCGTTGGCGAGCAGTTGGTAGATCGAGGTGTCGGGCATGGGCGGGCCTTGTCGAGGAAAGGGCGAGGATCGTCTAGCGTCGCGGCTCGGGCAGCGCGCGCCGCAAGGCCTCGAAGAACAGGTCGGACTGCATCCGCTCGCCGCGCGTCTGCTCGCCGACGCGCCGCGCGAGCCCGTCGGCCACCGGCGCGAGCGGGCGGCCGGTCGATTGCGCGAGCACCTGCACCATGCACGCGCGCTCGAGGTAGTACAGGTCGTCGTAGGCGTGCGCCACGCGTTCGCCGCAGACGATCACGCCGTGGTTGCCGAGGAACACCGCGTCGGCCGTGCTCGCGGCGGCGGCGATGCGCTCGCCCTCGGCGACGTCCAGCGCGAGGCCGTTGTAGTGCGCGTCGACCGCGACGCGCCCGTGGAAGCGCATCGCGTTCTGCGACAGGCACGGGTCGAGGCCGCGGTCGACGGTGAGCGTCAGCGCGGTCGCATACGGCATGTGGGTATGCAGCACGCAGGCCTTGCCGCGGCGGTGGACGGCGGCGTGGATGAACATCGCGGTGGGCTCGACCTCGTGCGGGCCGGCGAGCCGGCGGCCGTCGGCGGCGACGAGCACGATGTCGTCGGCCCCGACCTCGCTCCACGCCAGGCCGCGCGGGTTCAGCAGGAAGCGCGCGGAGCCGTCGGGCAACTCCGCGCTGAAATGGTTGCAGACGCCCTCGGCCAGGCCGTGGTGCGCGGCGGCGCGCAACGCGAGCGCGAGGTCGGCGCGCAGGGCCCGGACGGCGCCGGAACGGTAGTCGAGATCGTGGTCGCGCTCGTTCATGAGGCCTTCTCGTGGGACGGAGGGGATGGAACGCCGGAAGCGATGCGGCGACCGTGTTCCACGCTCGCGAGCTCGCCGGGCCTGGTGCGATGTTAGCGGCGACCCGACGCTTGCGCGACCGTGGCGCCACCTGAAGCCGTCCTGTCGAGCCCGACGCGCAGGCCGCCCGATTGCCGAGCCGGCTGCAACACATCCGCACAGCCCGGCCCAACCGGGCGCACCCGCCATGTCCACCCATCGATCGCTCGCTTCCCATCGCCTCAACCGCCTCTGCGCGGCGCTCGTCGCCGTGTCGCTCGTCGCGGGCTGCTCCAAAGGCCCGGCCGCCTCGCAGGCCGCGGCGCCGCTGCCGGCGGACGCGTCCGGCGCGATGGTGCCGCCGCCGACCGCGCAGAACGAGTCGCAGCAATACCCGGCGCCGGGGCAGCAGCCGATGCCCGTGCAGGGCTCGCCCGCACCGACGCGGCAGGCGCCCGTCGCCTATTCGAACGCGAACGGGAACTCGAACTCGCCGAGCTACGCTTCGGACGGCGGCACCGGGGCCGACGGCCAGCCGTACTACGACGCCGGCGACGGCCAGTCGGGCGCGCCGGAGCAGGTCGTCAGCACGTACGTGGAGCCGCCGCTCGCGCAGCCGGCGCCGGTCGCGGTCGACTGGGCGCCGCCGCCGATGCTGGTCGAGGAGCCGCCGCCGCAGCCCGGCCCGAACTACGTGTGGACGGGCGGCTACTGGGACTGGCAAGGCCGCTGGGTCTGGGCGGCGGGTCGCTGGTCGGCGCCGCCGCGCCCGGACTATGCGTGGCGCGAGCCGTACTACGAGCATCGCGACGACAAGGTCGTCTACGTGCCGGGCTACTGGTCGGCACCGCACACCAACTTCATCGCGCCGGCGATCGGCATCGCCATCGTCGCGGCGATCGTGGCGGTCGGCGTGCACCACGGCCACGCGCCCGAAGGCCCGCAAGGCTGCTTCGTGCCGCCGCCGCCGGGGTCGCGGCCGGGCCTCATCGTGCCGGCGCCGATCGGCACCCCGCCGGCCGTCGTCATCGGCGCGCCGCCGGTGATCCGCACTGGGATGCGCGTCGAAGGCAACGTCGAGAACAACAGCCACAACCGGACGTACAACGACAACCGCGTCACCAACAACATCACCAACATCACGAACGTGCGCAACGTGACGATCGTCGCGCCGCAGGGCACGACCGCCAACGGGCAGGCGTTCCAGCACCAGGTGCCCGCGCAGGCGCACCTCGCGGCGGCGCAGCAGCCGGTCGTGCGGGTGGCAGCGCCGATGCCGGTGTCGAAGTCGGCGATCCCGTCGTACCAGGCCGGCCATCCGCCGGCGAAGCTGCCGCCGCCGCAGGCGGTGCGGCGCGATCCGCCGCAGAACGTCGCCAACGCCCCGCAGGGCGGGCAGCCGCAGCAGCACCAGCCCGAAGCGCGCGAGCCGTCGATCGCGCAACGGGCCGGCCAGCCGCCGCAACCGCAGGGCGGGCAGCGTCCCGGCCAGCCGCCCCAGGTGATGTCGCCGCCACCGGACGGCCGTCGACAGGGCGGCCCGATGACGGCGCGCCCGGATCCCGGCCAGACGCCGGAGCAGCTGCAGCAGGCCCAGGCGCAGCAACGCGCGCAACAGGCGCAGCAGCAGCACGCGCAGCAGGAGCAGCAGCAGCAGCAGCGAGCGCAGCAGGCCGAGCAGCAGCGCACCCAGCAGGCCGAGCAGCAGCGCGGCCAGCAGGCGGAGCAACAGCAGCGCGCCCAGCAGGCGGCGCAGCAACACGCGCAGCAGCAGGCCGAACAACAGCGCGCGCAGCAGGCCGAACAGCAGCAGCACGCGCAGCAGGCGGAGCAGCAGCGTGCCCGGGAGGCCGAGCAGCAGCGCGGCCAGCAGGCGGCCCAGCAGCACGCGCAGCAGCAGGCCGAACAGCAACGCGCGCAGCAGGCCGAGCAGGCGCAGGCCGCGAAGGCCAACGAGGCGCACGCGAACGAGGAAAAGGCGCAGGCCGAGCGCGCGAAGCAGGAGGCCGAGGCGAAGGCGCATCGCGACGCCCATCCGGCCGACAAGACCACCGAGGAAGATCGGAAGTAGCCACCGCGTGGCGCCGCGCGGGGCGGTCGGCGGCGGGCGCCGCCGGTCGCGGTCTGTGCGGGACGGCGCGGCGTTTGCACCGTCGACGCGCCGCCCACGGCCGGTGTTTCGGCATCGGCGCGCCGTTTCGTCGAGAGGCATGCCCCTCGCGCGCGAGCGCGCCCGCAGGCGTCACGCGCGCCCGCGTCCGCGCCCGCGACGCCGGCGCGCGACCGACGTCAGGCGACGCTGTCCGCCGCCTGCCGGATCGCCGCCAGCAGCGCGTCGATCTCGGCGCTCTCGTGCGCCGCCGACAGCGCGATGCGCAGGCGCGCCGTGCCTTCGGCGACGGTGGGCGGGCGGATCGCCGGCACCCACAGGCCGGCGTCGGCGAGCGACTGCATCACGGCGAGCGCGACGTCGTTGGCGCCGATCACCAGCGCCTGCACCGCGGTCGCGGACGGCAGCAGCGTCCACGTCGTGCCGGCGATCGCGGCCGGCAGCCCGGCGCGAAAGCGCGCGATGTTCGCGTGCAGCTTCGCGAGCCGCGCGGGCTCGGCCTGCATCACGCGCAGCGCCGCGCGCACGCTCTCGGCGAGCAGCGCGGGCGCGGACGTCGCGAAGGTGTAGCTGCGCGTCTTCTGCAGCAGCCACTCGACCAGCGTCGCGCTGCCGGCGACGAACGCGCCCGACACGCCCGCGGCCTTGCCGAGCGTGGCCATGTACAGCACGCGCCGGCTCGCGTTCTCGCCGGTGCGGTCGATCGCCGCGAGCGAGCCGCGCCCCTGCGGGCCGCAGACGCCGAAGCCGTGCGCGTCGTCGATCAGCAGCAGCGCGTCGTGGCGTTCGCACAGCGCGACCAGCGCGGGCAGGTCGACGACGTCGCCGTCCATGCTGAACACCGCGTCGCTGATCACGAGCTTGCGGCGCGCGGGGCTGGCAGCGAGCAGCGCGTCGAGCTGCGCGAGGTCGACGTGGTCGTAGCGGTGGATGTCGGCCTTCGACAGCCGCGCGCCGTCGATCAGGCAGGCGTGGTTCAGCGCGTCCGAGAAGAGGGCGTCGCCGGGGCCGACGAGCGCGGGCACGATGCTCGCGTTGGTCGCGTAGCCGGCGTAGAAGTACAGCGCGCGCTCGAGGCCGACGAAGGCGGCGAGTTCTTCCTCGAGCGCCGCGTTGGCCTCGCTGTGGCCGCTGACCATCGGCGACGCGCCGCTGCCGACGCCGTAGACGCCCGCGGCGTCGACCGCCGCCGCGGCGAGCGCGGGATGTTGCGAGAGCCCGAGGTAGTCGTTGCTGCAGAACGCCAGCATCTTGCGGCCGTCGACCCACAGCGAGGCGCCGCCGGCCGGGCGCACGCGGCGCCGCTTGCGCGTGAGGTGCGCGGCGTCGAGGGCGGCCAGGCGCGTGGGGAGTTCGTCGAGCCAGGACGGCGCGGTGTCGTTCTTCGGAACAGGAGTCATGTCGGGGGCGGTGTCACGCGGGCAGCGTGAAGCGGTGCGCGTCGAGTTCGGGGTCGCGCGAGGTCGAGAACGGCAGGTCGGCCCACAGCGGCGCGCCGAGGTGCGACGCGAGGTAGGCGAGGTTCTCGTCGGGGCAGCGGAAGTGCGGGTCGACGCGGTTGGCGATCCAGCCGGCGAGCACGAGGCCGCGCGCGCGGATCGCCTCGGCGGTGAGCAGCGCGTGGTTGAGGCAGCCGAGCCGCATGCCGACGACCAGCACCATCGGCAGCCGCAGCGCGACCGCGAGGTCGGCGCCGGTCTGCGTCTCGGACATCGGCACGAGCAAGCCGCCCGCGCCTTCGACCACGACCGCGTCGGCCCGCGCGCGCAGCTCGGCGAACGCGCGCAGGATCGCCGCGAAGTCGATCGCGACGCCGGCGCGCGCCGCGGCGAGGTGCGGCGACAGCGGCTCGGGCAGCAGGATCGGGTTGTCGAGTTCCGGCGGCACGCTGATCGTCGACGCGGCGCGGTGCGCGATCGAGTCCTCGTTCGAGAACCCCTGGGGGGTATCGACACCGCCCGCCGCGACGGGCTTCATGCCGACCACGCGCGGGTGGCGCTTCGCGAGCGCGTGCAGCAGCGCGCAGGTCGCGTGGGTCTTGCCGACCTCGGTGTCGGTGCCGACGACGAAGTACGCCGGGCCGAGGGCTCGTGTCGTCACGGCAGCGCCCTTTCCTCGGGGAACAGCGACGGCTCGGCGTCGCCGTCGGCCAGCGTGGCCTCGAGCGCCGCGAGCGCGCCGCGCGCGAGGTGGGCGGCGGTGTCGTCCTCCAGCACGTAGGGCGGCATCGCATACAGCGTGTTGCCGATCGGGCGCAGCAGCACGCCTTCGCGCAGCGCGTGGCGCGCGTAGCGGCGCGCGAAGCCGGGCGGCGCGTCGGCGATGTCCCACGCCCAGATCATGCCGAGGCGGCGCGCGTGGCGCACGCGCGCGTGGCGGTGCAGCGGCGCGAAGTGGGCGTCGATCATCGCGCCGCGCTCGAGGTTGGTCGCGAGCACGTTCTCGCGCTCGAAGATCCCCAGCGTGGCGAGCGCCGCGCGGCATGCGAGCGGGTTGCCGGTGTACGAGTGCGAGTGCAGGAAGCCGCGCGCGGCGTCGTCGTCGTAGAACGCGTCGTAGACGGCGTCGGTCGTCAGCACCGCGGCGAGCGGCAGCGTGCCGCCGGTCAGGCCCTTGGACAGGCAGATGAAGTCGGGGCGGATGCCGGCCTGCTGGTGGGCGAACATCGTGCCGGTGCGGCCGAAGCCGGTGGCGATCTCGTCGACGACGAGGTGCACGCCGTGGCGGTCGCACGCGGCACGCGCCGCGCGCAGGTAGGCGGGGTCGTGCATCGCCATGCCGGTGGCGCACTGCACCAGCGGCTCGACGATCACCGCCGCCGTCTCTTCATGATGCTCGGCGAGCCACGCGTCGAGCGCCGCGGCGGCGCGGCGTGCGACGTCGGCCGCCGTCTCCTCGCCCTGCGCGGCGCGCGCGTCGGGGCTGGGCACGGTGGCCGACAGGCGCACGAGCGGCGCGTAGGCTTCGCGGAAGAGGGCGATGTCGGTCACGCCGAGCGCGCCCGCGGTCTCGCCGTGGTAGCCGCCCTGCAGCGCGACGAAGCGGTTCTTGGCCGGCCGGCCGGCGTTGCGCCAGTGGTGCGCGCTCATCTTCAGCGCGATCTCGGTGGCGGACGCGCCGTCGCTCGCATAGAACGCGTGGCCGAGGCCGGTGAGCGCGGCGAGGCGCTCCGACAGTTCGACGACCGGCTCGTGCGTGAGGCCGGCCAGCATGACGTGGTCGAGGCGCGAGAGCTGGTCGACGAGCGCCGTGCGGATCGCCGGATGGCCGTGGCCGAACAGGTTGGTCCACCAGGAGCTGATGGCGTCAAGATAGCGCCGGCCTTCGACGTCGGTCAGCCACGGGCCGTCGGCCGAGGCGATCGCGATGAGCGGGGTGTCGCCCGGGGCGGCCGCGTCGCCGTGAGCGCCGTGCGCCTTCATCTGCGTGCACGGGTGCCAGACGGCGCGCAGGCTGCGCGCGCGCCACGAGGCGTTCGATGAGGTCATTCGTGTCGGCCGCCCGCGGCGCGGGGCGCGCGCGAGGCGGCTCCGGCGCCCGTGGCGGCGATCTCGGGAGGGGACGCGATTTTAAGTCATGCGGGTGAACCCGGAGGAACGATCGTCCCTGCGCGTTTCTTGCCGAAAGTCGAGGCACGAATTGCCGATACGGCACGCCGTATCGCGGGAGTCGATCGAATCGGAGTTATTTCGTGACTTAAGTCACATCCTGTTGCGGGCACCGCCGTTGCCAAACCTGCTGGCGCCCGATCCGGGAAAGCACAGCCCCCACAACGCTACGAGGATGACCATCTTGAAACTCAATTCCGCTCTGACCCTGCTCGCTCTCGCCACCATCGGCGCCAGCGCTTCCGCCGCGAACGTCACCGACTGGGGCACGCTCGGCCCGACCGCCGACGTCGCCTACGTGACCTACCACGACGCTCCCGGCGCGATCGACGACGTCTACACGTTCAACATCGGCTCGGAGTCCGACGTCGACGGCTACGGTGAAGAATTCGAAGCGCGCTCGGTCACGATGCCCGGCGCGACCTTCACGCTGTTCTCCGGCACCTACGGCGCCGCGGACGTGACGCAGGTCGGCGAGCCCTTCGCCTTCAACAACACGGCGACGGAAACGATGTACACGTCGCTGGCCAGCGGCAACTACTATTTCGAGATCAAGGGCACCAGCAACCTGGCCGGCTCGGGCTACGACTTCGAAGCCTACGCGAACGAATCCGGCGGCGGCTCGGCGGCCGTGCCGGAACCCGCGAACGTCGCGCTGATGCTGGCCGGTCTCGGCATGGTCGGCTTCATCGCCCGCCGCCGCAACAACAAGGCCTGATCACCTGCGCGCAGCCTCGCTGCGCGTCGGAGGAGACAACAGAGCCGGCAACGCCCCGCACGACGGGGCGTTGTCGTTGGCGCTTGTGCGCAGCGCTCGCGGCTCAGACCGGGAAGCCGCCCGGGATCGTGATCGGCGGGTGCGTGCGCGCGAAGTCGACGAAACGCTCGAACGGCATCGGGCGGCCGTAGCCGTAGCCCTGCACCTCGTCGCAGCGCATGCGTTGCAGCATCGCCATCTGCTCGTCGGTCTCGGCGCCCTCGGCCACCACGCGCATCGACAGCGAATGCGCGAGCCGGATCAGCGCCTTCACGATCGCGCGGCTGGCCGGGTTCGTCGTCATGTCGTGCACGAACGAGCGGTCGACCTTGAGCGTGTGCACCGGGAAGCGCGCGAGGTAGGCGAACGACGAATAGCCGGTGCCGAAGTCGTCGATGCTGATGCCCACGCCGAGCTCGTCGAGCCCCGCGAGCACCGCGGCGCTGGTGGCGACGTCGCGCATCAGGGCGCCTTCGGGGATCTCGATGTCGAGCATGTTGGCGTCGATGCCGGTGTCGCGCAGCGCGGCGAGCACGCTGTCGACGAGGCCGCTGTCCTGCAGCGAGTCGACCGACAGGTTGATCGACACCGGCACCGCGAGCCCGAGGCGCTTGAGCTCCTGCACGTGGGCGAGCGCGCGCCGCAGCACCCAGCGGTCGAGCGCGGGCATCATGCCGCACTCCTGCGCGAGCGGCAGGAACTGGTCGGGCGCGAGCAGGCCGCGCTCGGGATGCGGCCAGCGGATCAGCGCCTCGGCACCGACGACGTGCCGGCCGTCGAGCGAGCCCTTGGGCTGCAGCATCAGCGTGAACTGGCCGTGCGCGATCGCGTGGCGCAGCTGCGCCTCGAGCTCGCTGCGCTGGCGCGTGGCCGTCTCGAGCGCGCCTTCGTAGACGACGATGCGCGGCGTGTCCGTCCGCTTGGCCTGGCGCAGCGACAGCAGCGCGCGCTTGAGCAACTCCTCGGCGTCGGCGCCGTGGTCGGGCGCGCGCGCCATGCCCGCGGACGCGCCGAGCACGAAGGACTGGCCGTTCAGGACGATGGGCTCGCGCGAACGCTCGATCAGGTGCGCGACGCGCTCGCCCGCGAGCACCGGGTCGGCCGCGGTGAGGAAGGCGAACTCGTCGCCGTTGAGCCGGTAGAGGCTCTCCGGCTCGATGGTGACCATGTGCAGGCGCGACGCCATCTCCATCAGCGCGAGGTCGCCGCGCGCGTAGCCCTGGGCGTCGTTGACGGAGGTGAAGCGGTCGAGGCCCAGCACGGCGAGCGAGAACGGGCGGCCGGCGTCGAGGTGGGCCTGCATGTCCTGCACCAGCGCGAGCTTGTTGCCGAGGCTGGTGAGCGGATCCTTCAGCGCCTGGTGTGCAAGCTGGTACTGGCGCACGACGCTCTCGGACGCATCGTTGGCCATCAGCAGCATGCCGCCCTCGACCGGGAACACGCGCGCCATCAGCCAGCGCTTGAGCATCGCCGAGTAGCCGATCGTGACCGTGGCGCGGCGCTCGCGGCGCGCGGTCTCGAGCGGCTCGTGGAAGATCGAGCGGTCGCACGCCGGCTGGTACTCGAAGGGCTTGTGGCCGACGACCCGGTCGCGCGGCAGGCCCAGGCCTTCGAGGTAGACGTCGTTGCAGTACAGCACGACCCCGTCGTGGTCGGCCATCACCACCGCCTCGCGCACCTCGTGCAGCAGGCGGGTGAGCTGATCCGGTGTCGCCGCGGCGAGTTCGCGCGGCAGCGCCGGGGCGGCGGCCGCGTCGAGCAGCGGAAGGGTCGGGTCGCTCGTCATGGAGGCAGGTGCGGGTGGGCGGTGGTCGACCGCGGCGGGGTGAGCCGGGGCGGTCGAGCGTGCGTTCGCCCGACTATGACGCAGTTTGGCCGCCCCGACGATGACTCGTTCGGGGGACGTGTTTACACCGACGCGCGGGGCGTCGGCAGGGCGCTGGCGAGGGGATGCCGCGGCCTCAGCGGGCGGCGATGCGCGCGAGCTCGTCCGCCACGGTCGCGTCGGTGTGGCCGACGAAGGGCGGGCGCGGCTTGATGCGGTTGTCGGCGTCGACGAAGACCAGCTTCGGCTCGGCGGCGTCGAGCTTGTCCTCGGCCACCAGCGCGAACGCCGCGATGATGACCAGGTCGCCCACGGCCGCGCGGCGCGCCGCCGAGCCGTTGAGCGAGATGATGCCGCTGCCGCGCGGCGCCTTCAGCGCGTAGGTGACGAGGCGCTCGCCGTTGTCGACGTCCCAGATGTGGACCTGTTCGTTCTCGCGCAGGTTCGCGGCGTCGAGCAGGTCTTCGTCGATCGCGCACGATCCTTCGTAGTGCAGCTCGCAGTGGGTGACGCGGGCGCGGTGGATCTTGGACTTCAGGAGGGTGCGGAACATCGTCGGAGTCGGGCGCGCCGGGAGCGGCGCCGAGGTCAGGAAACGAAAAGACGGCATTTTGCCCACCTTCTCGCGCTGGACAAAGCCGCGGCCCGCCGTTGACCCGAAAGGGCCCGAGATGAGGCGGGATTTCCGGCGCTTTTCCGGCTCAAGTTCCGGGGCCGGCCCGGCAACATGGCGGGACTCGCAAATCCCTGCCCGAACTCCGCCTCCACCCCCCGATCCATGGCCGACGCACAAGACCGCAACCTGCCAGCCTCGGCGAAGAAGATCGCCAAGGCGCGCAAGGACGGCCAGGTCGCGCGAGCGCGGAACCTGGCCGTCCTTGCGTGCCTTGGCGATCTTCTTCGCCGAGGCTGGCAGGTTGCGGTCTTGTGCGTCGGCCATGGATCAGGGGGGGAGGCGGAGTTCGGGCAGGGATTTGC
>JASLEM010000112.1 GCA_030151165.1 Burkholderiaceae bacterium
GCCGCTGTATCACATCTTCGGCTTCAACACGAACATGATGCTGGGCCTGCGCATGGGCTCGTGCAACCTGCTGATCGCCAATCCGCGCGACATCCCCGCGATGTTCAAGGACCTGAAGCGCCAGCCCTTCCACAGCCTGCCGGCCGTCAACACGCTGTTCAACGCGATGGCCAACCATCCGGAGTTCGGCACCGTCGACTGGTCGAAGCTCGTGATGTCGGTCGGCGGCGGCATGGCCGTGCAGCAGGCCACCGCGCAGCTGTGGCTCGAGAAGACGGGTTGCCCGATCTGCGAAGGCTACGGCCTGTCCGAGACTTCGCCCGCCGCGACCTGCAACCCGGTCAACACGACGGCCTACAGCGGCACGATCGGCATGCCGATGCCCGACACCGACGTGGTGCTCCTCGACGACGACGGCGCGGAGGTCGCGCTTGGCCAGCGCGGGGAAATCGCGATCCGCGGCCCGCAGGTGATGGCCGGCTACTGGCAGCGCCCGGACGAGACCGCCAAGGTCATGACCGCCGACGGCTTCTTCCGCACCGGCGACATCGGCGAGGTGGACGAGCGCGGCTACTTCAAGATCGTCGACCGCAAGAAGGACATGATCCTCGTGTCCGGCTTCAACGTGTACCCGAACGAGGTCGAGGACGTCGTCGCGCTGCTGCCGGGCGTGCTCGAGTGCGCGGCCGTGGGCGTGCCGGACGAGAAGGCCGGCGAGGCGGTCAAGGTCGTCATCGTGAAGAAGGACCCTGCACTGACCGAGGCCGACGTCAAGGCCTGGTGTGAAACAAATCTTACAGGCTACAAGCGTCCCAAGTTCATTGAGTTCCGAACCGACCTGCCGAAGACACCGGTAGGGAAGATCCTGAGGCGCGAGCTGCGGGACAAGAAGACAACGTGACGGCCTCCGGGTCGACAGGAACTCTGATGATGACCATGACGCAAGCGGACAGCTATGTCCGTACCGAGGCCGGCAAGGCCGAAATTCGTGCACGTAGCCTGCAACTGTCGCGCTCCGCTCGCAACTTGTTGATGGTCATCGACGCGTCCTGCACCGGCGAGCAATGGATCGCCAAGGTGCTCGGCAGCAGCCAGACTGACCTGCAGCAACTGCTCGCCGCCCGGCTCATCGCGGTGTCCAACGAGCCGGTGGCGCGCAGCGCCGTCGCGCGCGTCACGGTCGAGGCCGCGGTCAAGGAATGGACGTACGACGCCCTCTACACGCTGCTGACGCACGAGGCGCGCGAGCGCTTCGGCCTCATCAAGGGCTACCGCCTGATCCTCAAGATCGAAGGCTGCGCCAACCTGCAGGGCATGCAGGACGTCGCGCTCGAGTTCGTCGAGCAGATCCGCAAGGCGCACGGCGAGGAGCCGGCCGCGCGCTTCCGCAAGCAGCTTGGCGCCACCGAGTAACCCCGCCCCGATGACGCGCCTGGCCATCGTCGGCGCGATGCACGAGGAGATCGCGGCGCTGCTGCCGTGCCTCGCCGGCGTGCGCACCGAGCGCCGCGCCGGACGCGACTTCCACCTCGGCCGCCTCGACGGCCACGACGTGATCCTGGTGCGCTGCGGCATCGGCAAGGTCGCCGCCGCCACCACCACCGCCGTGCTGCTCGACGCGTTCGACGCGCGCGCCCTCGTCTTCACCGGCGTGGCCGGCGGGCTGGGCGAGGGCGTGCGGGTGGGCGACATCGTCGTCGCCACCGCGCTGCTGCAGCACGACATGAACGCCGAGCCGCTCTTCCCTCGCTGGGAAGTGCCGCTCACCGGCCGCGCGCGCTTCGACGCCGACTTCGCCTGGACCGCCCGCGTGGCGCAGGCCGGCCGCACGCTCGCCGCCGCCAACCCGCATCCCGCGGGCGCGCGCGTCCACGAAGGGCTGGTCGTCAGCGGCGACCGGTTCGTCTCCACACGCGCCGAGAGCACCCTCTTGCGCAGCCAGTTGCCCGACGCGCTCGCCGTCGAGATGGAAGGCGCCGCCGTCGCGCAGGTCTGCCACGACTTTGCGCGGCCGTTCGCCGTGGTGCGCACCATCTCCGACCGCGCCGACGACGCCGCGCACGGCGACTTCCAGCGTTTCGTGCGCGATGTCGCCGCCCCGTACTCGCGCGACATCGTCCGCGCCGCGCTCGCGTCCGCCTGAGCGCGCGGGCGCCGCGGCTTGCGGCACACTTGGCGGCTCGCTCAACCGCCTTCGCTTCCTGCCGCCCATGTCCCTGCGCCTGTTCGTCGAATCCCCGCTGTCCGCCGGCCTCGAGTTCGCCTTGCCCGAGGACGCCGCGCGCCACGTCCAGGTGCGGCGCCTGCAGCCGGGCGACGCGCTGCTCCTGTTCGACGGCCGCGGCGGCCAGTGGATGGCGCAGGTGACGCGCATGGGCAAGCGCGATGTCGACGTGCGCGTCGACGCGCACGAGGCGGTCGATCGCGAGCTGCCGTTCGATCTCGAGATCGCGCTCGGCATGCCCACCAACGAGCGCATGGACGCCCTGATCGAGAAGGCGACGGAGCTCGGCGTCGCCGCGATCCAGCCGCTGCAGACCGAGCGCTCGGTGTTGCGCCTCGACGGCGATCGTGCGGCGAAACGCGTCGCGCACTGGCAGGCCGTGGCGGTCGGCGCGAGCGAGCAGAGCGGCCGCACGCGCGTGCCGGTCGTGGCACCGGTGCGCACGCTCGCGGCGTGGCTCGCAAGCCAGCCCGGGGAGGCGGGCGAGTCGATCGGTTGCCGTTTCGTGATGAGCACCGGCGCCGCGCCGCGGCTGCCGCAAGCGCTCGCGCAGCGCGCATCGGCGGCATCGCCGCGCCAGCGCTTTCTCGCGCTCAGCGGCCCCGAGGGCGGCCTCGCGCCGGACGAGGAAGACGCCGCTGCCGCCCGCGGCTTCGTGCGCGTGAGCCTCGGCTCGCTGATCCTGCGCGCGGACACCGCGCCGCTGGCGTGGCTCGCGCAGATGGCGGTGCTGCTGCCGGCCCCATGAAAGACGTCGTGGGGACGCGAGTCCGCACGGCGTTTCAGGAGGCGTGAGCCCGGGGCGGCGCGCCGTCCCGGATGTCAGCCGATCACTTGTGCGATTCGACGTCGTGGATGGCGTGGTCGGCGGCCTGGATCGCGACTTCCAGGTGCTCGTCGATGCGGTTGCGCGCGACGCGGGCCTGCGGGTTGTCTTCCTCCTGGTGCACGTCGGCGTGCGCCTTGCGCAGCAGCTCGAGCGCGTGGTGCAGGCGGCCCGAATGATCGAGCGACGCGTCTTCCGGCGGGCGCGCCGTCTCGCTCTTGCCGTCTTCGGCGATGGCCTTGCGGACTTCGTTGATCGCCTTGTCGGTCTCCGTGATGGCGACGTCTTCCTGGCTGCTGACGGCCGCGTCGCCCGGGCGGTGCTCGAGGGCCCAGCGTGCGAGGCGCAGGTCGCTGAGGGCGTGTTCGTAGGCCGGGTGCTTGCCCGGCAGCACCTGGGCCGACGCGGACAGCGAGGCGAGGGACGTGGTGAGCGCCAGGGCGGCGAACAGCGGGGTCGAGAGCTTGAAAGACATGCGAGTCTCCTTGTCGATGGGGGCGATCGTGGTGGTGCGTACGCCTCCAGACAACGCCACCTCGCCGACCATCGTTGACGGTACTCGCCTCGCCAGCCTTGCGTGATCCTGTATGTGTCCGAACGTCACGAATGCATCGGACAGCACGCGCTCAGGGCCGCTCCGGCGCGCTCGCGCGGGCCGAGCCGGCCACCATGTCGAAGCGGAACAGGCGGCACTCGATCGGCCCGTTCCACATCGGCACGCGCCGGCTTTCCTTCAGGCGCATCGAGGTCGGCAGCTTCATGTCCGGGCTCAGCACCCAGGCCGTCCAGCCGCTGGCACCCAGATGCTGATCGCCGAGGCGCGTCCCGAACTCTCCCGCCTGGGCGAGCAGCGCGGCCTGCGTTTCGATCCGCCCGGCAACGGCAGCGCCATGATGACCGGCGGCGGCGCGAACGGCCAGGGCGCCGGCACCGGCCAGCGCCGCTCCCCGACACCCGACACCCCGCGCGCCGCGACCGCGACCGCGAGCACTTCCGACACCACCGGCGCGGCCGAAGCCCGCGTCGCCTGACCCTCGATACAAGGACCTGAACGATGAGCGACACGCCTGCCGACGCCGCCCCCAAGAAAAAGGGCAAGAAGGGCAAGATCCTGGTCCTCGCCGGCGCCGTGGTGCTGCTCGGCGGCGGCGTCGGCGGCGGCGTGCTTGCCGCGCGCTCGTTCGGCGGCGCCAAGGCGGCGGTCGACAACAGCCCCAAGCTGGTCCCCAAGAGCGAGCAGAAGGCCCCCGTGGCCAAGGAGGGCGGCGAAGGCGGCGGCTCGGCGAAGCCGACCGGCGGCCCGGCTGGTACCGGCGGCGAGAAATTCGCCTCGACCTACTACCCGATGGACAAGGAATTCACCGCCAACCTCCAGGGCTCGACCCATTTCATCCAGGTCGGCCTGGCGCTGTCGACGCATTACGACGATCGCGTCATCGCCAACCTCAAGGCCGACGACATCGCGGTGCGCTCGGCGGTGCTGATGGCGCTCGGCGACACCCCCGAGGACCAGGTCTTCACCAGCGACGGCAAGCGCGCGCTGCAGGCGCGGATCGTCAAGGCGATCAACGCGACCCTGGTCCAAAAGGAGGGATTCGGCGGGATCAGTAACGCTTATTTTACCAGTTTCGTCGTTCAGTGAGGTCATGGTTAATGCCGCAGCAACCCAGCAAGCCGACCGACGCGAGCGCCCGCGCGCCGCGGCGGCCG
>JASLEM010000114.1 GCA_030151165.1 Burkholderiaceae bacterium
CGCACCACCAGACGCGCGGCTTCGCCGCGGGCGCCGCGCCGTCGGCCTGCTGCGCGGCCAGCCAGGCGGTCGACGCCGGCGAGCGGGCGGCGCCGTCGCGCAGCGCGACCAGCTGCAACCCCCAGCGCGCCAGGCAACGCGCGATCGCGCGCGCATGCAGCTCGACGCCGAAGCGCTCGCGCGCCCAGCGCTGCGCCATGTCGGCCGACCAGAGCCCCCGCGGCAGCCCGGCGGATTCCGGCGTGGCATAGAGTGCGGCGAGGGCGAGGGCGGATTCCTGCGCCGTCGTCAGCGCCCGTCCGGTGCCTTGCGGCCGGCCGCGGGCGCCGACGTCCACCGCATGCCAGCCGCCTTCGGTGAACGCCTTGAACGCGCCGATGATCGTCGGCACGCTCAGCCCCGTCTCGCCGCGGATCTGCGTCAGGCTGCGGCCGTCCACGCGCAACTGCACCGCGCGGCGGCGCAGGGCGTTGAGTTGCGACAGGGTGTTGGTCGACGTGGTCAAGCGCGAAGTCCGGAGGTGAAATCGGGACACTAAAACATTTAGTGGCGAGATTTTCGCACGATCGGAGACAATCTGCTTCGTCCCCATGCGAAAACCAAGAATGCGATGAAGTCCGAAGAGCTCGACCTGCCCGCCCTGCTGACCGACCTGATCCCGCTCGTCCGCGAGGCCGGCCGCGTGGTGATGTGCGTCTACGGCACGGACTTCGACGTCGAGACCAAGGGCGACGACTCGCCCGTCACCGCGGCCGACCAGCAGGCCGAGCGCGTCATCCTCGCCGGGTTGCGTCGCCTCACGCCCGAGATTCCGGTCGTCGCCGAGGAAGCTGCGGCTGCCGGCGACGTGCCGGATGTGAGCGCATGCTTCTGGCTCGTCGATCCGGTCGACGGCACGAAGGAATTCGTCAACCGCAACGGCGAATTCACGGTCAACATCGCGCTCGTCGGCCACGGCCGGCCACTGCTCGGGCTGGTGTTCGCGCCGGCACTCGACCGGTTGTTCTTCGGTGCCGAAGGCATCGGTTCCTGGGTCGACGACGCCCGAGGTCGACGCGCCATCGCCGCGCGCCCGGCGCCCGCCGAGGGCTTGACGGTCGTGGGCAGCCGTTGGCATGGCGACGACGCGGCGGTCGACGCCTTCCTCGCCGGCCGGCCGATCGCGGCGCGGACGACGGTCGGCTCGTCGCTCAAGCTGTGCCTCGTGGCCGAGGGCGCGGCCGATGTCTACCCGCGCTTCGGCCGCACGATGGAATGGGACATCGCCGCCGGCGACGCCGTGCTGCGCGCCGCGGGCGGCCTCGTCGAGACGACGACCGGCGCCCTCATGGCCTACGGCAAGCCGGGCTTCGAAAACCCGGACTTCGCCGCCTGGGGCCGGCGCGGCGCCGTCGCGATCGAGTGATGGCGCAAATCCTGGGGTAACTACCTATTCAGCGACGTGCGCGGCGGCCGAAGCGACGGTAGTCAGGGTCGCTTCGAGCGCTTCGAGCGCTTCGAGCGCTTCGAGCGCTTCTGGCCTGCCCGTCACGCGCCGCTCGCGCCCTCCGCCGAGACCGGCGTCAGGCGCCCGGACTCGCCTCGAACGACGCGCTGAGCCGGCGCCGGGCGGTCGCCTCGTCCACGCCGACGCGCGTCGCCCAGTCCTTCAGCTGATCCTCGCCGATGCGACCGACGTTGAAGTAGCTCGCGTCCGGATGCGCCAGGTAGAAGCCCGACACGCTCGCCGCCGGCGTCATCGCCAGGCTCTCGGTGAGCTGCATGCCGATGTCCTCGGCCTGCATCGCACGGAACATGTCGCGCTTCACGCCGTGCTCGGGGCAGGCCGGGTAGCCGGGCGCCGGGCGGATGCCCTGGTACTTCTCGGCGATCATGTCGTCGACCGACAGTTGCTCGCCGGCCGCGTAGCCCCACAGCTCCGTGCGCACGCGCTGGTGCAGGCGCTCGGCGAAGGCCTCGGCGAGGCGGTCGGCGATGGCCTTCAGCATGATGGACGAATAGTCGTCGTGCGCGGCCTCGAACTCGGCGTCGCGCTTCTCGATGCCGAGGCCCGCCGTCACCGCGAACATCCCGATCCAGTCGGGCTTCGTACCCTTCGGCGCGATGTAGTCGGCGAGCGAGCGGTTCGGGCGACGGACTTCGACGCCGTTCGCGTCCGGGATCACCGGCCGCTCGGTCTGCATGCGCAGCGGCGCCCATTTCAGCAGCACCTCGGTGCGCGTCTCGTCGGTGTAGACCTCGATCGTGTCGTCATCGACCGTGTTCGCGGGCCAGAAGCCCATCACGCCGTTCGCGACGAGCCAGCGGCCGTCGACGACGCGCTTGAGCATCGCCTGCCCGTCGGCGAACACCTTGGTCGCGGCCTCGCCGACCACCTCGTCGGTCAGGATTCTCGGATACGGGCCGGCGAGATCCCAGGTCTGGAAGAACGGGCCCCAGTCGATGCAGGCGGCGATCTCGGCGAGGTCGTACTGCTTGAACACGCGGCGCCCGATGAACTTCGGTGCGACGGGCGTGAAGGCCGTCCAGTCGACCGGCGTGCGGTTGGCGCGCGCGGCCTCGATCGTGACGAGCGGCACCTGCTTGCGGTTCGCATGCTGCTCGCGGACGCGCGCGTAGTCGGCGACGAGCTCGTCGCGGAACTTGTCGGCGCGCTCGTCGGAGAGCAGGTCGGAGCACACGCCCACGGCGCGCGACGCGTCCGGCACGTAGACGACCGGGCCTTCGTAGTGCGGCGCGATCTTGACGGCGGTGTGCACGCGGCTGGTGGTCGCGCCGCCGATCAGCAGCGGGATCTTGAGCGCGCGGAAGTCGGGGTCGCGCTGCAGCTCGGAGGCGACGTACTGCATCTCCTCGAGGCTGGGCGTGATCAGGCCGGACAGGCCGATGATGTCGGCGCCCTCGACCTTCGCGCGATCGAGGATGTCCTTGCAGGACACCATCACGCCCATGTTGACGACCTCGAAGTTGTTGCACTGCAGGACGACGGTGACGATGTTCTTGCCGATGTCGTGGACGTCGCCCTTGACGGTCGCGATGACGATCTTGCCCTTCGAGCGCACGTCGTCGCCGGCCGCCTCCATGCGCAGCTTCTCCTCCTCGATGTACGGCACCAGGTGC
>JASLEM010000131.1 GCA_030151165.1 Burkholderiaceae bacterium
ATCGGCGGCTGCCTGCTCACGGGCGGCTACGGCTCGGTGCTCGGCGCCTCGCTCGGCGCGCTGATCTTCGGCGTCGTGCAGATCGGCATCGGCTACACGAGCATCGACAACAACTGGTACCGCGTCTTCCTCGGCGGCATGCTGCTGGTGGCGGTGCTGTTCAACAACTACGTCCGCCGGCGCGTCGCGCTGGGCCGGCGTTGAGCGCAGGAGCGTCGACATGTCGGACCTGATCCTGCAACTCGAGAACGTCTCGAAGTATTTCGGCCCGGTGATCGCGCTGTCGGGCGTCACGCTGCAGCTGGGCCGCGGCGAGGTGCACTGCCTGCTGGGCGACAACGGCGCCGGCAAGAGCACGCTGATCAAGATGCTCGCGGGCGTCTACGTGCCCGACGCCGGCGAGTACCTGGTCGACGGCCGCCCGGTGCGCTTCCGCTCGCCGCGCGAGGCGCTCGACGCCGGCATCGCCACCGTCTACCAGGACCTCGCGCTGGTGCCGCTGATGAGCGTCGCGCGCAACTTCTTCATGGGCCGCGAGCCCACGCGGCGGCTGTTCGGCGCGCTGCCGGTGATGGACCACGCGCTCGCCGAACGCACCGCCGCCGAGCGCCTCGCCGAGATGGGCATCCGCGTGCGCGACGCGGGCCAGCTGGTGGGCAACATGTCCGGCGGCGAGAAGCAGTGCCTCGCTATCGCGCGCGCGATCCACTTCGGCGCCCGCGTGCTGATCCTCGACGAGCCGACCGCGGCGCTCGGCGTCAAGCAGAGCGTCAACGTGCTCAAGCTCATCGCCAAGGCGCGCCAGCGTGGCATCTCGGTCATCTTCATCACGCACAACGTCAACCACGCGTACCCGATCGGCGACCGCTTCACGCTGCTCAATCGCGGCAAGTCGATGGGCACGCATGCGAAGACGGAAGTGTCGAAGGAAGCCGTGCTCGACATGATGGCCGGTGGCGCCGAGATGCAGACGCTGATGGGCGACCTGGAAGGCGTGACGATATGAGCGGCCTGACGTTTCCCGACGGCCGCCGCTTCGACCTCGCCTGCCTCGGCCGCCTCGCGGTCGACCTCTACGCGCAGCAGGTCGGCTCACGGCTGGAGGACGTCGCGACCTTCGCGAAGTACCTCGGCGGCAGCTCGGCCAACATCGCGTTCGGCGCGGCGCGGCTCGGGATGCGCGCGGCGATGGTCTCGCGCGTGGGCGACGAGCAGATGGGCCGCTTCCTGCTCGAGACGCTGCAGCGCGAGGGCTGCGACACCTCGATGGTGCAGCTCGACCCGCAACGCCTGACCGCGCTCGCCATCCTCGGCCTGAAGGATCGCGACACCTTCCCGCTGCTGTTCTACCGCGAGAACTGCGCCGACATGGCGATCGAGGCCGCGGGCATCACCGAGCGCTTCGTCGCCGACTGCCGCGCGCTGCTGATCACCGGCACGCACCTGTCGCAACCCGCGGTGCGCGCGGCGTCCACCACCGCGCTGGCCTACGCCGCGCGCCACGGGACGATGCGCGTGCTCGACATCGACTACCGCCCCGTGCTGTGGGGCCTGACCAAGCGCGGCGACGGCCAGACCCGCTTCGTCGCCGACGAGAAGGTCACCGCCAGCCTGCAGGAGCTGCTGCCGCAGTTCGACCTGCTGATCGGCACCGAGGAGGAGTTCGCGATCGCCGGCGGCGTGCCGGGCGACCTCGTCGCCTCGCTGAAGCGCGTGCGCGCGGCCACGAAGGCGGCGATGGTCGTCAAGCTCGGCCCGCTCGGCTGCTGCTTCATACCCGGTGCCGTACCCGACCGGATCGAGGACGCCGAGACCGCCGCGGGCGAGCGCGTCGAGGTGATGAACGTGCTCGGCGCCGGCGACGCGTTCGCGGCCGGCCTGATGACCGGCTTCCTGCGCGGCCAGTCGTTCGCCGACGCGGCACGGCTGGCGAACGCGTGCGGCGCGCTGGTCGTCTCGCGTCACGCGTGCGCGCCCGCGATGCCGACGCCGGCGGAGCTCGAGCACTGGTTCGGCGGCCACCGCCATCCGGACGTCGCCGCCGACACCACGCTGTCGCACCTGCATCGCACCACCGCGGCGCGCGCGCGGTGGGACGAGTTGAACGTGATCGCGTTCGATCACCGCAGCCAGTTCTTCGAGCTCGCGCGCGACGCCGGCGCGCCCGAATCGCGGCTGCCGCAGCTCAAGAAGCTGCTGGTGCGCGCGGCCGAACGCGTCGAGCAATCGCGCGGGCTGCGCGGCAAGACCGGCGTGCTGATCGACGACGTCTACGGCGAGGACGCGCTCCATGCCGCGACCGGCCGCGGATGGTGGGTCGGGCGCCCCGTGGAGTTGCCTGGCTCGCGGCCGCTGCGCTTCGACAACGGCCCGTCGATCGGCACGCAGCTCACGCGCTGGCCGCGCGAGCAGGTCGTCAAGTGCCTCGTGCACTACCACCCGGACGACGCCGTCGACCTGCGCCTCGAACAGGAAGCGCGCCTGCAGGAGGTGTGGAGCGCGACGCGCGACACGGGCCACGAGCTGCTGCTCGAGGTCATCCCGCCGCGCGCCCAGACGCCGGCGGCCGAGGCCGACGCCGCCGTGCTGCGCGCCGTCACGCGGCTCTACACGATCGGCCTCAAGCCCGAGTGGTGGAAGCTCGCGCCGATGCAGCAACCCGCCGGCTGGACGGCGCTCGCCGAGCTCGTCGCCGCGCGCGACCCGCAATGCCGCGGCGCGGTGATCCTCGGGCTGAACCAGCCGCTCGCCGACCTCGCGCGCGGCTTCGCCGCGGCGACGCATCCGATCGTCAAGGGCTTCATGGTCGGCCGCTCGCTGTGGGTCGGGCCGGCGCAGGGCTGGCTGCGCGGCGACTCGAGCGACGACGCCTTCGTCGCCTCCGTCGCCGCCAACTTCGAGACGCTGGTCGATGCCTGGCGCGCCTCGCGGCCGGGCGCCACCGGATCCCCCTCCTCCACGCCGTCCGCACAGCGCGCCGACGTCGCCCAATCCGCCTGAACCGCCTGAACCGCCCACGATGAAGACGATCCGACTCACTCTCGCGCAGGCCATCGTTCGCCATCTCGCCGCGCTGCGCATCGAACTCGACGACGGCCAGGTCGTGCCGTATTGCGGCGGCGTGTTCGCGATCTTCGGGCACGGCAACGTCGCCGGCCTCGGCGAAGCGCTGCACGCTTCGCGCGCCGAGCTGCCGACCTACCGCGCGCACAACGAGCAGGGCATGGCGCACGCCGCGATCGCCTACGCGAAGACGAACTTCCGCCGCCGCATGATGGCGGTGACGACCAGCATCGGGCCGGGCGCGACGAACCTCGTCACCGCCGCGGCGCTCGCGCACGTCAACCGGCTGCCGGTGCTGCTGCTGCCCGGCGACACCTTCGCCTCGCGCGCACCCGACCCGGTGCTGCAGCAGCTGGAGGACTTCCAGCACGGCGACCTGAGCGTCAACGACGCGTTCCGCCCCGTCACGCGCTTCTTCGACCGCATCACGCGCCCCGAGCAGATCCTCACCACGCTGCCGCAGGCGATCCGCGTGATGACCGACCCGGCGCTGTGCGGCCCGGTGTGCCTCGCGCTGCCGCAGGACGTGCAGGCCGAGGCGTTCGACTGCCCGGAAGACTTCCTCGCCCCGCCGGTGCTGCGGATGCGCCGTGCCGTCCCCGACATGGCCGAGCTCGAGCGCGCCATCGAGGCCCTGCGCGCCGCGAAGCGCCCGCTCGTGATCGCGGGCGGTGGCGTGCTGTACAGCGAGGCCAGCGCCGCGCTGACCGCGTTCGTCAACGCGCACGGCGTGCCGGTGGCCGAGACGCAGGCCGGCAAGAGCAGTCTGGCGTGGAACCATCCGCTCAACGTCGGCGCGATCGGCGTCACCGGATCGCCGGCGGCCAACGACTGCGCGCGCGAGGCCGACCTCGTCATCGCCGTCGGCTCGCGCCTGCAGGACTTCACCACCGGCTCGCACGCGCTGTTCCCGCAGGCGCGCCTGCTGAGCGTCAACGTGCAGCCGTTCGACGCGCACAAGTGGCACGGCGACCCGCTGGTGTGCGATGCACGCGTGGGCCTGGCGATGCTGTCGGACGGCGCGCGCGGCTGGCGTGCCGACGCCGCGTGGTCGTCGCGCGCCCAGCGCGCCGCGCTCGCGTGGAACGCGCGCGTGACCGCGCTGACGACGCAGCCGCGGCCCGGTGCCGTGCCCTACGACGCCGACGTGCTCGGCGCGATCCGCGACTCCGCGGAGGACTCGCCGGCCAACGACATCGCGGTCTGCGCCGCCGGCACGCTGCCCGCCGAACTGCACAAGCTGTGGCGCTCGTCGGTGCCCGGCGGATACCACGTGGAGTATGGCTACTCCTGCATGGGCTACGAGATCGCCGGCGGCCTCGGCGTGAAGCTGGCGCGGCCGGGGCGCGAGGTGATCGTCACCGTCGGCGACGGCTCGTACCTGATGATGAACTCGGAGATCGCGACCTCCGTGATGCTGGGCCTCAAGCTGATCGTCGTCGTGCTGGACAACCGCGGCTACGGCTGCATCCAGCGCCTGCAGGAAGCCTGCGGCGGCGCGAGCTTCAACAACATGCTGGGCGATTGCGTGCCCGAGGCCGGCGCCGACGTGCGCATCGACTTCGCCGCCCACGCCGCGGCGCTCGGCGCCGACAGCGTGCACGTGGCCGACGTGGCCGCGCTGCACCACGCACTCGTCCGCGCGCGCGCCGCGCGGAAGACGCAGGTGATCGTCATCGACACGACCCACGCGCGCACGACCGACGATGGCGGCGCGTGGTGGGAGGTCGGCATCCCCGAAGTCTCCCAGCGCGCCGAGGTCGGCTCGGCCGCCGCGGCCGCGCGCGAGGCCAAGCGCGCGCAGCGTCCCTGATCGTCCGAATCCGCTTCCCGATTTCCAACCCAACGACTCGAGATCCCTCATGACCTGGAACGTCCGCATCGGCATCAACCCGATCTCCTGGAGCAACGACGACCTGCCCGAACTCGGAGGCGACACGCCGCTCGAGACCGCGCTGCGCGAAGGCGCGGAGATCGGCTACGAGGGCTTCGAGCTCGGCAACAAGTTCCCGTCCGAGCCGGGCGCGCTGAAGGCCAAGCTCGCCGAGTACGGCGTCGCCTGCGTCAGCGGCTGGTACTCCGGCAGGCTCGCCGAAGGCACGGTCGACGACGAGATCGCTGCGTGCCGCGCGCACATGGCCAAGCTGCAGTTCAACGGCTGCCGCGTCGTGGTCTACGGCGAGGTCGCCGGCTCGATCCAGGGGCGCATCGACACGCCGCTGGCCAAGCGCCCGCGCTTCGCCGACGACGCCGCGTGGCAGGCCTACGCGAAGCGGCTCGAGGCCTTCGGCGCGCACCTCAAGGCGACGTACGGCCTCACGCTCGCGTACCACCACCACATGGGCGCATACGTCGAATCGCCGGAGGACGTCGACAAGCTGATGTCGCTCACCGGCCCCGACGTCGGGCTGCTGTTCGATACGGGGCATGCGTACTACGGCGGCGCGACGGACGTCGCCGGCCAGCTGAAGAAGCACCTCTCGCGCGTCGTCCACGTGCACTGCAAGGACGTCCGCGCGCAGGTCGTGCGCAGCGCGCGCAACGACGGCTGGAGCTTCCTCACCGGCGTCATCAACGGCACGTTCACCGTGCCCGGCGACGGCGTGATCGACTTCGACGCGGTGCTCGCGCTGCTGCACGGTGCCGGCTACGAGGGCTGGCTGGTCGTCGAGGCGGAGCAGGACCCCGCCGTCGCGCCGAGCTACCAGTACGCGAAGAAGGGCTACGACACGCTGCGCGCGATCGTGGACCGCCTGGGCGCCGCGGACAGCGCGAAGGCCGCCTGATGACCAGCAAGCTGCTGCTCAAGGCCCGTGCCGAGGGCCGCGAGATCGTCGCCGTCACGCCGGAGCAGGCGGGCTGGAAGCACGTCGGCTTTCGCGCGCTGAGGCTCGTGGCCGGCGAATCCGAGTCGCTCGAGACCGGCACGCGCGAGCTGTGCGTGGTGGTGCTGGGCGGCACGGTGGATGTCGAGGTCGACGGCGTCGCCTATACGGCACTCGGTACCCGGCAGGGCGTGTTCGACGACGCCGCGCCCGCCGCGATCTACGTGCCCGGCGGCTGCCGCGTGACGATCGCCGCCGTGGCCGATGCCGAGGTCGCGCTGTGCACCGCGCCCGCCGGCTCGGTGCAGCGCACCGTCAAGCGACTGGACCCGCGCGCGATGCGGCGCAGCGTGCGCGGCGAAGGCAGCAACCAGCGCTTCATCTGCGACGTGCTGCCGCACGACGACCCGACCGCGGCGCACCTGCTCGTCGTCGAGGTGCGCACGCCGGCGGGGCATTCGTCGAGCTATCCGCCGCACAAGCACGACACCGAGTCGCCGCCGAGCGAGACGCAGCTCGAGGAGACCTACTACCACCGCCTGAACCCGCCGCAGGGGTTCGCGTTCCAGCGCGTCTACACCGACGACCGCAGCCTCGACGAGGCTTGCGCGGTGGAGGACAACGACGTCGTGATGGTTCCGCGCGGCTACCACCCGGTTGTCGTGCCGCACGGCTACGAGTCGTACTACCTCAACGTGATGGCCGGCCCGCACCGGCTGTGGGTGTTCCGGAACGATCCGGCGCACGAGTGGATGCTGGCGAAGCCGGCCGCCTGAGGCGCGGCTTCGTCGTCGGGCCGGCGCGGCGCGCCGGTCAGGGCGCGACGGTGGTCGTCGCGGTCGCGGTGTCGTTCGACGCGTCCACGTCCGAGCCGGTGTCGATCGTGACGCCGAAGGTGCTGGCGATCGACGCGAAGCCGGTCGCGGGCACGGTCACGTCGATCCGGTAGGTCTGCGTCGTGCCCGCCGGGATCACGAGCCCGCGGCTGTCGTTGCGGTGCGACTCCTGGATCCCGCAGCCGCCGTCCGAGCTCTCGCAGAAGTAGCCCACCGGCCCGGCGATGCCGGCCGGGAACGTGGCCGCGACGTGCAGGTTGTCGGCGTCGTCCGGTCCGTTGTTGACGATCGTCGCGGTGAACTCGACCGTCGATCCCGGCGCCGCCGTGGCCGGTGCGGTGTAGGTCACCTGCAGGTCGGCCGACCAGAACCTGACGGTGTCCGACGCCACGTCGTTGATCGCGTTCACGTCGCCGGCCTGCGTGGCGCTCGCGACGATGAGTTCGTCCCCCGACTTCGGCGCGACCTGCGAGGCGGTGACGTCGATCTCGATCCGCTGGCCGGGCACGGCGACGGCCGCCAGCGTCGGGAGGACCACGCTGCCGTCGGACTGCACGGTGCACGCGTCGGCCGGCACGCAGGCGACCGATGCGATCTTGAGGTTGGTGTCGGGCGAGAACTTGATCGTCGTGTCGGTCGCGGCCTGCGCGCCCACATTGCCGACGTAGAAGACGAAGACGCCCGCGGAGCCGACCGGCGCCGTCGGCGCCTGGTTGATCGTCGGGTCGAGGCGGATGTCCGTCGGCGGCGCGCCCGAGCTCCCGTCCCCGCCGCAGCCTGCGACGACCAGCCCGGCCGCGAGCGCGACCCCCTGCGATGCGCGCGCCAGGATGGCGGCGAGTCCCCTGCGAACGGTCATGTTGTCTCCCTGTTGGTCGGCGGCCGTCGTCGCGGATGCCGCGCGGGCCACGCGCGATTTGACCGCGACGCGGGGTGCCGGCCATACCCCCGCATGGGGGAGATGGTCGCGTCAGCTCGGCGCGAACTCGACCTGGAACTCCGCGCCGCCGGCGTTGCCGTTGCGCGCGGTGAGCCGCCAGCCATGCGCGGTCGCGATCTCGAAGCAGATCGACAGCCCCAGGCCGGCGCCGTTGTCGCGCCGCGCGGGGCCGCGCCAGAAGCGCTTGAACAGCTCGCCGAGATGTTCCGGCGCGATGCCGTCGCCTTCGTCCCGCACGACGATCCCGCCTCCGCCGAGGACGAGGCTGACCACCGCGCCGCGCGGCGAATGCTGGATGGCGTTCTCGGCCAGGTTCTTCACCAGCACGAACAGCGCGCCGCGATCCGCGCGCACCGGCGCCATCGCGTCGGGCGCGCGCAGGTCGAGATGCACCGCGGCGCGCTGCGCGAGCCGCTGCAGGAACGCCACGGCCTCGCCGGCGACGACCGCGGCGTCGACCCGCTCGAACTCGTAGTTGCCGACCTCGCTGGCCTCGGCGAGGTGCAGCAGCTGGTGCACCTGGCGCGCCATGACGTCGATGTCGTGCAGCAGCGTCTCGCGCTCGGTCGACTCGCTGAGCTCGACCTGCCCGCGCATCAGCGCCAGCGGCGTCTTCAGCTCGTGCGCGGCGGAGGCGAGGAACTCCTGCTGCACGCGGTAGCCCTTCTCGAGGCGGTCGAGCGCCTCGTTGAAGGCCTCGATGAGCGGACGCATCTCGCGCGGCATCGTCTGCGCCGACAGCCGCGTCTCGAGGTTGCGCGGATCGATGCGCGACGCCGCCGCCGAGGCCTCGCTGAGCGGCCGCAGCACGCGCCGCAGCATGAAGTGGACGCCGACGCCGAACAGCGCCAGCGCGATCACCGCGATGCCCGCCGCGTTCTGCAGGATCGGGCCGACCACCGAGCCACGGAACACCGCGGCCGCGCGATCGCTGATGGCCGCCTGGATGAAGTAGGGATGGCCATCGTGCGCCAGCGCCTGCGTGACGACGTGCAGCGGCAGGCCGTCGGCCACCATGTCGAACCGGTCGCGCGCGCCGTCGAACGCGAGGCCCGCCGGCGCGAGGGCCGGCGCGCCGGGCTCGGAGGCGAGGATCGTCGCGCCGCGCGCATCCAGCACGCGGAACTTCCAGTCGCGTGGCGCGGCGGTGTGCAGCCAGGCGGTGTCGGGCGCCTCGTCGAGCGTGACGGGGCGGCCCGCCGCGTCGAATCGCAGGTGCTGCGCGATCCACGCCGCCTGCTCGCCCAGGCCGTGCGCGATGCCGGCGGACGGAAACCAGACGAACATCGCCTCGAGCACGAGACCGGCCACGATCATGCTCAGCAGCCACGCGAAGACGAACGCGACGAGCAGCCGCTTGGCGAAGCTCGGGCCGCCGCGGCGGTGATATTCGCGGTGGTAGGCCTCGTGCCGATGCCAGAACGTGTCGCATTGCGCGTCGAGGTCGGCATCGGCATCGAGCCGATACCCGTACCGGTTCAGGTGCCTGCGATGCCAGCGCTCGCGCCAGCCCGCGCGCCCGGGTTCGCGCCCGCGTTCAAGCGCGGGAGGCGCGAGCGGCCTAGGCCTCTTCGCGTCGGAGCGCATAGCCGTGCCCTCGCGCGTTGACGATCTGCAGCGTCGAGCCGATCGCCTGCAGCTTCTTGCGCAGGCGGTGCAGCGCGACGTCCAGCGCGTTCGGCGTGACCGCGTCCGACAGGCCCCACGCCGCCGCCTCGAGCGCGGCACGCCGCGCGGTGCGGCCGGCCGCGTTCACGAGGCACAGCATGATCTGGAGCTCGGCCGGCGGCAGCGTCACCTGCTCCTCGCCGCAGGACATCGCGCCGTCCTCCGGCGCGAGCCGCAGGTCGCCGAACTCGGGCGAGAGGCTCTGCATCACTGCGGGCCGGCGCAGCAGCGCCCGCACGCGCGCCACGAGCTCCTCCATCGAGAACGGCTTGGCGAGGTAGTCGTCGGCGCCGGCCTCGAGGCCTTCGACACGGTCGTGCAACGCATCCCGCGCGGTGAGCATCAGGCAGGGCACGACGTGGCCGTCGGCGCGCAGCCGGCGCACCAGCGCGAGGCCGTCGCCGTCCGGCAGCCCGCGGTCGACCACCACCGCGCCGTACGGCGTGGCGGCGATGGCGTGGCGGGCGGGCTCGAGGCGGTCGAAGACGTCGACCTCGATGCCGGCGCCGGACAAGGCCTTGCGCACGAGCGCGGACAGGCGTTCGTGATCCTCGACGAGGGCGATGCGGTTCATGGACGTCGAGCGTAACGCGCGGCGGCGCTCAATCGAGCCCGACCTTGCCGGGCGCCCAGTAGGCCTTGACCAGCGTCTGCGACGGCTTCGTGCCGAGGCGCTTGAGCGCCCGCGTGAGCCGCTGGATCGCCGGCGCGCGTCCGCTGAAGACGTACTGGCGATAGGCGTCGGCTGCCGCGTAGCGCGCCAGCGTCGCCTCGACTTCCACGAGATGCTCATCGCCCTCCTCGCGTTCGACGAGCGTGGCGTTGCGCAGCATGCCGCGGCCGAGCGCGTCGAGCACGGCGCGGGTCTCGGCGGCGTCGCCGACCTCGAGGATGAAGTGCGTGTCGAGGCCGCCGAGCGGGGTGTCGCACAGCGCCATCGCGAGGCCGATCGACGTCTCGTCGCCGACGAACACCGTGGAGCGCTCGATGCCGCCGAGGTCGAGCGAGCGGCGCGGGCCCATCACGTGGCAGAGGTCGCCCGGCGCCGCCGAGGCGAGCCAGTGCGCGCCCGGCGCGAAGCCGTGCAGGTGGCCCAGCACCTCGAGGGTGTCGTCGCCGCCGAGGCGGAACGGCGTGAACGTGCGGAACTGCATCCCGGCCACGCGGATCTGCACCTTGTCCCCGGGCGTGCGCGCCTGCAGGCGGAACGCGTCGCAGCGCAGCGAGAGCAGGCGGAAGTGCGGCGACAGCGCCTGCACCGCCGAGACGGTCGCGCGCTGCGTCAACAGCTTGAGCACCGTCTGCCCCAGCACGCCCGGCTGGGCGGCCCGCGGCGGGTTGGTGAGCGCGCGCGGCGCGGAAGTCGGCATGGGCATCGGTGTCGGCATCGGGAGGCTCCTCGCGGTTCGTTGAGTGCCGCCATGCTCGCGCCGCCTCACTTTCCGGACACTTACCGGCTCGGCCCGCTCCCGCGACCGTCACGCCAGATGTAACATTGCAGCTCGGCCACGGAACGGCTCCGGACCGATGCGGCGCGATACGTCGCGGGGTATGCGGCGAGCCGCCCGCCGACAAGCGTGCATACGGCATGACGTACCCATGCCGGCACGCGGCGCCAGGCCTTTCATCGAGGTAGAGAGCGCTCTCCAGACCGCTTCCCGTCGACCTCATCGGCACGCCCGCGCGCCTGTTTAGCGAAGACTTGGGCACTAATTCACGCAACTCGCGGCTCGTCCAGCTGTCGAGCTGACCCGAGCGGGACGTATCAGGCAGTAACATTGCGTAACGTCCCCACCAGCCACAAAAGCACCGTGAACGAACAGAACAAAAAGAGAGTCCGCGCCGCCATTTTCCTGCTGCTGGCGCTGGGGTTGGCTGATGCCGCGTACCGCGCGGGCATGGAGTTCGGCTGGTTCCATCACGCCGCCGAACAGGCCCACGGCGGGATGCCCGGCGACGGCGCCCCGAAGGTGGCCGACGCGGCCGCGGGAGGCGGCAACGGCAGCTCGAAGGGCTCGCAGGGCGCCCCGCTGCAGATGCTGCCGCTGGGCAGGAAGTCGACCGGCTTCAGCCTCGGCCACAACCAGCGCACGGGCGGCGATTCGACGCAGGTCGCGATGGCCTCGCCCGACGACTCGGGCGACCTGATGCAGGGCAACGGCCCGCTGGACATCAGCCCGTCCGCGGGCGTGGCCGGCACGCCGCCCTCGGGCGAAGGTGCGAGCGGCGGCAGCGAGGGCGCATCGACCGGTGCCGGCGCAGATACGGGTACGGGTACGGGTACGGGTACCGGTTCCGGTTCCGGTTCCGGTGGCGGCGGCGCATTTGGCGGCGGCGGTGGCGGCGGCGGCACGAACAACAACGGCGGCACCTCGGGTGGCGGCGTCGGTGGTGGTGGCGGTGGCGGCGGCACTGGTGGCGGCACGAACAACGGCGGCGGCACCACGACGACGCCTACGGATCCGACCAATCCGACGGATCCGACCAACCCGACCGACCCGACGGATCCCACCAATCCGACGAACCCGGGCGACCCGTCCGGCCCGACGAACCCGGGCGGCGGCACGAGCTCGCCGATTCCCGAGCCGGCCACTTGGCTGATGATGGCCGCCGGCGCCGCCGCGATCGTCGCGCGCCGCCGACAGCAGGCGCGCTGAGCGGCAGCGCCGCATCGCGATCGCCGGCCGATAGCCGGCAACCATCGCCAAACGGACTTCACGCCACCGGGCGCCCCTCTTCGAGCGGCGCCCGATCCGCTTTCGGAGCGCCTCGCCGACCGCCCCGGCGGCGCCCTGCGCCAATCTCCCTAGAATCACGCCGTTTCGCGCTGGGGCCCGTGCGCTTTGGCCTGTAGCATCCCCTCGCGCACGGCGAAGCGGCGACGGGTCGCCCCCGACCTCCGTTCCCACGGTGCGCATCGATCCAGGATCGCGGATCCGGACATCGTGCGCAGGAAGCGGGACGGGCATGGCTAGGCCGAATTTTCACGATCGCAGCTGGCAGGACATCGACTGGGACACCTGGGGTCCGCAGTTCAGCATCGTCGACCGCGCGACCTCCGTGCGCGAGCTGCAGAACGGCATCGGCACGCGCTACATCGAGGTGCAGGACCTGTTGTCGCAACTGCCGCCGCACGCCGGCAAGGCGAAGGCGATGGTCGCGGCGTGGCGCCACGAGGTGAGCAGCTACGGCCGCACCATCGTGTTCTCGGAGTCCACGCGCGTGCTGCGCAGGCTCGACGATCTCCACAGCCAGGTCAGCGCCCAGCTGCAGTCCGCGCGCCAGGCCGCCAAGGCCGCGCGCAAGCTGCGCCAGCGCAGCGGCACGCCGATCGCCGGCGGGCCGAAGACCGGCGCCGGCGCGGGCGACACCGATTTCGAAGGCATGAGCCACAGCGCCGCCACCGCGCGCCGCCGCAGCGACGACCCGGAGCCGGGCCACGACACCGCCGCCTGGCGCTGGCGCAACGTGCAGGCGCAGATGGCACGCGAGTGCGACGCCGGCATGCCCGACACCGCCAGGCCCGTCACGGCGCGCCAGTTCCGCGTCGCCGTCGCGGCCGAGGCGGGCGACGGCGCGTCGGTCGAACAGCTGCAGCACGTGCGCGACGGCAGCATGGTGCGCATCGTCGTCTGCGGCAAGGCGCAGTTCTGGACGACCGGCCTGCCCAACCTGGAGCAGCTGGGCATCGCCCGCTTCTCGATCTACCGCCGCGAGGGGCTCACGAAGCGCTTCGCTTATGTCGCGGGCATCCGCCGCCCCGAGGACGCCGCCGCCGAGCGCGAAGCCGTGGCCCGGCGCGCGCAGGGGCGGCCGCCGCCCACGCCCACGTCCACGCCGACACCGATCGCGTCGTCGGCCTGAACGCGGCGCCGCGTCAACCGCGGCGGATGTACTCGTGGTCGTCGACGACCACGCCGCGCAGCGTGTCGTTGGCGCGCAGCACGCGCGTCCGCACGAAGCCCGCGCGCTCCAGCACGCGGCACGAGGCCTCGTTGCCGAGGGTGACCGCGGCGCGCTGTTCGGCCACGCCGTGGCGCGCGAGGTGCGCGCTCAACGCCGCGACGGCCTCGCTCGCGTAGCCGCATCCCCAGAACGGTGGGAAGAAGAAGTAGCCGACGTTGGTGGCGACGGCGTCCGCGCGGATCTCGGCGTCGAGCTTGCCGATCCAGGCGCCGTCCTCCACGCGCTGCACGGCCCAGCCGAGGTCGATGCGTTCGCGCGAGGCGGCGCCGTCGCGCGCGAGCCGCGTCCAGCGCGCCTCCAGTTCGTCGAGGCTCGTCGGCGGCGGGATCGAGATCCATTCGTAGACCGCGGCGTCCTGCATGCCGTCGAACAGCAGGCGCGCGTGGCGGCCCTGCAGCGGCTCGATCCGCAGCCGTCCGGTGGCCAGCACCGCGCCGAGCGTCGCGCCGTCGAGGGCGAACTGTCGTCGTTCCGTCATGCTGCAGTGTGATGTCGTGCGCCACAATCGCGCAAGCCATCACGCAAGCCGAATCGTGGTGGGTGGTCTGCCTCAGGGTGCACCCCAGGGCATTTCGGCGGCGCCGAAATTAGACGGATCTCCTTCCGTGAAACCCTGATGGCCCGGGGCGGCGGCCTCGCTATCCTCGCCGCCACTCGCGGGGTGACCGGCCGATCTCCGGCGCCCGCACCGATTCGAAAATCAAGGAGACCTCATGGATCGCAGAGAACTGCTCAAGCGCGGCGCCGCCTTCTTCACCGTGGCCGCGGCCACCGTCCCCCTCGCGGCCTGCGGCGGCGACGACTCGGAACCCGCCGGTCGCTACGCGTTCGGCCAGGGCGTCGCCAGCGGCGACCCGCGCGACACCAGCGTCGTCTTCTGGACCCGCTGCACGCGCACCGACGGCGTCGCCGGCGACATCGACGTCCGCCTGCTCGTCTCCACCAGCGCCGGCTTCGAGTCGCTGCTGGCCGACGTCCTGCTCAAGGCCTCGCCGGACTGGGACCACACGGTGCGCGCGAAGCTCACCGGCCTGCCGCCGGCCACGCCGCTGTACTACCGCTTCCAGGCCGGCGCCGACTCGAGCGTGCAGGGCCGCACGAAGACGGCGCCGCGTGCCGGCACGGCCGTCGCGCAGATGAAGTTCGCGTGGTTCACGTGCCAGGACTGGTCGGTGAACCACTGGGGCGCGATGTCGCTGATGGCGCAGGAGGAGCTCGACTTCATCGTGCACGTCGGCGACTACATCTACGAGACCGTCGGCGCCTCGTTCCAGGCCGGCGCGGCCGAGCCGGCGCACACCGCGCTCAAACTGCCCGACGGCCTCGCGCTGCCCGGCGGCGGCACCTACGCCAACACGTTGGCCGACTACCGCTACCTGTACCGCACCTACCGCGGCGACGCGCGCCTGCGCACGCTGCACCAGCAGTGGCCGATGATCGCGATCTGGGACGACCACGAGTTCAGCGACGACTGCTGGCAGGACCACCAGACCTACACCAACGCCAACCTGCAGCAGACCG
>JASLEM010000146.1 GCA_030151165.1 Burkholderiaceae bacterium
CACGGTGACCTTGGCCTCGTCGCGGTTGAATGCGATGCCCGAAACGACTGCTTGTTCCATGTTGACGTCTTCCTCGAAAGTGATCAGCGTGCCCGAGCGGGCTTCCTCATTGATGTCGATGTTCCAGTCGGTGAAGCTGGAGAGCACGCGCAGCGGCACGCGGTACTTGCCGGCGAATTCCACCGAGCGGATCTGCAGCACCTTGGAGCCGAGGCTGGCCATCTCGAGCATTTCCTCGAACGAGATGGTCTGCAGGCGACGCGCCTCGGGCACGACGCGCGGGTCGGTGGTGTAGACGCCGTCGACGTCGGTGTAGATCAGGCACTCGGCGGCCTTCATCGCGGCGGCGATCGCCACGGCGGAGGTGTCGGAGCCGCCGCGGCCCAGCGTCGTGATGTGGCCGGCCTCGTCGATGCCCTGGAAGCCGGTGATGACGACCACCTTGCCGGCGGCCAGGTCGGCGCGCACGCGGACGTCGTCGATGCTCTCGATGCGCGCCTTGGTGTACGACGAGTCGGTCTTCACGGGCACCTGCCAGCCGGTGTAGCTCACCGATTCCAGCCCCTCGGCCTGCAGCGCCAGCGACAGCAGGCCCACCGACACCTGCTCGCCGGTGGAGGCGATCATGTCGAGCTCGCGGTCGGACGCCGGCGTGTTCACGCCCGGGAACAGCTCCTTGGCCAGGCCCAGCAGGCGGTTGGTCTCGCCGCTCATCGCCGACGGCACGACGACCAGCTGGTGGCCGGCGCGCACCCATTTCGCGACGCGCTTGGCGACGTTGCGGATGCGCTCCGTCGAACCCATCGAGGTGCCGCCGTACTTGTGAACTATCAATGCCATGGTCTGAAACGCCCGGTTGACTCGAGGACAGGCGCGCGGCCCGTCCACCCAAACCCGCAAGTTTATCGTGCGCTCAGGGGTTTTCCCGGGCGACGGCGGTTCGCGGGTCGTGGAGCCCGGCTTCTTTCGGCACGAACACGACTTGCCTAGACAGGTTCAGCCTTCGCGGCGGACGCAGCCGGCCACCATCGCACGCCCCACTGCGGGGCGCCGGTCGGCGCCCAGCCGCGCGCGTCGACGCCCAGCCCCGGCACGTACAGCAGCGCACCGTCGCGGTCGAACAGCAGCGGGCCGTCGCGCGCCTCGGCCGGCACGCCCAGCGCCTGGTACTGCTTCTTCAGGCTGCGCGCCGTGCCGGCCGGCTGGAGCTGGAACTGCTCGCCGCCGACGCGCACGCGGGCCTCGACGTGCGCCAGCCGATGCGGCGCGATGCCGCGCTGCGCGGTCGCGAACACCTCCAGCGTGCCGTCCCAGCCGTCGACGCGGTAGCGGTCGCAGCGCAGGAGCGACAGCGACGCCCCCGCGCGCACGGACGTGACGCTCGCGCGCGCAGGCGCGACGACCTCGAGCGCCCCGCGCCACGAACGCAGCACGCGGCCGTCGACCGGCCAGCGGCGCGGTGCGTCGTCCTGCGTCTCCGCCAGCAGCCGGTCGACCAGCGTCTGCGGCACCGGCGCGGCCAACGTCCGCGCGAGCCAGGCGCGCAGCGCATTCGCGCGCCGCGCCGCCGACAGCATCCGCCACGCCGCCATCGGCAGCGCGGCATCGGCGCCGAGGCGCTGCAGGTCATCGGCCGCGACCTCGTCGAGCACTGCCCTCGCCTCGCCCGCGCGGCGCGCGACCGCGGCCAGCGCGGCGTCGGCCTCGGGAAACGCCGCGCGCAGCGCCGGCATCACCTGTGCGCGCAGGCGGCTGCGTGCGAACCGCGGGTCGGCGTTGCTCGGATCGACCACCGGCTCGACGCCCAGCGCCGCGACATACGCGTCGATCTCGGCGCCCGTTCGCGCAAGCCATGGCCGCCCCCAAGTCAATCCGTCGCGTTCGAGCATGCGAGGCATCGCGGCCAGTCCGGCGGGGCCGGCGCCGCGCAACGCCTGCAGCAGCACCGTCTCGGCCTGGTCGTGCAGGTGATGTCCCAGCAGGACGAGGCTCGCGCCGGCGTCGCGCGCCATGCGGGCCAGCGCGCGGTAGCGCTCGCGCCGCGCCCACGCCTCGACGCTCTCGCCGGCCTGCGGCGCGCCCCGCAGCCGCTCGCATTCGAAGCCGGCGTTCCAGCGTTCGCACAGCGCCTCCACCTGCGACGCCCAGTGGTCGGCGTCGGGCATCAGGCCGTGGTGGACGTGCAGCGCGACGACGCTCGTCCCGAGCGCGTGCGCCGCCTGCAGCGTGGCATGCAGCAGCGCGACCGAGTCGCGTCCGCCGCTGCAGGCAACCGCAACGACGGGGCGATCGGTCACGAGGTCAACGATCGGTGGTGTCGGCGAAGCGGCCGTAGGCCATCAGGCGCTCCTGGCGGCGCGCCAGCAGCTCCTTCGGCTTCAGGTCGGCCACCTGGCGCAGCCCGTCGCCGAGTGCGCGCTTGAGGCTGGAGGCCATCGCCTTCGGGTCGCGATGGGCGCCGCCCACGGGCTCGTTGACGATCTTGTCGATCAGGCCCAGCGCCTTCAGGCGGTGCGCGGTGATGCCCAGCGCCTCGGCGGCGTCGGCCGCGCGTTCGGACGTCTTCCACAGGATCGACGCGCAGCCTTCCGGGGAGATCACCGAGTAGGCCGAGAACTGCAGCATCAGCATCTGGTCGCACACGCCGATGGCCAGCGCGCCGCCCGAGCCGCCCTCGCCGATGATCGTGGAGATGATGGGCACTTCCAGCTGCGCCATCTCGAAGATGCTCGCGCCGATGGCTTCCGACTGGCCGCGCTCCTCGGCGCCGATGCCCGGGTACGCGCCCATCGTGTCGATGAACG
>JASLEM010000165.1 GCA_030151165.1 Burkholderiaceae bacterium
CGGCTCAAGGGCGACGTCGCGTGGAGCCACACCGACCTGCGCACGATCGCGCAGCACTTCGGCGCGGCGCCCGACCACCTGCTGCCTCGTGTCGAGCCGGCGCGCGCCGCGGGCAGCGCCGGCCCGGCCGCGGGCGACGCCGTGGCCGCCACGATCCGTGTCGCGCACCTGCCGGCCAGCGGGCTGCTCGTGCCCGGCGCGGAGCTGAATGCCGGTGAGCGCTGCGAACTCGTCGCGGTGAAGGCGGGCCACGGCTGGGAGGTCTGGGTCGACGGCGACGAGCCCGCCGGCACGCGCCGCCACGCGGTCGACGCGCTCACGCTGCGCAGCCAGCCGCTGCTGCAGGTGGCGCTGCTGGAGGACGACACGCGCGCCGCAGAAGCGCTGGTCGAGGCGTTCCGGCCGCTGGGCATCGTCGCGACGCCGTTCGCCGACGGCCCGTCGCTGCTGCGCGCGATGGCCCAGCGGCGCTTCGACGCCTACGTGCTCGACTGGCTGCTGCACGAAGGCACGGCCGCGCCGGTCGTCGTGCAGATCCGCCAGCAGCGCGCGCACATCCCGATCGTCGTCGTCACCGGCGCGCTGGCGGGCGATGCCGACATGGAGCAGTCGCTGCTCGACCTGTCGGCGCAGTGGAGCTTCTCGACGCTCGACAAGCCCGTGCGGCCGATGAACCTCGCGAACGCGCTGAAGCAGCTGGTGAAGGCCTCGCGCGGCTGAACCGCACCCGGCGCACTGTCAGGCCAGCACCTCGCGCACGCGCGCCTGCAGCGCGGGCACGACCTCGCGCTCGAACCACGGATTGCGCTTGAACCAGGCGATGTTGCGCGGGCTCGGATGCGGCAGCGGCAGCACCGCGGGCCAGTGCGTGCGCCAGGCCTGAACGGTCTCGGTGAGCGACCCGCCAGCCTGCGGCAGGTGATACCGCATGGCGTATTGGCCGATGACGAGCGTCAGCTGCAGGTTCTCGAGCCGCGCGAGCAGGCCGGCGCGCCAGGCGGGCGCGCACTCGGGCCGCGGCGCCAGGTCGCCCGAGCGGCCCGTGCCGGGATAGCAGAAGCCCATGCCGAGGATCGCGACGCGGGCCGGGTCGTGGAAGACGTCGCGGTCGATGCCCATCCATTCGCGCAGGCGCCGGCCGCTGGCGTCGTCGAACGGCACGCCCGACGCGTGCACCTTGCGCCCGGGCGCCTGCCCGGCGACGAGGACGCGTGCCGACGGATCGAACTGCAGCACCGGGCGCGGGCCGTGCGGCAGGTGCGCGGCGCACAGGGTGCAGGCGCGGATGTCGGCGAGGAGCGTGAGGGTCGAGGTCATCGGATGGCGTGGCAGGTCGACGACCCGCGGCCACCGACCCTGGCCAATATAGGGCCACGGCACTCGTCCCTCGGCACGACGTGCCCCGGCGACGGCAGCGCGGTCATCATCCCGGCCTTGGCAGGGCGCGGCGTTTTCGCTGACACTCGTGGCGACCACCACACGGGAGACAGGCGATGAACACGAGCGAACCGCGCATCGAGCCGGATCCGGCGACCGACCACCTCGCGGGACCGGCACGCGCCGAGGTGACGATCATCGAGTACGGCGACTTCGAATGCCCGTCGTGCCGGCTGGCGCATCCGGCCGTGAAGTTCCTGATGTCGCAGCACGGCCAGCACCTGCGTTTCGCGTTCCGGCACTACCCGCTGCGCGAGGTGCATCCGCACGCGGAGATGGCCGCCGAGGCGGCCGAGGCCGCGGGCGCGCAGCACCAGTTCTGGGCGTACCACGACCTGCTGTTCGCGCACCAGGATCATCTCGAGATGAAGCACCTGACCGCGTACGCCGCGCAGCTCGGGCTCGACATGCCCCGCTTCGAGAACGAGATGAAGGATCACGTCTACCGCCAGCGCGTGCAGGAGCAGATCGCGTCGGGCCAGCGCTTCGGCGTGCGCGCGACACCGACGTTCTTCGTCAATGGCAGGATCGCCGACGTCTCGTTCGGCATCGAGCGCCTGCAGGCCGCCGTCGGCGCCGCGCTCGCCGCGCAGTGAACCTTCGGACCACCCCACATCCATCCGGCGCGCCGCGCCCCGCCCCATGACCGACTCCGCATCCCACGCCGCATCCACGCCGGCCCCTGACGCCGACGGCGTCGCGATCCGCGACTATCCGCCCGGACACCGCTTCGAGGCCGTCGTCGACGGCCGCACGGCCGTGGCCACGTACAAGCAGGCCGACGACGGCACGATCACGTTCATCCACACAGTGGTGCCCGAGCAGCTGCGCGGGCGCGGCATCGCGACGAAGCTGGTCGTCGCGGCGCTGGCGAGCGTGCGCGAGCGCGGCCTGAAGGTCATCCCGCAGTGCTCGGTGTTCGACGCCTACATGCGCAAGCACCCCGAGACGCAGGATCTGCTGGCGCCCGAGGGCCGGGCGCAGCTCGGGCTCTGAAGGCCTGAGAAAGAGGGCCTGCGAAAGAAGGCCCGCGAAAGAAAAACAGGCCGGCATCGCGCCGGCCCGTCAGGTCAGGAAACGGACGACGCCGTCAGTACACGAAGATCAGGAAGATCGCGCCGAAGATCGCGACCCACTTCGAGAGGTAGTACAGGCGCCGGTTGGACGACTTCAGCTTCTTCGCCTGCAGCCGCGCCTTGTATGCGACCGAGAAGAACTTGTTGATGCCGCCGACGCGCTCGCCCGCCTCGTTGGGCGACGCCGACGCCGACATGATGTTGTTGGCGAACCAGCGGTTGATCGCCGCCAGCGGCCGGCCGTACAGCGGACGCTCGATGTCGCAGAACAGGATGACGCGCTGGTGGTCGGTGGTGTTGGCGGCGTGGTGGATGAAGGTCTCGTCGAACACGACCGCCTCGCCGTCGCGCCAGAAGTAGCGCTGGCCGTCGACCTCGATGAAGCAGTCGGGCGAGTTCGGCGTCACGAGGCCCAGGTGGTAGCGCAGCGAGCCGGCGTACGGGTCGCGGTGGCGCACCAGCTTGCCTTCGGGCGGCAGCGACGCGAACATCGCGCCCTTGATCGACGGGATCTTCGACAGCAGCTCCACCGTGCGCGGGCACGATTCGCGCGCCGACGCCAGCTCAGTGCCGTACCACTTCAGGTAGAAGCGCTTCCAGCCCGAGCGGAAGAACGAGTTGAAGCCGAGGTCGTTGTAGCCGGTGGCCACCGAGATGCGGCCCGATTCGTTCAGGCTCAGCGCCTCGGCGCGGATCTCCTGCCAGTGCGCCTGCAGCGGCGCGAGGTCGGGGAAGTCGCTCACCGGCGCATACGGGCGGGCCTTGACGCGCGAGAACAGCACCATCAGCACGTTGTACGGCGCCAGCAGCACCGTGTAGTCCGTCAGCGCCTTGAGCAGGCCGAAGCGGGCGCGGCCACGCAGGTGGACGAAGAGGGCCGAGGCGACGAACAGCAGCAGCAGCCCGAGCCGGATGTAGGTGGAAGTGGAGTGCGCCATCTTGGGATGCGTGCGCGCCGGAAGCGCAGCGTGGGAACGGATCGATCGAAGACCGATATTTTGCCGTTTGCCGCCAGTAGCCCTGCTTCAGGCGATGCCTTGGCCCGGCCACCAGTGACGAATGCCGCACTCTAGCCCAAACCGGGGCGCTTGCGGCCCGACGGCGGCGCCACGGTCGAGCATCTCCGTGGCGGCGGCGCCGCGGGCACGCCGGGGCTCACCGCCGCTCGAAGTCGCGGCCGAACGCGAAGCGCGTCTCCGCCGCGCCGGGCCGCAGGTCGAACGAGAACTGGTCGAACAGGATGGGCTGGCGCAGCGGCACGCGCGTGCCCGCCTCGAGGCGCTGGTGGCGGCCGTGGTGGTCGCCCTCGATCACGTCGAGCTTGGCGCCCGTCAGCAGGTCGGTGCTCGCGACGTTGTCAACGACCGCGCCGCCCTCGCCGTCGCCGTGCGAGATCTGCTCGTTGCGCACGCCGACAAGGCGCAGCACGTCGCCCTTCGTGCCGCGGTACGCGAAGCGCCACGTGCGGACGCTGGCGGTGGCGCCGCCGGGATCGCTGGTGGCGACTTCCAGGGTGCGCTCGCCGGCGAGGACGCGCACCGCGACGTCGCAGGCCGCGCAGGTCGCGGCGATGTCGCCGGACGCGTCCGCGAAGCGGTAGCCGCCGCCCGCCTCGCTCCACAGCACCGACACGATGCGCGCCCCGCGCTCGCCGCGGCCGAGGACGGCGGCGATGTCGCGCGCGCCGTCGGCGTGCAGCGCGCCCGCCGCGGTCGAGAGCACGCGCAGCTCGGGGAAGCGCCGCGCGAGCACGGCCTGCGCGGCGGCGGGCAGCGGCGGCGCCGGGGCATGGGCCCGCGCGCCGGACATCTCGCCCCACATCGCGCACGACGCGAGCGCGAGCCGCACGAGCCATCGGAGGACGGGCCTGGACACGCTCACCCCGGCCGGTAGACGAACACGTCCTCGAGCGGCCGGCCGAACGCCGCCGCGATGCGGAAGGCGAGCTCCAGCGACGGCGCGTAGCGGCCACCCTCGATCGCGATGATGGCCTGCCGCGTGACGCCCACGAGGCCCGCCAGCGCGGCCTGCGTCATCTCGCCGTGCTCGAAGCGCAGGCGGCGGATCGTGTTGCCGATGCGGCCGGCGGGGGCGCTCGCGGTCATCGGCAGCGCCGCCCGATCGATCGGCAAGAAGGCTTCGTCATGCGCCAATGTATTCTTCAGCGGACCTGGGGTCAACTTCAGCCGACCAGAAGTCATCTCCAGCGAACCCGGCAGGCCGGATAATCCACGCCATGAATCCGCTCCTCGGCAAGCTCCAACCCTACCCGTTCGAACGCTGGAACGCGCTCGCCAAGAGCGTCGTGCCGTCCGCCGCGCACCGCCCGATCAGCCTGGGCATGGGCGAGCCGCGGCACCCGACGCCGGTGCTCGTCAAGGACGCCATCACCGGCCACCTCGACGGCCTCGCGTCCTACCCGCCCACGCGCGGCGGCGGCGCGCTGCGCGGCGTGATGGCCGGCTGGGTCGCGCGGCGCTACGGCGTCACGCTCGATCCGGCGACGCAGCTGCTGCCCGTCAACGGCTCGCGCGAGGCCCTCTTTTCGATCGCGCAGACGGTGCTCGACCCGACCTGGTCGAGCCGCGCCGGCGAACTCGCGCCCGTCGTGCTGTGCCCCAATCCGTTCTACCAGATCTACGAGGGCGCGGCGCTGCTGGCGGGGGCCGAGCTGCGCTTCGCCAACAGCGACCCGGCGCGCAACTTCGCGGCGGACTGGGGCTCGATCGACGACGCCACCTGGGCGCGCACGCGGCTGATCTTCGTCTGCTCGCCCGGCAACCCGACCGGCGCCGTGATGCCGCTGGACGAGTGGCGCATGCTGTTCGAGCTGAGCGACCGCCACGGCTTCGTGATCGTCAGCGACGAGTGCTACTCCGAGATCTGGTTCGGCCCCGAGGACGCGCCGCCGCTCGGCGCGCTCGACGCCGCGCGCCGCCTGGGCCGCGCCGACTTCCGCAACCTCGTCGTGCTGACCTCGCTGTCCAAGCGCTCGAACGTGCCCGGCCTGCGCTCCGGATTCGCCGCGGGCGACGCGGCCGTCATCAAGGCCTTCCTGCTCTATCGCACGTACCACGGCAGCGCGATGAGCCCGGTGGTGCAGGCCGCAAGCGCCGCCGCCTGGGCCGACGAGGCGCACGTGCGCGACAACCGCGCCGAATACCGCCGCAAGTTCGCGCAGGTGACGCCGATGCTGGCCGACGTGCTCGACGTGCGCCTGCCCGACGCCGGCTTCTACCTTTGGGCCGGCATTCCGTCTCATTTGCACGGCGGCGACGACATCGCGTTCGCGCTGGGCCTGCTGGCTCAATACAATGTGACCGTACTCCCCGGGAGCCTGCTCGCCCGCGAGGCCCACGGCGTCAACCCAGGCGCCGGCCGGCTCCGCCTCGCGCTCGTCGCGGGCACCGACGAATGCGTCGAGGCCGCCCGACGCCTCCTCGCCTACATCAAAGACCTTTCATGACCGCCAGCCTGCAAGCCCTGATCGACGCCGCGTGGGAAGACCGCGCCAAGTTCTCGCCCGCCGACGCCCCGGCCGACCTGCGCGCCGCCGTCGCCTCGGTGATCGCGGAGCTCGACGCCGGCCGCCTGCGCGTGGCCACGCGCACCGGCGTCGGCGAGTGGACGGTGCACCAGTGGATCAAGAAGGCCGTGCTGCTGTCGTTCCGCCTGAACGACAACCAGCCGATGCAGTCCGGCGCCCTGACCTTCTTCGACAAGGTCGAGCCCAAGTTCGCGAACCTCGACGACGCCGCGCTGCGCGCCACCGGCGTGCGCATCGTGCCGCCGGCCGTCGCGCGCCGCGGCAGCTTCGTCGCGCGCAACGTCGTGCTGATGCCGTCGTACGTCAACATCGGCGCGTACGTCGACGAGGGCGCGATGGTCGACACCTGGGCCACCGTCGGCTCGTGCGCGCAGATCGGCAGGAACGTGCACCTGTCGGGCGGCGTCGGCATCGGCGGCGTGCTGGAGCCGCTGCAGGCCAACCCGACCATCATCGAGGACAACTGCTTCATCGGCGCGCGCTCCGAGATCGTCGAGGGCGTGATCGTCGAGGAGAACTCGGTGATCTCGATGGGCGTG
>JASLEM010000279.1 GCA_030151165.1 Burkholderiaceae bacterium
CGCGAGCACGCGCCAGAACTCGGTGACGGCGAAGTCGGCCGGCATCTGCTGCAGGTCGCCCTCGATGCGGCTCTGCGGCTCGTACTCGACGAACACCGCGCCGGCGCGCAGCACGTCGGCGTGCAGCTCGGTCTTGCCGGGACAGTCGCCGCCGACGCCGTTGACGTGCATGCCCGGCGCGAGCATGTCGGGCGTGATGATGGTGGCGTTGGTCTTGTCGGCGGTCACGGTGGTGACGATGTCGGCGCCGCGCACGGCCTCGGCGGTGCTCGCGCAGACCGTGGTCTTGAGCGCGGGCGCGACGGCGCGCAGGTTGGCGACGAGCTTGGCGGTGGCGCCAACGTCCACGTCGAACAGCCGCACCTCCTCGATGCCCATCAGCAGGTGGAAGGCCAGCGACTGGAACTCGCTCTGCGCGCCGTTGCCGATCACGGCCATCACGCGGCTGTCCGGGCGCGCGACGCGGCGCGCCACCATCACCGAGGTCGCGGCGGTGCGCATCGCGGTCGTCAGCGTCAGCTCGCTGAGCAGCTCGGGACGGCCGGTGTCGACGTCGGCCAGCAGGCCGAAGGCCATCACGGTGGGCAGGCCGGCGCGCGTGTTCTTCGGGTGGCCGTTGACGTACTTGAAGCTGTAGAGGCGGGCGTCCGAGATCGGCATCAGCTCGATCACGCCGTCCTTCGAATGGTTGGCGACGCGCGCCGACTTGTCGAACTCGCCCCAGCGGGCGAAGTCTTCCTCGAGGTACGAAACCAGCGTGCCGAGGCAGGCGGCCAGGCCCTTCGCGCCGACGATGGCGCCGATGTCGCGGGTGGTGAGCAAGGTCGTCATGAAATGTCTCCGTTGTCGATAGGGACATTGTTCAGCCGCCTCGTGGCAAGCGAAATGGGCAACTCTGCTCCGATTCGATCAATAATTTGACATATCGATAGCCTCGGCTGCCATTTCGGCAATTTCTGTTGACGCGATTTTTACGCCATGGACACCCTCGACCAACAACTGATCGCCCTGCTGCGCACCGACGCGCGCGCCTCCGTCGCCACGCTCGCGCACCGGCTGGGCGTGTCGCGCGGCACCGTCAACAACCGCATCACCAAGCTGGAGGACTCCGGCACGATCGTCGGCTACACGGTGCGGCTGCGGCCCGACATCGAGCACAACGAGATCACCGCCTGGATGAGCATCGCCGTCGAGGGCAACCAGACGCGCGAGGTGATCAGCATCCTGCTCGGCGAGCCCGGCATCGGCGAGCTGCACGACACGAACGGCCGCTGGGACCTGCTCGCCGAGGTACGCTCCGCCAACCTCGCCGACTTGGCCGCGGTGCTCGAACGCGTGCGGCTGATCAAGGGGATCGGGGCGACGGAGACGTCCATCCACCTGCAAAGCTACAAATGACCCTCGCCCGCCGCTCCCTGCTCGGCGCCGCCGGACTGGCGCTGCTGCCCGCCACGCCAGCGCACGCCGCCGCGCCCGCGGCGCAGGTGCGCTTCCTGTCGCCCGACGACGGCGCCACGGCGCTGCGCCAGCCCGGCGACGGCTACTACGCCGGCATGGGCCTGCTGGAGATCCGCGCCCGGATGCGTTCGCCGCTCGCGGGGATGTCGCTGGCCGACGCGCGCATCGCGGTGCGCGACTTCGACGCCGCCGCGGTGCTGCCCTTCAGCGACGACGAGCGCGTGGCGATCCGCGGCGTCGTCGAGCGCATGCAGCCGCTGCTGGCCGGGCGCGCGCCGCTGTATGCGCGCACGCCGTGGTCGTTCATCAAGCTGGACGACCGCGCCGAAGGCGGCATGCCGCACACGCGCGGGCCGCACATCGTGCTGCCGCGCGAAACCGCCGAACGCTTCGCGGCGATGCATCGCGAAATGGTCGAGGCCGGCAAGCTGGCCGTCACGCCGCGCGGGCGCAACCTGCTGATCCACGAGCAGACGCATGTGCTGGAACGCGCCGATCCGGCCCGCTTCGAGCCGCTGTTCACGACCGTGTTCGGTTTCGCGCGCATGACGCCCGCGCCCGCGGACGCGTGGCTCGCGGCCCATCGCTGCATCAACCCCGACGGGCCCGAGGTCGCGTGGGCGTTCGACCTCGCGCAGGTCGGCGGCAGCGGCTGGGTGATGCCCGACGTGACGATGCCGGACAAGCCGGTGCCGCGCATGCCGCAGGACTTCGAGACGGTGGGCATCGAAGTGGAGAAGACCGCCGACGGCTGGCGCATCGTGCAGCAGGACGGCGTGCCGAAGCGTCGCGCGCTCGAGAAGATTCCCGGCTACGACGCGCACTTCCCGTTTCCCGACGAGGACTTCCACCCGAACGAGATCGCGGCGGTGGCGCTGTCGCACTGGATCCTGCGCGACGTGCCCGACCTCGACCGGCGTCCGCTCATGCCGGGCCTCGCCGCGTGGGCGCGGACGGCGCTCGCCTGAGCGTTCAGCCCCCGATGCGGCGCCCTTGCGCGTCGACGACGGCCTGCCCGTCTTCCTTCGTGAACGCGCCGCGCTGCGGCGACGGCAGGATGTCCAGCACGGCCTCCGACGGCCGGCACAGGCGCGTGCCCAGCGGCGTCACGACGATGGGGCGCTCCAGCAGCCGGGGGACGTCGACCAGCAGGTCGATCAACTGGGCATCGCCGAGCACGGCGCCGTCCAGCGTCTTCTCGAACTCGGCCCACTGCGCCTCCTTGCGGCGCACGAAGTCCGCCACCGGACGGCCGCTCGCGGCGATCAGCGCGACGAGCTCGGCGCGCGTCGGCGGCGTCTTCAAATACTCGACGATCGCCGGCTCCTCGCCGCTGTTGCGGATCATCGCGAGCGTGTTGCGCGACGTGCCGCAGGCCGGGTTGTGGAAGATCGTGATCGCCACGGCGGCCTCGCTCAGGCGGCCGGATGCGCCGCGATCTGGCGCAGCGCCTGCTCGAACACCTCCGGCGGCTGGCCGCCCGAGATCAGGTGCTTGTCGTCGATGATGATGGCCGGCACCGAGTGGATGCCGCGCTGCTGGTAGTACTGCTCGCGCTCGCGCACTTCCGCCGTGTAGCGGCCGCTGGCCAGCACCTCGCGCGCCTGGTCGCCGTCGAGGCCGGCGTCGGTCGCGTAGCGCACGAGGGTGTCGTGCGAGCTCGGATCCTGGCCGTCGGTGAAGTAGGCCTTGAGGAACGCGTGCTTGAGCGCGAGTGCGTTCTCGCCGGTGGTGCCCTGCTCCTCGTCGAGCACCTCGGCCCAGTGCAGCAGGCGGTGCGCGTCGAAGGTGTTGTAGATGCGCGAACGCTTGTCCATGTTGAACGTGAAGCCGACGTCCGCGCCGCGCTGGCGGATCATCTCGCGGTTCTTCGCGACCTGCGCCTCGGGCATGCCGTACTTCTTCGCGATGTGCTCGGCGGTGTCCTCGCCCTCGGGCGCCATCTGCGGATTGAGCTCGAACGGCTGGAAATGCAGCGTCACGGGCACTTCCGGGCCGAGGCGCTCCAGCGCGGTCTCGAGCGAGGCGAGGCCGATGGCGCACCACGGGCAGGAGACGTCGGAGACGAAATCGATCTTCATGGCAGGGCTCTCGGAAGGC